>CAUFMB010000004.1 GCA_959026535.1 uncultured Collinsella sp. | reverse complement strand
GGGATTGGTCAATCTCGGCCGACTATATTTGGCTAAATTATTCCGACGCTAACAGCGATAGAGATTCGTGTCCTGGTGGCACTCTTCGAGCGCGCGTACCATCGGTTCACCTGCAGGACCGCACACCATATTGATCACAGCCGTGGAGTCCATAGAATTTCGCTGGCGCAGGGCCAATTGCGACATAATACGCGCAGCCGAGGTACCGTATTCGGCAAAGTAGCGCTGCTGAAGCGTGCCGACCGGCGCGCGAACGATAAAGCGGGAAACCCAAGAGCGATCGGCGGCTCGGCTCTGCGGGCTGCGGCCGTCGGCGAGCGGACGGGACGAAAGCACCAGGCCGCACAGCTCGATATGGCTCAGATGCGCCGCGCGCTTAAAGATGTCAAACATGGCCCCGCATGGGGTGAGCTCAACTTGAGATGCCATGACCTAGGCCTCCTTGGTCGTAGAAATAGAATCGGACGATACTTCAACAGATCCGCCAAAAGTACGGGCAGCTGCGGCTCCACCGGCAAGCGGAGTCGCCATCTGGGCTTTTGTGCGTCGCGGTGCCGAAGCGGGAAGTTCAAAGGCAAAGCCCATCGCAAGCAAAAACCACGTAAGCGTATAGGTTGCAACCAGAGCGGCAACAAGGCCGCCCATCACGGCGCGTTGGGAAAATACGCTACATGCAGCCACAACCAGCACCGGAACCTCGCAGGCAGAAAGCGCAAGCACGCCCTGCAGGAAGCCCGAGCGCCGATCGCGCGCAAGTGCCCCCGCGGCAACGCCGGCTATGCCTGGCAGCGCCAACGCCAGTGCGGCAATAATACCCGGTAGCGACCCAGACCACACGAGCGATCCCAAAGTCGCCGTAACGCGAGCGCCCGGCGCCAGCAGCGCGGCCGAAACCACGACCACAGCCCAAACCACGCCACAGACGACCGCCGCACCGATCATCGCCGCGCGACGAACCGCGCGGCCAGACGCATCCATGGGGCACGGCGTGAGCGGCTCGCCGCGGAGCGAACGACCGACATTTTGCGCATAGTGGTCACAAAACGCCGAGAGCGCCGCCTCGACCGCCGCCGGCTCGGGACGATCTTTTTGATGGCTGGACAGACAGGTCATCACCACGTCGAACAGCTGGGCATCGACAAACGCCAGCGCATCGCGTAGCTCTTCGGAATCCGGCTCAAGCCCTAGCTGCTGGGCCTGCTCGGCCGCAGCGAGCGCCACATCGGGCTCACGACGAAGCAGCTGAGTCAAATCACAACCGGGCGCATGGGCACCAATAGGATAGTCGGGCCGCGTGTCCATCTTGAGACGGTAGGGACTCGCGATGTCGCGCGTCTTTTTGCGCGAACCCGAGGTGCCCGAAGTGCTCGGCGCGGCTTCGTATGGCGCGACGCCGGCAATGAGCTCGTAAACCGTGCTTGCCGCGGCATAGACGTCGATCGCCGGCGACATACGCAAAGCGCGCAGGTCGGGAATATCGTCGGTGAGCATCTCGGGCGGAGCGTAGGCCACCGTCGCGCGACGCAGCGTGGCATAGCGCTCGGTAAAGGATGCCTTGCCGCCGGTACCGGCCACGGCCGACGCAGGCTCAAGCGCCAGCGACGAGCCAAAGTCGATCAGGCACAGGTCAAAGGTGCCCTCGGCAAGCTGCCGGTCAAGCGGTAGACGCGCCGTACGCACCATAATATTAGCGGGCGAGATATCGCGATGGACAAAGCCCTCGCCCACCAGACTCATACGGCAGAGCAGATCGAACAGGTCGCGACCCAGACGCGCCGCCACAAGCGGCGACAGGCGTCCGGCATCGTCCACGGCAAGTCGCGAACGCAAGCGGGCGAGCGTCTCGCCCTCGACCCATTCCATGACAATTGCAGGCACACCGTCGACCTCGCCCCAGCCATAGAGGCGGGGAAAGCCCTTAAGGCCCGAAAGGGCGCGATGGCATTCGTATTCCTCGCGAAACGCCGCCTTGAACTTGGCGACCAGCGCCTCGTGAGCGGCATCGTCGTCGAACTCATCGCGCGTCGGCAAGATGAGCTGCTTGAGTGCCACGGCCTCGCCTTGGGCGTTGACGGCACGCGTCACGCGGCCGATACCGCCACGGAGCATGGTGGCATCGTCGGCAAACAGCATCGTAAAACGACGCAGATAGGCAGGCAGTTCGTCCTGACCGAGCGCAATGGCCGGCTCAAACTCGTCGACACGCGCCAGGCGCAGGCCGACCATGGGATCGCGACCGAGCGATTGTGGTGTGGTGGATGCAAGATCGGTCATCATAGGGCAAGCGCCGCCACGTTATTGTTGAAGTTACCGAGCGCGACGTCATCATCGCCGTAATGGCCGACCCATTGACATAGGTTAGTGTAACAGCCCCACAGATTGGCATACTGCTGATACCACTTTGACCGGGGCGAGAATGTCTGACGACCGAACTCGGCTCGAATGACAAACATCTCCCCGACCAGGCTGTCGCACGGCCTGGGATCTCCCGTAGAGTTATAGGTCGAGACCACGTCATTGGCACGAGAAACGTAGCCGTCGAGCATGTTGTACTTGGTCACAAGCCAACTGTGAATGCTCTCTTCCTCAGCAGCGGAAAGGCCACCGGAGTTTGCATCGTTGTCAGCGTTGCCGCCCGTCGAGCCGCCGTTTCCAGACCCTCCGGCAGAGGAACCCGACCCAGAGCCGCCGCCCGAACTCGACGAATCCGAGCCGGAGCCAGAAGTATCCGAGCTACCGGGCTTTCCGGACTGCTGGGCGTCCTGCTCCTTCTGCCGCTCGACCTTATTCACCGTTGCCGCCACGCTATTGTTGGACAACCGATCGATGATCTTGGTGTTGGTGAGCACGATGGTTTTGCCATTGGCAAGCGTGACTTCGTTGTCCGGGGCCTCGGCGCCGTCCGCGTCGTCGGCGCCAAACACAATATGCGCGACCACACTTGCCCAAGCATATCCAGTCGTGGTGCCCAGATCACTTTTGACCTCATGCCCCACGCGCGGTTCGCGTGCGGCATGTGCCTGCATCATGGACGGCACGGTCATGCCATAGGCAGAAACGCCAGCTATGACCAGCACCAGCGAGCAAGACAGCAGTGCGTACGCCCGCGGCGCCAAGCCCAGTCGGCGTCGCATGCGCACCGCGGCGCCGCGCTTTGTCTGAGTGCCACCGGGCCGCATGCGTTCTCCTCCAACAAAAACACGCCGCTCGGGAGCGGCGCATTCATTCGAATCCATATTTGAGTGTATCAGCGAACCCAAAAGGTTGCGCAACGAATGGGCAAATTTAGGATGCGAGTGGAAGCATCCATGCGATAAGCGGACGCGAAGCATCTTTGTTGCACAACAAACTCACAGTCGCACGGGGAAATTATGACTACCCCGTGCGACTGTGAGGAAAACATACGGCAGGAGCAGGCTCGCCACCTAAATCGCGCGACGGGCCTCGATGGCGCGGCCAAGCGTAAGCTCGTCGGCATACTCCAAGTCGCCGCCCACGGGAAGGCCGCTTGCCAGACGCGACACCTCGACGCCCAACGGCTTGATGGTACGGGCCAGATAGCTCGCCGTGGTCTCGCCCTCAATATTGGGGTTGGTGGCGATGATGACCTCGTGGATGTCCTCGTGGCCCAAGCGTGCCAGCAGCTCTCGAATGTGCAGCTGCTCGGGGCCAATCTTGTCCATGGGACTGATCACGCCGCCCAATACGTGGTAGAGGCCGTGGTAGCTGCCCGTGCGCTCGATCGCCTGGACATCGCGCGGCTCGCCCACCACGCAAATGCGAGTGGTATCGCGCATCGGGTCCTGGCAGATGGAGCACTCGTCGGCCGTGGCGTAGTTAAAGCAGCGGCTGCAAAAGTGGACCTCCTGCTTGACCTCCAGGATAGCCTCGGCCAGGCGGCGCGCCTCCTCGGCGTCGGCCTCCAACAGGTAATAGGCGATGCGCTGGGCCGACTTGGGACCAATGCCCGGCAGACGGCCCAGCTCATCGAGCAGTTTTTGCAGACTGTGGTTGGCACTCATATATATGCGTGTCTTAGAACGGCATGCCCGGGATGTTGAGGCCGCCGGTGATGGCGCCCATCTGCTTGTTGGCGAGCTCGTTGACGCCGCGGACGGCCTCGTTGACGGCAGCCATGATCATATCCTGCAGCATATCGACGTCCTCGGGATCGAGCGCATCGGGATCGATGGTGAGGTTGACGAGCTCCATCTCGCCGTTAACGGTCACCTTGACCATGCCGCCGCCGGCAGAGGCGTCGACGGTCTGGGACTTGAGGTTCTCCTGCGCGGCGGCAAGCTGCTCCTGCATCTTGCGAGCCTGCTTCATCATCTGCTGCATGTTCATACCGGCCATAATGGCTCCTTTACGTGCGGCCGCACAACGAGCTGCAAGGGCAGCCGGAGCACGGCGGGACTTTCAAACTCAAAAATCGTACCACGGCGCGGGGCCAGCGAGCGGGGCGGACGTGTTCCCTCAGTCGATATACATGTCCTGGAGCGTGATGCGCCCCCAAGATTATGCAAAGTTGAATAATTCGCATCTGAATTCGCATCTGCATAATATTGAAAGCTAAATCTCGTAGAGCCGGAATCCGACATTTTCTGCATCCAGCTAGATAACAAAATGCCGAACCGCTGCTCGAGGCGGCGCTCATGATGGCAGGGTATAATTTGATTGTCACAGACAGCAATTTGGAGGTGCCCCCATGAATGCCCCCGACGCGCTCCAAAACATCCGCTCAAAACACCCCGTTGCATATGTGGTTCTCTATCTCTTTGTCGGCTGGGCATTACTGGTTGTCATCACCCATGCTATAGCCTTTGGAGCAGAACTGCTGATAGCCAGCTCGGACCAGCCCGTCGTCAAATGGGAAGCGACCGATGAGTGCACCGACGGGACCCGGACCGTTTACTACAACAGCCCGTCCCTTTACCAAGAGCTCAAGGTCAAGATAAAGGACTCCAAGATTGTCGGTGCCGAACCAGGCGCTTTCTTGACAATCGGAGCAACCCTCGACGCCGAGCAAGTCGAGTACACGGACAGCCGCGCGACGTATCGTGTCGACCTCAGGACCCTAGGCCGACCGTCACGCATCTGCCTGCTCGAATGCGAGACACGCGGCACCACGCTACACATGTCCGAAATTCAAATGCGCCCGGATAAAGAGCCCCTAAAGGGCTAGGGGTCCTAAGCCCAGCAAGCGATTCTCAACAGTAAAACGACAGCCCACCGGTTGTTTCTTTCCAGCGTTTGCAAATCAGCGCATGGTTAGATGAAACAAACTGCATGATATCGCGTAAATCCCGAGCAGGAATATCGCCCTTGTTATGGGCCAGCTTGCATCCGCCGGAGCGGGTAAGCCATATCTTGGTTGCCTCGGCAGTGGGGCGCTTGACCGCAACGTGAACATGGACAGGTTCGCCGTTCTCCCCCGTCCAGAAGAAGATGATGTACGGCCCGAGTCGAAACAGACTAGGCATAGACTCGTCCGCCTTCGTAGGCAAAACGCAGGATGAGCGGGGCATTGTTGCGCACGAAATCATCGAGTTCTTTGAGGTTCGCTTCGCTAAAGCCCTCGTGTGACACCCAATTGAATGCCGGCAAGATACACTCCGCCGTGTCAAAACCCCAATCGCGCGGGCGCTCCACAACAACCTTCACCGTGTTGTCCTCCCGGACTTCGGAATACGAAACCTGCGTATCGTCCTCAAGGCGGACATATTCCCACATCATAAGCTCGCTCCGTTCAAAGGGTTCTCTTCTTGAGCAGTATACCCGCCTGCGCAGCTACTCCACCGGCTTGAAGATGGTGGACTGGCCGAAGACGCTGCGGATGAGGGCTTTGGCCTCGTCCTCGGTCTGCGGGATGTTCGGGGCTGCGCCCTGATGGCCGAAGGGGCTGCCCGCACCGGGGTTGGACTCCCAGGGAGCCGCGGGGGCGTCGTCGCTTGTGGGGGCCGCGGATGCCGCCGCGGCGGGCTTGGGCGCGGGCGCCGCACCCGGCACGTCGAACGGGGGCAGATCGTCCCCGCCGGCATCGGCAGCAAAACCGCCGACCATAGCATCGTCGTAGGGAACCTGCTCGGATCCCCACGGCGCAGCCTGTGCAGACGGTTGAGCCTTGGGAGCGGACGAGCGCTCGGGCGCGCGGGGCGCGGGCTCAGTCGGGAGCTTGCCCGTGGCAGGAGCGCCGGCAGGGTTGTCGGAGCGCAGCCAGGGGGCCTTAGCCAGATCGGATGACTTAGGCGCAGGCGCGGCAGCAGGTTTGGGCGCGGGGACCGGAGCAGCCGGTTTGGGCGCCGCGGGCTCAGGCGCCGACGGGATCGGTACCGCCACCGGCGCTGTTATTGGCTGCGGAGCGCTGGCGCTCGAGGATACAGGGGCCGCCGAGGACACGGGTTGCGGGTCCGCAGATACCGCAGCCCGTGCAGATGGAGAATGCTCCTCATGTTGAGGAGCCGGCGTGCCACCCCCATCCAGGACATAGTCGACGGTACGACGACCGAAGACCGCACTGACTGTCGGCAGGACCACCGACTGCGTGTCGGCGCGACCGAGCATCTTGATGGCAAAGGTCGAGCCCGCGGGAAACGAGACCGTGAGCTTGGAGCCGTCGTCGGCCGTGGCGCGGGCGTTGAGTAGCAGGCCTGCATAGGAAGCCTGACGAGCCTTGACGCGCTCGACGACCTCGGCCCATTTGCGCTGGAGCTCGCCGGCGTCCTCGACCGCAGGGGTCTCGGCAGCACCGGCGGCGGCAACCTGGGCGGCGTTGTTGGGCTTGGACACCGACACGGTCGATGCAGCAGGCGCGGGAGCCGGAGCCACAACGGGTTGAGGTGCAGGCGTTACAGGTTTGGGCGCGGGAGCCGGAGCTGCGGACTTGGGCGCAGGCTGGGCCGCCGGAACAGCAGCGCCGCGGTCCCAAGGCATGCCACCCTGATGCGCGGGCGTAGCAGCGGGAGCGGCAGATGCCGTCGGAGCGGCAGCTCGGGCACCCGAGATCAGCGTCGGTTGTTGTGTCGTCGCAGGCGCAGCCGCGACAGCCGCAGGCGCACTCGCTTGAGCAGCAGCCACGCTCGCCGGAACGGCGGCGTTGGCAACCATGGCCTCCAGGCGTGCCACGCGCTCGGCCAATGCCTCAATCGTTAAATCAGCCTCGGGACGCGCCAGACGCGTGCAGGCAATCTCGAGCACCAGGCGCACGTCGCTCGCGCCCCTCATCTCCAGTGCGGCATCGTCGAGCACTGTCAGCACACGAGCCAGGCGGTCGGCAGGATGCTCGCCAAAGGCAGCGGCCTCGGCAGCAAGCGCCTCGGCCTGCTCGGAGCCGCCCTCAAACAACTCGGCACGGGCACGGGCAACGCAGGCAACATACACGTCGCGCACGTGCGCCACCAGGTCGCGCGTCAGCTCCAGCAGATCGTTACCTTCCTCGACCTGCGCGCGAATGAGCCCATACAGCTCGGCAACATCGCGATCGGCGATGGCGCGGGCAAACTCGCCCAGGATCTGGTCCGAAACCTCGCCCAAAAGCGAGCGGGCGTCGTCCGCATGCACAGAACCGTTGCCAAAGACGCTCAGTTGCTCCAGCGTGGACAACGCGTCGCGCATGCCGCCCTTGGCATGGCGCGCCACGATAGCCAGCGCCTCGTCGTCGTAATCGAAGCCCTCCTGCTCGCACACGTATGCCAGGCGATGCTCAATATCCTCGTTGCCGATACGATGGAAATCGAAGCGCTGGCAGCGCGAGAGGATGGTCTCCAGAATCTTTTGCGGGTCGGTGGTGCACAGCACAAAGATCACGTGTGCCGGCGGCTCCTCAAGCGTCTTGAGCAGCGCGTTGAACGCCGCCGTCGTGAGCATGTGGACCTCGTCGATGATATAAATCTTGTACTTGCCGCGCACCGGGGCAAAGTTGACGGAGTTGATGATCTCCTCGCGCACGTTGTCCACGCCAGTACGGCTTGCGGCATCGAGCTCGTAGACATCCGGGTGGTTGCCCTCGGCGATGAGCTCGCACTCCTCGCAAGTACCGTCGGGCATGCAGCCGCTTGCACCCTCGGCGCGCGCCGCCTCGGCATTGCGGCACAGCAGCGCCTTGGCCAGAATGCGCGCCATGGTGGTCTTGCCCGTGCCGCGCGGTCCGCAGAATAGGTACGCGTGGGACAGGCGCCCCTCGGTGATGGCGTGCTCGAGCGTCGAGACGATATGCTGCTGGCCCACCACGGAGTCGAAGGTGAGCGGGCGATACTTTCGGTACAACGATTCCATGGGTGCTCCCCCGGGTATACTGAGTCTTGTTGCCGCGGCGGCCATGCGGTCGCACGGCATACTGCATTCCATAATACCCGTACGGCGAGCCCGCCGCGATAGGAGTCCAAAGAGCATGGCAGACGCAGAGAGCAACCTCATCCCCTCCGAAGCAGCCGACCAGGTCGAGGTCGCGCTCGAGGAGCAGGCCGCAGCCGACGACGGCATCCTGTACCTCAACGAGTACCAGTACGAAAACGACCTGGTCACCGACTTCGCCCGCCTGGTCGCCTCGCCCAGGCGTCGCGGCTCGCTGTATGTCGCCGCGGCAATTGCCGCGCTCATCGGCATCGGCATGCTGGTGGCCGGCGGCAACTGGATCAAGTTTGGCGTCGTCCTGATCGTGTTCGGCGCCTTTTTGGCCTGGTGGAGCAAAAACCTGCACCACACCCTCGCCCGCGACTTTATCGACGCCGTTGAGGCCGACGAGTCCATGGGTGGCCGCTATCGCCGCGTCGCCGCCAACGAGGACGGCCTGATGGTTTGGGGCAAGAGCGGCAAGTCACAGTTCTTCCCGTTTGAAAAGCTCGACCACGTGCTCGACGGCGAGCGCATCTTTGTGGCCATGTTCGCCGACCAGGGCGTGACGATCCCTAAGGACACCTTTGTCCGCGGCGATGCCGAGCAGTTCGGTCCCTTCCTTAAGGCGCGCATCAACAAAAAACTCCGCATCGAGACCAAGAAGAAGAAAATGAAGGCCGAGAAGGCCGCCGCCGAGGCCAAGCAGGGCGACAAGCCCCAGGAGACCAAGCGCAAGCAGAAGAAGAACAAAAAGAAGCGCTAAGGCCAAGCCAGACAGGCAGCCTCGCATCCCGCTATCCTCCCCATGCACCCGAGCGTGCTACACTAGCAGCATCTATGCCACCGCGAACGGCTCGGCTCAGCGCCCGCCACTCGCAAACGAACTTTAAACGCACGAGGGTTGGCCATGCCGCTTTTCTCGCAACATACCGCCCGGTTCTCGCCGGACGTTCCTTTGGAGGGCACCAGCTCTCGCGAGCTGCTCAAGCGGTACCAGCCGCTCGAGACACTTGCGACCGGCGGTTTTGGCTCCATCGAGATCTGCCGCGACACGCACCTGCGCCGCCGCGTCGCCATTAAACGCATCCCCCTTATCAACGGTGCCGGCATGCCCGCCAGCGACATCATGGATGTCCTGCGCGAGGCGCACACTGCCGCCATGCTTCAACATCCCAATATCGTGCAGGTCATCGACTTTACGCACGACACAGCCTATGCCTACCTGGTCATGGAATATGTCGATGGCATGTCGCTGGCCGAGTTTTTGCATCGCGTAGACGGCCACTCCCTTACCTTTGACGAGGCCGCGGCCATTGCCGATGCCTTGGGCCAGGCGCTCACCTTCGCCCATAGTAATGGCGTACTCCACCTGGACATTAAGCCCGCCAACGTGCTCATCGACCACTCGGGCAATGTAAAGCTCACCGACTTTGGCATGGCGCGACTGTCGTCCGCCAGTGGCTTTGGCGGCTCGCGCGGCGGCACCATCGGCTACATGCCGCCCGAGCAGCTCGATATCGAGACCGGCACGGTCGATGAGCGCGCCGATGTCTTTGCCCTCGCCTGTGTAATCTATGAGGGCCTGTGCGGCAGCGCCCCCTTTATGGCGGCCACGCCCGCCGACTCGCTCGACCGCATCATCGGCGGCGCCACCTATCCCAGCGAGCTGATACCACACTTTCCCCCGGGAGCCGAGGCCGCGCTCATGAGCGCGCTCTCCCCCATGCCGCAGGACCGCCCCAGCAGCATCGAGGCATTTTGCGACCAGCTCCTTGCCGGTCTGGGCAGCGTGCGCGAGGGCCGTCGCAGCCTAGAGCAAATGGTTGGCGAACTTTCGGATGACGAGCGCACGGCAGACGATATCGAATCGCTGCCCTATGAGGACGACACCATCGAGGTCGACCCCGCACTCGGCTGGGCCGGCACGCGCTGGGGCCACGCGCGCGATTACACCATGCGCGCCATCTCGGCGCTAACGTGCGGCGCCTTTAGCTTTTCGATCATGCAGACGGCTGGCGTCGCGGCGCTTCCCGGACTTATTGCCGCGGCCATCGCGATTGGGGCGGCCGCCGGCCTGGCCCCGCAGATTGGCTCGGCTATCTCGGCCGTGGGCTTTTTGGTACTTATGGCCAACGCCACCATGCAGGCGCAGGGCATCCTGTCGATGCTGCCCGTCGCGGTGCTCTTTGCCGCCACCATGTCCGGTTGGTGGATCGCCTGGGGCCGCACCGAGGCTGCCGCGAGCGCCGCGCTCACCTGTGCACTCGCGCTTGGCTGTCTGACCGGCAATACCTTCCTGGCAGCTGGGGTCGCCGCCGGCGTCGCGTCATTTTGGCTCGGCCCGACAAGCGCCGCCGCGGCAACGGGCATGGGCGCGCTTTTTGCCCGTCTGGCCACGGTCGCGCTTTCAGCCGGAGGCGTGCTGGGGCTCGGTAACGTTGCCGCAGCGCTGGGAGACCCGCTCCTTTGGGTCGCCTTTGTGCTGGTCGCGGCAACTGCCGCAGCGTCATCCGCGCTGCTCAATACCCATGCCAAGCGTGCCAATCAGGGCTCAAACCTTGCCGCAATCGCCGCCATCGCTGTCACCGGCATCGGCTGCGCAGCGGCGTCCTGTCTTGCACACCATATGGAAATTGCCAGCCTTGCAGCCGCGGTCATCGCCAAGGCGGCGGTTGCGGGAATCCTATCCTCTATAATCGTTGGGATATGCCTATATTTGCTCGGATACCAAAGAACCTATACGGAGAGTGATCTTTCGTGAACTTCCTGAACATCTTCGAGGACCACGTGGCCGGCATCTTCGGTGCCACCCGTGCCCCGTTCTCCTTTAAGAAGCTTGCCAAGCAGGCCGCTCGCGACATGGAGGATCAGACTCTGGTGATCAACGGCGTCAACACGGCGCCGGCACTCTATACCATCCTTATCGCCGCCGACGACGATCCCATGCTCGCCCCGTTCTACCCCGAGCTTTCGCGCGAGGTCCGCGAGTTTGTGAAGGCGCAGGCCGAAAAGCGCCGCTATGTCTTTGTCGGCGAGCCCCTCGTGCGCTTTATGATCGATCCGCAGCTGCGCGCCGGCAAGTTCTCGGTCTTTGCCGAGAACGTCGATGCGCCCACGCTCGGCCGCCTGTACGAGGAAGAGCGCGCCTACCAAAACGGCCTGGGACAGAATAACTCGGCCGCAAGCCGCGCCGCCAGCGCCCCGCGCGCCGGCCAGCAGCAGTTTGCTGCCCCGCAGCAGCAGCGCCCCGCCGCCATGCCCCAGCAGCAGCCGACGCCTCGCGCCGCCGCTCCCGACCCGCTTGCCGTGGCAGATCCCTTCGCGCCTAGCGTCCCCGACCCCGCCGCCCCTATCCCGGTGCCGCAGACCGTCTCGCGCGACGCGCTTGCCGGCATGGGCGGAGCCGCCGCGACCGGTGCCGCCGTGGGCCTAGGTGCCGCAGCCGGCATCGCCTCCAACATGGCGAGCACTCGCGCCCCGCAGCGCCCGCTCGCCCAGCTCGTCGACGTCGTGAGCGGCGAGAGCCATAGCATCACCTCCGCACAGGTGACTATCGGTCGCGAGCGCTCGGTTTCCGACATTGCCCTGCGCGACCCCAACGTGTCGCGTCGTCACGCCCAACTCACCTTTACCGGTTCGGACTGGTCGATCGAGGACCTCAATTCCACCAACGGCACGCTCGTCAACAACCGCCGCATCACGCGCTGCCCGCTGCGCAACGGCGACCTGCTGACGTTTGGCCTGAGCACCTTTGAATTTAGGGGATAGTCGCTTATGAACATCGATATCGTCCTTTTTGCAGGCCGCATCGTCCTGGTCGCCCTGCTCTACATCTTCCTGTTCGCCGTCATGAAAACCGGCGTGGGACTCGTACGCGGCCAGCGCCGCGACTCCGCTATCTGGACGATCGATGTGGACAAGGGTCCGCGCGGCATCCGTGGCATCCATGTAGACATGCTCGGCCCCGTCATCGTGGGCCGCTCGCCGTCCTCGGACATCTGCATCAACGAACCGTTTGTCTCGGCCTCGCACGCACGCTTTTCGCTGCAGGGCCCGGCACTCATCATCGAAGACCTCAACTCGCTGAACGGCACGCTCGTTAACGGGCGTCAGCTGGTGGAGCCCGCAACGCTGCGCGAGGGTGATGAGGTCCAGATTGGCGACGTGGTCATGAAGGTGAACCGTCGATGATCGACGAGGAGAACAAGTCCGCAACCATGCCCGAGACGCCGACTGCCCCCGCAGCTGCGCCGGCTCATGCCGCTCCGGCGCGCCCTGCGACCGTGGAGCCCGAGGACACCGTGTTCTCCCTGCCTCTTTCGCATGTAACTCAAGAATATCCGGCACTCGTCGATGACGAGGACGCCGACACCGAGCAGCTCGATGCCCCCATCGGCGCGCACGCTGCCGAGCAGTCCGCGGAACCGGAGGCAACGCCCGCACCGGCTCACTTTGCCGAGCCCGTCGCCGAGGCGATTAACGAGAGCGCTGCCGTGTTTGCAGCCCCCGAGCCTGCCGCGCCGGTATTCCCCGTCGCCCCGGCAAGCGAGGCGGCACCCGCATCCGCAACGCCTGCCGAAGTCGAGCAGCCCGTTGCCGCGCCCGCCACAGCTCCCGAGCCCTCCGCTCAACCCCAGAGCACGCCCGCGCCGTCGCACTTTGCGACGCCCGAGCCGACGGCTGTCGAGCCGCAGCAGGACGGCAATCCCGCCGACCGCGTAACCGAAGATCTCAACCTTCCGGACGTCTCCGACGTCGAGTCGGGCAACGATGCTGACACCGTCTCCCCCGGCGACACCGCCGAGATCGATGTCGCGGCCGTGGAGGCAAAGCTCAAAGATCCCGGCTCGACCATGAGCTTTGAGCCGCTGACCGACGAGCGCATCGAGACCGACTCGACCTACGACGCCGGCACCACCACGCAGCTTATGTGGGGCGCCCGCTCCGACGTCGGATGCGTACGCCCGCACAATGAGGACTCCTATCTGGTGCAGTCGCCGCTCTTTTGCGTGTGCGACGGCATGGGAGGACACGCCGCCGGCGAGGTGGCATCCTCCATCGCCGTCGAGACCATCGCCAAGACGGCGCCGCAGTCCGCCGACGCCGCGCGCCTGGCCGCAGCCGTTGAGGCCGCCAACGCCGCCGTGATCGAGGCCGCCCTCAACGGCCTGGGCAAACCCGGCATGGGGTGCACGGCCACCTGTGCCTACATCGAAAACGACACGCTCGCCATCGCCCACGTGGGCGACTCGCGCGCCTACCTGCTCCACGAGGGTACGCTCATCCGCGTGACCCGCGACCACTCCTACGTGGAGGAGCTCGTGGATGCCGGCGAGATTACGGCCGACGAGGCCCGCGTCCACCCCAACCGCTCGGTCATCACCCGCGCGCTGGGCTCGGATCCCGCCATGTATGCCGACCACTTTACCCTGCACATCGAGGAAGGCGACCGCCTGATTCTGTGCTCCGACGGTCTTTCGAGCATGATTCCCGATAGCGATATCGAGAACATCGCCACGCAGTCTTCGAGCGCACAGATCTGTGTCGACAACTTGGTGGACGCGGCGCTCGCCGCCGGCGGCCACGACAACGTGACCGTGGTGGTCGTCGATCTGGTCGACGACGGCGTCATGCGCGAGGCAAAACGCGTCCGACGCCGCAATGTCACCATCGCCTCCATCTTGGCCCTTGTCTTTGTGCTGGTAGCAGGCATCTGGGCATACACGGGCGTCACCGGCTCCTATTACTTGGGAACCTACCACGGCAATGTCGCCGTCTGGCGCGGCCTACCCGGCAAGACGCTCGGGGTCGAGCTCCACTGGCTCGAGAGCGAAACCAGCATCAAGCTGTCCGACCTGCCCGAAGACACGCAAAACCGCCTGAAGGCAGGCATTCCACAAACGAGCGTCGACGATGCGCAGGACACCATTTCCAAGTACCGCCATCAGATTGACGAGGAGCAGACCCGTCAGGTGATTGACGCGCAAACGATTCGCGACAACACCGATCAGGAATCCACATCCGAGTCAGATTCCGAGAAAACCGCCGAACAGTCAGCCGAGGCCGAAGCCTCCGATAAGAATTAGAAAGGGAGTGCCGCTTATGAGTCGCCGCAACACCGAACTGCTCTTGCTCATCGCCTCGGCGTTCCCCGTCATCCTGCTCTATGCGATGTACGTGCTCACCGCGGGTGCCACGGTTTCCTTTGAGACGCTCGCCGTGCCGATCGGCCTGTTCGCCGCCTTCGCCGCGGCGCATATCGCCGTGCGCATCCTGGCGCCCGGCGCCGACCCCGCCATCCTGCCCATCGTCTTTGTGCTCTCGGGCATCGGCATCACATTCGTGACGCGCCTGGCCCCCGACCTCGCCATCTCGCAGCTCATCATCTTGTTTGTCTCGGTGGCGCTCATGGTGGGAACGCTCGCACTGGTTAAGAACCTCGACGTGGTCATGCGCTACAAGTACACCTTTGGCATTATCGGCATCATCCTGCTGATGCTGCCGATCTTTATCGGCACCACGATCTCGGGCTCCAAGCTGTGGATTCGCATCGCGGGCTTCACCATCCAGCCTGGCGAGTTCGCCAAGGTCTTCATCGTCTTGTTCCTGGCAGGCTATCTGGCCGAGAACCGCGAGCTGCTCTCCATCTCCAACCGCAAGATCCTGGGCCTCAAGATTCCGCGCTTCCGCCTGCTGCTGCCGCTGTTTGCCGTGTGGGGCGTGTGCCTGCTCATCGTCGTCTTCGAACGCGACCTGGGCTCGGCCGTCCTGTTCTACACCATCTTTTTGCTGATGCTCTATGTTGCCACGGGACGTTTTTCGTACGTCATCATCGGCCTTGCGCTGCTGGCCGTTGGAGCCGTGGGCGCCTACAAGTTCCTGTCGCACGTGCAGGTGCGCTTTCAGGTCTGGGTCGATCCGTTTAAGGACGCCCAGGGCCAGGGCTACCAGATCGTACAGTCACTTTACTCGCTGGCTGACGGTGGCCTGGTTGGCGTCGGCATCGGCAACGGCATGGCAAACAACATCCCCGTCGTCGAGTCCGACTTTATCTTCTCGGCCATCGGCGAGGAAATGGGCCTTTTGGGCGGCGGCGCCGTGCTCATCCTGTTTATGCTTTTTGCCGTGCGTGGCCTCACCACGGCCGCCCGCGCCAAGTCCGACCTTGCCGCCTTTAGCGCGACCGGCCTTACGGCGGCCATCAGCTTCCAGGCATTCTTAATCGTTGGCGGCGTAACCCGCCTGATCCCGCTGACTGGCGTCACCCTGCCCTTTATGAGCCAGGGCGGCTCCTCGCTGCTGGCGAGCTTTATCATCGTCGCGCTACTGCTGCGCGCCGGCGACGAGGCAACCGGACGCGAAGCCGAGCTCACCGGCACCGGCACCATGGCCGCCATCACCGATGACCAGGTCGCATCCGCCGTCGCCCCGACCGGTACGCGTTTTGCCAGCGCACCTTCCTACAGCCACGGCAACCACTCCGCGGGCTCTCGCATGCGTCGTCGCCTGCTCGACACGCCAGAGTCCGGCGTGCTCGGCCGCGTGGCACTTGCCAACCGTCTGACTCGTGCCGTGTTTGCTTTCACGGCGCTGTTCGCCATCCTTATCGGCAACCTCACCTATGTCCAGGTCATCAAGGCGAAGGACTATCAGGACATGCCGACCAACAACCACACCATCGCCCGCTCCAAGTACATCCAGCGTGGCTCCATCATCACGTCCGACGGCGTGACGCTAGCCGAGTCGTTGCAGCAGGAGGACGGCACCTACGCCCGTTCCTACCCCAACGGCAACATGGCCGCGCACGTGGTGGGCTACGTGAGCCAGCAATACGGCACCGCCGGCATCGAGAGCGTCATGAACGATACGCTCACCGGCTCCAAGGATTACTCCAGCTGGAACAACGCCATCGCGTCGCTCGCGGGGCAGACCCAGCCGGGCAATACCGCCAAGCTCACCATCGACTCGCGCATCCAGACGGCTGCCGAGCAGGCGCTCAAGGGCTTTAAGGGCGCTGTGGTGGTCATGGATCCGCGCACCGGTGCGGTCCTTGCGTGCGCGAGCTCGCCCACCTACGACAACACCAACATCGATGCGCTGCTCCAGTCGGGCGGCGGCGAGGACGGCTCCATGTACGACCGCGCCATGGACGCGCTCTACACCCCGGGCTCGACCTTTAAGGTCGTCACACTCTCCGCGGCGCTCGAGACCGGCACCGCCAGCCTTACCAGCACGTACCAGGCGCCCGGCTCCATGGATATTGGCAACGCGCCGGTCACCAACGATGCCAACGAGAGCTACGGCACCATCAGCCTGCAGCAGGCCTTCGCCGTGTCGTCCAACGTCGTCTTTGGCCAGGTGGCAAACGAGGTCGGCGCCAGCTCGCTCGTCCAGTTTGCCAACGCCTTTGGCTACGGTCAAAAGCTCGGCCAGGATCTGACCACCGCGGCTTCCATCATGGCCGACCCGTCGCTTATGACCGAATGGGAGACCGCTTGGGCAGGCGCCGGACAGCCCGTCGGCATGGACCACACGCCTGGCCCGCAGACCACCGTTATGCAGAATTGCGTGATCGCTGCGGCTATCGCCAACAGCGGCGTGGTCATGGACCCGTTCTTTGTGTCCCAGATACTCGCCCCGGACGGAACCGTGGTTAAGACCACGCAGTCCCGCTCGCTGGGCCAGGCTGTCAGCTCTGCCACGGCCGACCAGGTCAAGCAGGCCATGCTCGCCGTCGTCCAGTCCGGTACCGGCACCGATGCCCAGATTCCGGGCGTCAAGGTTGCCGGCAAGACCGGTTCGGCCGAGATCGGCGGCACCAACGTCAACTCTATGTTTGTTGGCTTTGCACCTTACGATTCACCCACGGTTGCCATCTCGGTGGCCCTGGAGGATTACGACAAACACGACGTCGAGGCGGCCAAGATCGCCGGCATCGTCCTGACCGCGGCGCTCGCCGCACAGGGAGCGTGATGCCCGTGATCAAAGCGGATACTTGGGACGCGCCGCGGCCGATGAGCTAGCGACAACGCGCCACACGGCCCCAGCGGCCATACATTTGGTACTACACACATCGTTGAGCGAATAGTTATGTTAGGAGCAGGAATGGAACAGAGGGTCCTCGGGGGAAGATACCTCCTCAAGGATAAGGTGGGAACGGGCGGTATGGCGACCGTCTTCCGTGCACAGGATCAGGTCCTCGACCGCACGGTTGCCGTCAAGATCATGCTGCCGCAGTATGCCGGCGACGCCACCTTCGCCGCCCGCTTTAAGCAGGAGGCCCAGGCAGCGGCCGGCCTGTCCTCCCCCTATATCGTGGGCGTCTACGACTGGGGCAAGGATGGCGACACCTATTACATCGTCATGGAGTACCTGCGCGGTACCGACCTTAAGAGCGGCATCAAGAGCCACGGCGCCCTCGATCCCAAGAAGGTCGCGCAGATCGGCTCGCAGATCAGCTCCGCGCTTTCGGTCGCACACAAGCACGAGATTATCCACCGCGACATTAAGCCGCAAAACATCATGGTGCTGCCCGACGGCAATATCAAGGTCATGGATTTTGGCATCGCACGCGCCAAGAACAGCCACCTCACGCAGGATAACAACGTGCTGGGCACCGCCCACTATGTAAGCCCCGAACAGACCCGCGGCCAGGACCTCGGCCCCACCTCGGATATCTACTCGCTGGGTGTCGTCATGTACGAGTGCGCCACCGGCCGCGTACCCTTTGACGGCGACGACGCCATCTCGGTCGCACTCAAGCAGGTCAACGAGTTGCCTATTCCGCCGAGCCAGATCAACTCCGGTGTCGACGCCGACCTTGAGCGCATCATCCTCAAGTGCATGGAGAAGGACCCGGCAAACCGCTTCCAGACCGCCGACGAGCTGCGTCAGGTGCTCAACAGCTACCTGTCGGGCCGTGCCGTCAACGTCTCGGAGCCCACGCGCATCATCGGCGCCCCCGGTGAGCTGGGCGCTACCAAGACCCGTGAGCTGTCTGACTCCACGCGCGCTATGGTTCGCCCCGTATCGGGCGTA
The DNA here is from genome assembly GCA_959026535.1 of uncultured Collinsella sp. Taxonomy (GTDB): domain Bacteria; phylum Actinomycetota; class Coriobacteriia; order Coriobacteriales; family Coriobacteriaceae; genus Collinsella. Next base: position 50,022 of record CAUFMB010000004.1, on the reverse strand, counting down.
AGCGGACAGAATACCGCCCGTAGCGCTGTCTCGGGCTCCACGGGCTCCTACGAGGTCGAGAAGCCTAAGTCCAACAAGAACAAGATCATCGCCGCCGTGATTGCCGCCGTCGCCGTGATTGGCGTAGTGGTGGCCTTTGCCACGGGCATGTTCAGTGGCGAACAGGTCACGGTGCCCGACGTGCTGGGCAAGGACCAGGAGACCGCTATTGAGCTGATCAAGGAAGCCGGCCTTGAGGTTGGCACCGTCGACCAGAGCTACAACGACGATGTCGACGAGGGAAAGGTCGCCGAGCAGACCCCCAACGGCAACACCAAGAAGGCCAAGGGCACAAGGGTGAACCTGGTAATCTCCAAGGGCCCTAAGCCCTCCGAGAAGGTTGAGGTTCCGCAGCTCCTCGGCCTGACCAAGGACCAGGCCGAGGCCGCACTGGCAAGCGTGGGCCTGAAGGGCAGCGCCTCGGAGGAAGCCAATGAGGCCGAAGAGGGCCAGGTCTTTGAGCAGAGCACTGCTGCCGGCAAAGAGGTCGAGAAGGGCACGACCATCTCGTACAAGGTCTCTGGCGGCCCGGACACCACCTCGGTGCCCGATCTGACCGACATGACCGAGGCCCAGGCGCGCAACGCTCTCGACATGGCTGGCTTTGGCGTCGACGTGAGCTACCAGGAAAACGACTCGGTTACCGAGGGCACCGTAATTAGCTGGAACCCCAGCGGCAAGCAGAAGCCCGGCGCCACGATCACCGTCGTCATCGCCAAGAAGTCCGGCAAGGCCAGCGTCCCGGGCAACCTGTACGGCAAGAGCATCTCCGCCGCCGTCACCGCGCTCAACAACGCCGGTTTCTACAACATCGCATTCTGCGATCAGAACGGCAACCCCGTGAGCGGCAACGAGAATGCCACCGTTACGGGCGTCTCCCCCACCGGCAAGCAGTCCACCGACAGCACGATCACGCTGACGGTTTCCATCTCCGGTTCCGGCGACGACTCCGAGTCTAGCAACTAACGTCGATCGCTTGTTGCTCCGAGCGGCTTAGACCGCAAACACATTCGCTCAGAAGCGCCCGCTTGCTCCCCCAGCAAGCGGGCGCTTTGCGTGTCTCAGTAGACATCTGGTGATTTGATTTGGAAAATGTGGACGGACCAGCAGCCGGACGGGTAGAATGTTTCTAGAAAACGACGCATCCCGCGTAAGTGTTAAGGAGCGCGGGCGGCCTAGTTTTCTAACGTGTTAAACGGCCGGGCTGCAACCCCGGCCGTTTTTATTTGCGCTTGCGGCGCAAACGCCGAGAACCGTCCGCACCGCGCGTGCGCCTACGGACCTTAAACCGAACCTCATACGAATCAAGAAACGCAATGATGAACGTGCCGACCGTCGCAAGGGCGGCGAGCGCGTTAAGGAATTTCAGCAATTGGGGACCTCCGATCAAGTCTTCGGCCGCCCGCGCACGGGATGCGTCGCACACACGATTCTAACCGATGCAGCCCTGATGATGCGGGCGACGGGAAGGGTGGCGCAAGCGGAGCTAGACGAAATGCGACCCATGGGAGCGTTACAGAGAGCCGCAGCGGGAGCGATTCCGCACGTCGCAGGGGCCGCCCATAGGCGGGACCCATCGGCCGCGAAGCCGATTGCTACGCCCTCGCGCAAGCGGCCGAGCTAGAAATCAATCGTCCCGGCGACGTTCTCAACGTTCTTCCTATACGCTGTCCGGGAGGCCTCTTCACGCGCTCGGCGCTGCCTTCTGCTTATATGCTGGGGTGCAGACGATAAGAACATAGTCCGACGACCTGACCGACCGCTCCATGAACTGAGGCAACCTGTCGCCGAGCTCAAGGTCATATTGATCCACAATTGCCTCGACACCATCGGCTAACAGACGGTCTGCCAGCGCCTTTACCCATGCACGATGTTCTTCGCTCTCCCATGCGTAGGATATGAACACCTTCGTCACTTCAACCCCAATCGCAGGTTCACAGCGCAAGCCTAAAGCCGCTCGTAGGCCCTCTTCACAAGCTCGCCCATAAGCTGCCTTCGCTTGCTGATGAACTCCTCGTAATCGAGGTCCTCGAACCCAACGGGCAGGGCGTGCTCTTCGCAGTTACGGCGATACTCGTCCTCTCCCAGCGCGTCGCGATACCTACGAACATACTCATTCGGGGCATCATCCGAGATGTAGATGTTGTTCTGATAGTCAACGAGGGTAAAGTTACCTCGATTGCTGCGCTGCGAAAGGTAACCCTCGATCTTCAGGTAGTTATCTGGGAACAGGTGATGCTTGTCCAGGGCCTTCTTGGAGCCCGACGAACCGGTAAGCAGCAGCTGAGAAAGAGGGGCCGTACTGAACAGCGCCTTGGCACCGAGCACAACCTGAGCCGCGACGAAGCCCCACCAGGTCGGACCCGTCGCCTCGTTTGCATCGAGGGAGCTGGGCAGCGTAATGGAGAAATAATCGTCCGTCATGATGGCGGCAAGTCTACGGTCGAAGTATGCCTGAAACTCGCCGGCAGTATCAAGGCGCGAGACGTCGTTAAGCTGCTGCTCGAACTCGGATTCGAAGGACCCCACATAGAGTCCCGTTATGGCTGCGGCGAAATACCAGCGCCGCACGAGCCCGCGCACAGCCAGTGGCTCCATGTCGAACTCATAGCGCCCGATAAGGTAGAACGCATAGCAGAACATGAGCGCGTTGCCCGACCCCACCTGGTCGGAGCAGACGTAGCCCGCCTCCGCCAGCGTGTTGATGAAGGCATGCCAGTTGTTCAAGTCAAGCACGAGATCGAGGGCACGACCGAACGTGGCAAAGTTCTCGGCCCTCGTCTCGGACGTCGTTTCCTTTGTCTTGAGATCTCGCCCGCGGAGAATCTGGTAAGCATAACGCAGGCGACCCCTCTTGAACCCCACGCCCACCGTGGCGCGAATGATATGCGTCGGCGAGACGGTCATGAGCGGGTTGTACGAGGTGCCCTTTGCGGGCGCATGGCTCATGGCGCAGAACTCCTCTATACGCTCCCTCATGGCAGGTTCGTAGACCGAAAGCAGGGTCATGATGAAGTCATCCTGCTTAAGCGCCTGCCCTTGCGAGTTCACACGCACGAAGATGTCCGATACGGTCTCCTCGTCAGCCGATTCGGAAATCTCCAGCGTCGGCAGAAGATAACGCTCAAGCCCGAGCAATGCGTTGAGCCCGCTCTCGACGGCATCCTCGCCGTCATCGTCGAGTTCGGATTCTCCCTTTTTGGCATTCGCCTCGTTAAGGCGCTTGATGAACGCCTTGCGGTAGGCACTCAGCTTGTTATCGTGGTTCGCTGCGAAAGCCTCGGATACATCCGGCACATAGCGCGAATCCCTCTCGGTCGAGGCATCGGCATTCTTGAATGAGCGTGCGATGGGGTCGTAGGCGATCTTCACCGTACGCTCCCTGAAGTTCTTGTCTCGCACGGGTACGCCGTACAGAGAGCTCAAGAGAGCAGTGAGCCTCTGCTGTCCGTCGATGACAAGGGACTTGGGAACGGCATACACCTTTTGGTTCGAGCCTATCGCGGACCTCTTGCCCGCATCATCGCTCGGAGAATCCCATAACATCACATAACCGATGGGGTATCCACGAAGCATGGAATCGAGAAGGTCACGGACCTTGTCATTGCCCCATACAAAGGGCCGTTGCAAGTCAGGCAAGCCAATCTTACCCGTCTGAACATCCTTCAGGATGTTACCAACCTCCAGCGATATGGGGTTGTAGATGGAGTTAGGCATTGGCGGTATTCCTATCTCTACACTTGTATAGCTCGTCGTTCAATTCTTGATTTCTGTCGATGAAGGAGCAGAGCAGTTCACGGTCGATCTGGTATTGATAGTTTGGGCGCTCTGCATCCTTGGCCTTAACCTTCGTTCGGAGCTCCTGTCGCCCATCATGCGTCACCGGAAAACTGTGAATGATTCTGTTCCTCTCATTTCCAAGATCACAGAGCAGTTCCAGGATTCTTACGTCCTCTTCGTTCACAAGCCATTTCTTTCCTTCGTCCTTGAGTCGCCCCGTCGTCATGTCGGTAAGCCCATACCAATCGGGAGCCCCGGCGTGCATAAGATTCTCTACAAAGAAGGAGACGTTTGAGTTGAATACGTATACCGCCTCCCCAAGAAGGGTCAGGTATTCCTCGTCAGGCAAGGAGAAACGCGTGGGGTGGATCATTCGCTATCACCGACCTTCTTGGCGTACAGGTTGAAAAGATGGGCGACTATCTTCTCCTCGTCCCCACCGAAGTCGACGCCATAGGCAGCTTCGACAGCAGCGTCGAGCGCCTTATGCGCAGACATCAGCTCGGGGAAGAACGTTTCGTTCTTTGGATCGTACATGTCCGCGAGCGTCGCACCTTCTTGGGCATCCCGGGCGTCGAGCACGGCTTGGGCGCAACGCTCGACTTCCTCGCGTTGCGGTTCCGTTGGGTCAGGCCAGACGAAGTTGTTGTAATCAATATTGGCCGAATACTGGTAATCGTCCTTCAATCTTCCAGTTACGATCCTAACCCATGCATTATGGAATTGAGATTGCAGAATGCCATAGTGATAGAGAGAGGCATTAGGTATCAATCTAACCTTGTTGCTGCAGAATATCTCTGGACCAACAAAGCCCATTGGAACACGTTTCCTTCTGCTTGAAGACACCTCTGGGATGATGATGGAACTTCCCTCGGGCATGTTCTCAACGTGAAATCTCGTTGGCTTATCTGCTATTTTCCGGGTTCCAGCGCTTTTACTTGCAAGCCTGTATTCACGAACCTGTTCTACTCTCTTTCTGCACTCAGGAAGCTGCTTTAAATCTGAGAAGGTTGCCTCCCCAAGCCACAGGCACCAGCGGTGATAGCCATGAATGAACTCTTTTGATCCAAGCCATGGATGGAAGAAGCCTTCGGCCTTTGGCTCTTTCTTCAGGAAATCGTCTTTCTCCTCATCGGTAAACAGGTAGAATCCCCCATCAATAGGTTTATTTCCGATGGCCATTTCCGGAACATCACAAATAGGTTTGCTGCGGCTGTAGATGAATACGTCAGGGGCATCTTTCAGATACGCATTGATTCGAGCCGTGGGAATCCGTTCTTCGTCGCTGTCCGGGGTCGCGTGGTAGAAGAGCGTCTTGGCCCCAACCTCGCGCGAGAACCCGACGATGACGCAGAACACGTGTGCCTTGTCCGCCGCCTCGTTGTCCCAGCGGAAGGTGTTGTGCGCGAAGTCGATATGGATTCCCAGGTCGTGCAGGGGTTTCCAGAGATTGGCGACCTGCTCCCCCTGGCAGATGGAGTTGGTCGAGACCAGGGCGCAGCGCGTGCGCTTTCCCTGCGTGAACCTCGCAGCCTTCATGTACCAGGCCCCGCAGTAGTCGATGTTGCCCGCGTTCTTCGCGCCGTCGAAGACCTCAAGTAGCTCTGCCTTCTGCTCCTTGGATTGGTTGCGAGCACCCAGGAACGGCGGGTTGCCCACAAGATAAGTAAGGTCATCGGGGAACACCTCGGACCAATCGGTCTTGAGGGCGTTGCCCTCATGGAGGTTGCTGAGGCTCCTGAGCGGCAGGAAGTCGAAGTCGTAGTCGACGTATATCTCCTGCGTCTTTCGGAGCATCTGCTCCTCGGTGATCCAAAGGGCGGTCTTGGCGACCGAGACGGCGAAGTCGTTTATCTCGATGCCGTACAGTTGATCGAGAGATACGCGGACGGGGCCGTCCTGCGCAATGACGAGAGACGTCTGGCCCGCGTTGCCGGTCTCCTCGCTGAGCTCGTCTTCGATGATTCGGTTCTCGATGGTGCGCAGCTGCCGGTACGCCTCGGTAAGGAAGTTGCCCGAGCCGCATGCCGGGTCGCCGATGGTGATGGAGGCCACCTTGTCGTGCAGCCTCGCCAGGGCCTGCTTGCGCTTGGCAACTGTCCTCTCGCCCTCGGCCTCGTGCAGCTCATCCCACAGCTCGTCGAGGAAGAGCGGCCTGAGGCAGCGCTCGATGTTCTCGACGCTCGTGTAGTGCATGCCCCCGGCGTGGCGCGTCTCGGGGTTCAGCGTGCCCTCGAACACGCCGCCGAAGATGACGCCCGAGATCTCGCGCCAGTCGAAGTCCTGGGACGCGTCGGTGATGGCCTCGAGGATCTCCGGGGTCATCTGCGGGACGATGATAGAGGAGTCGGCGAACAGACCGCCGTTCACGTAGGGAAAGGTCGCGAGGTCCTCGTCCATGTACTCGTCCCTCTGCTCTAGGGGCGTGTCGATCGTCTCAAACAAATCGACCAGTTTTCGGCGGAGCTTCGCGGGATCTCCCTCGCAGTACCTGCCGAACGCCTGGTGCGATTGCAGGAGGTCGGCGTCCTCGGCGTAGAGCAGGAAGATGATTCGGGTGATGAGCACGTTGAGGGAGCGCTGCTCCTCTTGCGCGCGTTCATCCTTCTCCTCAATGTGGTGGTACTGCTTGGCGAGGGCATCATAGAGCCTGGAGACGTAAGCCCCGGCCTCGATGGAGAGCTGCTGCTCCTTGTGCAGGCGGCTCGTCTCGTTGGAGGTCAGGAAGGACAGGAGATACAGGCTGTCCGGGAGCTCTTCGAGGGAGAACTCCTGCACGGTGTCCTCGGGCCGCTCGTTGTCGAGATCGTAGAGGCGGAAGGTCCCGAAGTTACACGTCATCACCCAGCGGGGGCGCTCGGAGTACGGCAGGTGCCGCGCGTACCACATGGCCTGCTGGAGCGGTGTCTCCATGCCGCCGTTCCTGGGTTCGGGCTTGTCGAGGCCGATGCCCCACGACTTCTGCTCGCAGAGGAAGTTGTGATCGGAGACGAACACATCAATGCGACGGCCTCTCACCTTCCGCTCGAAGTCGACGAAGCTGTCTATGGTGTTGGACGGGATGCCCAGGACGTTGATGAGCAGGTCGACCCAGAACTTCTGCGTATCCTGTTGCTCGTTGTTGGAGCCTGCGGGGATGGCACTGAGGCGCTTCTTCCACCGTTTGACGAACTCCTTTGCCTCTTTCTTGTTGGCAGGCATACCGGACCTCCTGCATCGTTGTCACTTTCGGACAATTTTAAGGGGTAAAAGCCCTCTTCCAAGCGGAAGGGCGAGTTTTCGACGGTCCACGGTGCCGCAGGGTCCCAGGCGAAACCCGAAGACGCCGGGGGCTGTTGGAAACTCGCCCATCTCACAGCAACGTCAACCTAGGTTTTCAACGCCTTGCATAGCTGAAGGCCCCCACATCCAGCCCGCAGGCCGTGGGAAGGGCTGAAAACCAGCCCCGAGGACAAAATATGGAGTTGAGATGATCTCACCATAGAAAGAACTTTCACCCCTAGCTCACCCCTCAATCGAGTTTTGCCCCTATTCATACAAAAACAGGTCAGACGATTTACACCGTCTGACCTGCGATTTTCCTGGTGCCCCCGGGCGGATTCGAACCGTCGACACCCGCTTTAGGAGAGCGGTGCTCTATCCCCTGAGCTACGGAGGCATGTTGTACTAGTGTAGCAGATTTACGCCGTTGTAATGCAGCGTATAGCCACTCTTCGAAGTTGCAGTGGAACAGCCCTCCGGAAAGTGCGTCCCACTATCCGGGCAAATTCTGGGTCAGGCTTTCCCAATGGGACCTCGCTGGGAAACTGTATCCCAAAATTTCGGCCCGAAACGGGACACGGTTTCCCAAACGGCCCCGTTCCGGAAACTACATCCCAGAATAGGCGTTCAAACTGGGATGATATTTCCCCAGCGAATCCCGCGAAGAGTACAGGTAGTCATTGGGGACGTTCTTTAATGACTAGTCGTTTAAGAACGTCCCCAATGACTAGTTACCTTTGTGGAAGAGGCCCTTGATGACACCGGGGATGCTCTTGGCGCCCTTGGTCGTTACGTCGATAAAGTCGGGCGAACGCACGAGTCTATCCTCGTCCACGTACTTGCGCACAGCTCGCAGCGTCTCTTTGTCGTCGCGCGTCGAAAACGTAAAGTGGCCGGTATCCTTGGTAAAGATGGCAAAACGCGAGATCTTCTTGGTGCCGCGCAAAACCTCGGCGGCAATATAGTCGACCTCGTCCCACGGGATTTGAATATAATCCTCGGGATTGCGCTCGTTATAGTACTCAAACGCCTTATTGCCCACCATCACGTTACCGTGACTGGTAAGCCCCATCAGGCAGGTTGCCGGCGTTGCCAGATCGACCGTGCTGTTCTGAGATTGCGCCATACGCGCCTCGCCCTCCAATATAAAACAATCGGACCGCATCCAGTGTACCCACCGGGTGCGGTCCGTTTCAATGGCTCAAAAGCCCTTGCCTAGCAACTCTCGGTCTTAAGCCGAAGCGTGCTTACATGAAGCCGCAGACGCGACCGATGATGCCGACGGCGAAGAGAGCCAGGATGATGACGATCGGGCTGACCTTCTTCTTGAGGAGCTTGCAGACCAGCAGGGTCAGGCACACAGCGGCAAGGCCGGGGATGAGCTGATCGAGGTTGGCCTGAAGCGTGGTGACCTTCACCTGATCAAGGGCGTTAGCACCGATGGAGTTATACATCGTCAGTGCTTCCTTGACACCCTCAGAACCGGAGGGCAGGTTAGCCCAGTCGATAAAGGCGCCAGCAGACTGCGTGACCTTGGAGACGACCGGGGTGAAGGAGATGGACACCCAGCGCTCGACCAGGGCGCCGATGATGAACATACCCAGGATGGAAGCACCCTCGGTGACCTTGCCCATCAGACCGCCGGAGAGGTCCTTGGCGATGGAGGAGCCGACCTTGTAGCCAAACTCCTGCGTGTACCACAGGAAGGCGTAACGGATGATGTTCCACGCGAAGAAGAACAGCAGCGGACCGGCGATGCTGCCGGACAGGGCCAGGGAAGCGCCCAGAGCACCCAGAATCGGGCGAAGGGTGAACCAGAAGGCGGGGTCGCCGACACCGGCGAGCGGGCCCATCATACCGACCTTGACGCCCTGAATGGCGACGTCGTCAATCGGGGCACCGTTGGCGCGCTCCTCCTCGAGAGCGAGGGTAACGCCAATGACGGGGGCGGAAACATAGGGGTGGGTGTTATAGAACTCCAGGTGGCGCTTAAGAGCGGCAATCTGGTCATCCTTGCTGGTGTAGAGCTTCTTGATCGCAGGGATCATTGCGAAGCACCAGCCGCCGTTCTGCATACGCTCGTAGTTCCACGAGCCCTGAAGGAACTGATGACGGAAGCAAACCTTCTTGCGGTCAGCCTTGGTGAGCTGAATCTTGTTCTCTGCCATATGTATCACTCCCCTCCTACTCGTAATCGTTCAGAATGTCGCCGAGCGGGTCACCGGAGCCGCCGCCCATGCCGCCACCCTGCTTGGCCAGATCCTTAAGGCCAAGGTAGATGAGGGCAAGGGAGATGCCGATGAGGCCAAGGGCGATCAGCGTGAGCTGAGGGATGGCAGCAAGGACAAAGCCGAGGATGAAGAACGGCCAGGTCTCCTTGGTGGCCATCATGTTGATGACCATGGCGTAACCGACGGAAGCGACCATGCCGCCGCCGACAGCCATACCGCCGGACAGCCAGTCGGGCATAGCGTTAAGCGCGTTGGTAACAGCCTCGGCCGGGATGATGCACAGAAGTACTGCCGGGATGGCGATACGAAGGCCCTGCATGAGGATAGCAATGTACTGCCAGCGCTCGATGCCGGAGAAGTCGCCCTTCTCGGCGCAACCGTCCATGGCGTGAGCGATAGCGGTAGCCAGGGTACGGCAGATCATGGTCAGGAACAGACCAGCGACCGACAGCGGGACGGCGACGGCGATGGCGGCGGTAACGGCCTTTGCCGAATCGGTGGCGCCACCGTTGAGGGCGAGCACCATGATGATCGAAGAAGCGACCGAGGCCAGAGCGGCGTCAGGCGCGACAGCGGCGCCAACGTTAGCCCAGCCAAGGGCCATCATCTGGAGCGAACCGCCCAGGAGGATGCCCTCCTGAAGGTGACCGGTTACGAGACCGATAAGCGTGCATGCCACGAGCGGCTGATGGAACTGGAACTCATCCAGAATGCCTTCCATACCGGCAAGCAACGCGACAATCGCAACAAGCAGAATAGTGATTGCAGACATGTATCGGACCCTCCTTTACTATGCTTGAGCGGCCAGTTCGGCCTTAGCTTTCTTCAACATGGCGTCGAGATCCTCGGAGGAATCCGAAGGAACCTTGCGGACCTCGAACTTGACGCCCTTGGCCTTGAGGGCCTCGAGAGTCTTGACGTCGTCATCGCCCATAGCGACGGCGTTGGTGACGACGACCTTGCCCTTGGAGTGAGCCATGGAACCGATGTTGACTTCCTTGATGTCGACGCCGGCCTCGATGGCCTTGAGCAGATCCTGCGGGTTCTCAAAGAGCAGCATGGCCTTGGTGTCACCAAAGCGCGTGTCCTTGACGACCTCGGCCATCTTCTTGATGGGCACGACGTTGGCATGGACTCCCGGAGGGGCAGCCTGCTCGATCATGGTCTTGCGGAGCTCGTCGTGAGCAACGCCGTCGGAAACCACGATGATGCGGTTGGGGTTGATCTGCTTGGTCCACGTGGTGGCCACCTGACCATGAAGCAGACGGGTGTCGATACGGACGTGGGCAATCTTGATGTGCCCGTCGCCGATGACCGTTCCCGGAGGGATGGCGCCTGCAGGAGCAGCGGCGGCCGCAGCCGGCTTCTTCTCCTCGGGCTCCAGAGACTCGGGCTTGACGCGCACGCCAGCCTTAGCCTCAGTCACGAGATGTTTTGCGATCGCATGTGCAGTGTTCTTTGCGTCAAAGCGCTGCGAATATGCCTCGATGAGCATAGGCAGGTTGACACCGGTGACGATAGCCCAGGAATCGTGGCCCTCGATGAGCCCGCTGATCTGGTTGAACGGCGTGCCGCCCCACAGATCAACGAGGAAGAGCACCTGCTCCTGGTCCTCGAAGGAAGCGACTGCTTCCTCGACCTTGGCGCGGAAATCGTCGGGGCCCATGCTCGGCTCGAGCGAGACCACGGCAACAGACGGCTGATCGCCAAAGACCATCGAGCCCGTCTGCTTGATTCCAGCTGCCAAGTCCCCGTGGCTAGCAAGAACAATACTTACCATCACATAACCTCCTTTTTGTCTACGTATTTCCTACACGACATGAAAGGAGTATACCTGTTTGGATTGTGGAATTATAGCTAAATCCGCAAAAGGTTGGATTATTTGTTTAAACGTCTAGGTTTGTTACAAGTTGATTACGTTACTGCATTTTGACTCATTACACGACAAGGCGTCGCTCATCAAGCTATGTATTTTATAGATACAAGCAAGCTGTTCATTAATATCGATATTAAGCAAGTGCGAATGTGCTCGTACTGTCACTATTTTGTTTAAACAGACATGGCTTGACTATTTTCACGACTTATGCTCAACAAAACTACTCAAAAAAGTTGCGGTGAAATAGTTCTTGTTTAAGAGTCAGAAGGCTGGATTTAGGAACTATTTCACCGCAACGTATAGGGAATCCTAGGCGATGTGGAGGGGGTTGGCGGCGTCGACGGCGTCGGGGACGTCGCAAGGGCCGTCGGGGACAGCGTCTGCCGGATCCTCTTCGGGGGTCTCGATCTGTTTGATCATGACCTCTTGGCCCTGCAGCAGGTATGTCTCGCCGCTACCGCAATGGGGACAGGTCTTGCCGTGCTCGACCGTCGCGTAGTCGCGGCCGCACGCCTCGCAATGTGTCACGGCCTCGACGGGCTCCACGATAAGCTCCGCGCCCTGCGCGATAGGCTTTTTATCTGCTGCCCAGCGCCAAGCGTCGAGCAGCAAGTCGGAAACGACGCCCGAGACCTCGCCCAACAGCAACGTCACGCTCGAAACGCGACGCACGCCATGAGCGCGCGCCACATTCTCAACATCGCGAATAATGTGATAAACGATTCCCAATTCATGCAAGGTAGAAACCTTTCAACAACGGTTGATGCGATGCAAACTCAAAGCAAGGGGACGGCGAAATCTAGTCTGCGCCGTCCCCTTACCCGCCATGGTTACCTATTTACGACCGAACTTGATTTTGATTGCACGCTTTAAAGCATACTTGCCCAGGCTCGGAAGCTTTTGCTCGTATTTGACCATCGTGGAGCACTCGGGGCGGTCGCGATCCAGATGGATAGCGTCAAACGCGCACTTGGTGGTGCACAGGCCGCAGCCGATACACTTGTTGGAGTCGACGATCGAGGCGCCGCAGCCCAGGCAGCGGGCGGTCTCGGCGCGCACCTGCTCCTCGGTAAAGGTCTCGACGTACTCGCTAAACGGCGCAGCCTTCTCGCGTTCGCGGTCCACATGCGCAACCTCGCGGCTCGCGTTGTCGTAGCTCTCGAGCACAACGTCGTTGCGGTCGAGCGCGGTGTAGCGGCGCTGGTTGCGGCCGATGGTGAGCGTGGAGCCCGGCTGCACAAAGCGATGGATGGACACGGCGGCCTCGTGACCGGCGGCGATGGCATCGATGGCAAAGCTCGGACCGGTATAGACGTCGCCGCCCACAAAGATGTCGGGTTCGGCGGTCTGGTAGGTCTGGGGATCGGCAAGGGCGCCCTGACCACGGCCAAGCTCCACCTTGGAGCCAGCCAGCAGGTCGCCCCACACAATGGACTGACCGATCGACATGACGACACGGTCGGCATCGACACGGCGCAGGTCGTTCTCGTCGTACTCGGGCGCAAAACGGCCCTCGTCGTCAAAGACACGCGTGCAGCGCTTGAAGGTGATGCCGCGCACATGACCGGCCTCGTCCAGGTGAACCTCCTTGGGGCCCCAACCGCAGCTGATGTGCGCGCCGTCCTCGATGGCCTCGCGACGCTCTTCCTCGCTGGCGGGCATCTGGGCCTCACTCTCCAGGCAGAACATCTCAACGTGCTCGGAACCCAGACGGCAGGCGTTGCGGGCAACGTCGATGGCCACGTTGCCGCCGCCCACCACAATGGTGCGGCCGGACAGGGTATCGATCTTGCCGCTGTTAACCTCGCGAAGGAAGTCTACGGCCACGGTCACGTCCTCGGCATCCTCGCCCGGAATGCCGACAAGGCGGCCGCCCTGGCAGCCAATGGCAACGTAGAAGGCCTTAAAGCCCTGCGCGCGCAGCTCGTCGAGCGTCACGTCGCGACCGACTTCCACGCCATAGCGGAACTCGGCACCCATCAGGCGAATAACCTCGACCTCGGCCTCGATAACATCCTTCTGCAGCTTAAAGCTGGGAATGCCATAGGTGAGCATGCCGCCCGGGCGCTCGTTCTTCTCGAACACGACAGGTTTGTAGCCCTTCTCGGCCAGGTAGAAAGCGCAGGACAGGCCGGCCGGACCGGCACCGATGATGGCGATCTTCTGGTCGAAGCCGCCGGCACGCGTCGGGGTCACCACAGGCGGGACATAGCGGGTCGCGGCGTCCAGATCGCGCTGGGCGATGAACTTCTTGACCTCGTCGATAGCCACGGCAGCGTCCACACGGCCGCGGGTGCAGGCATCCTCACAGCGGCGGTTGCACACGCGGCCGCAGATAGCGGGCAGCGGGTTCTCGCGCTTAATGAGTGCTAGGGCCTCGTCATAGCGACCCTGAGCCGCGAGCTTCAAATAGCCCTGAACGGCAACGTGCGCGGGGCAGGCCGTCTTGCAGGGAGCGGTGCCGGACTTGTGCGTCTCGATGCGGTTGTCATTGCGGTAGTTGGGCGACCACTTGGTGTGGTCCCACTTGGTGGCGTCGGGCAGCTCCTGGCGCGGATACTCGGGCACCTGCCCGCCGGCCTTTTTGCTGCAGAGCTTCTGGCCGAGCTTGGCGGCGCCGGCCGGGCACACCTCAACGCAGCGACCGCAGGCCACGCACTTGTCCTTCTCGACCTTGGCGACATAGGCCGAGCGCGACAGGTTGGGCGTGTTGAACAGCTGAGAGGTGCGCAGGGCGTAGCACACGTTGACGTTGCAGTTGCAGATAGCGAAGATCTTGTTCTCGCCGTCAATGTTGGTGATCTGGTGCACAAAGCCGTTGTCCTCGGCCTGGCGCAAGATGTCGTAAACCTCGTCGCGGGTCACGTAATGGCCACGATCGGTCTCGACCACGTAGTCGGCCATATCGCCCACGGCGATGCACCAATCGGCCGGGTCGTCGGCGCAGCCCTCACCCATCACGCGACGGCTCGCACGGCAGCTGCAGGTGCTGGCGGCATACTTACCCTCGTATTTGTCGAGCCAATGCTCGATATGCTCGATCGGCACCGAGGTGCTCGCGGCGTCGATGGCCTTCTCGACCGGAATGACGTGCATGCCGATGCCGGCGCCTCCGGGCGGCACCATCGGCGTGGCCTTGGACAGCGGTCCCTTGGACGCCTGCTCAAAGAACTTGGCATAGACCGGGTGCTCCTCGAGCTGGCTCACGCGCATGTTGAGGAACTCGGCGGAACCCGGCACCAGCATGGGCAGCACCCACTGCTTGGCGTGCTCGGGGTTTTCCCAGTTGTACTCGAGCAGACCCGTGTAGCTCATGTCGTCGAGCATCTTCTCGATATCGGCTTCGGGCATGCTGGTGAGCTTGACCATCTCGGGCAGCGTATAGGGACGGCGCATCTTCATCTTGCAGAGCACTTCGGCCTGCTCGTCGGTTGCGGCCTCGGCAAACGACCAGTACTCGTAGCCCAGCAGCTCGTCGCGGTGCAACAGACGGTTGGTGCAGTGCTCGCACAGTTTGACGATGGCCTCGCGCGGATGCTCCGGTATCGGCGGCACGAACTCAGCGCCGATATCGGGCTCGGTATAGCTAATCCCCGGTCCGTTGAGAATCATGGTTGTCCCTTCTCTTGCCACAGCCCAGCGAGACCGCGGCACCCCTCTTTTTTGCAGGCCGGGCATGCCCCCATGCCGTTCACCCGCCATTGTTGACATTGTGTCAAAAATAGTATTGACGAACCGTCAACAATATTCAAGACTGTTAGGTGAACGGTCAGGCAAAAGAGGATGAAAGGCGGCAAAACATGGGCAACAACACAGCAGATACCTCTGTGGCCGATGCCGTCCCCGCGCCCGACAGCACGGCCAAACGTCTGACGGGCGACGAACGCCGTCGCGAGATCCTCGCCGCCGTGCGCACCGTGAGTTCCGAGCTGGGTGTGTCGCATCTATCTGTCTCGGCCGTGACCAAACGCGCCGGCTGCACGCGCTCATTGTTCTACCACTACTTTGCCGATATGGACGCCGCCGTCACCGCTGTCATGGACGAGGCAATCGACGGTTTTATCGCCGAGCTCGAGCAGTGGAATGCCAGCCGCATCGCCGGTGATATCGAGGGCGCACTCGACACCGTCGCCCCGCTCTTCAAGCGCCTGGTCGTCAGCGGCCACGAGCTGCCGAGTACGCTCACCTCAAGCAGCGGCGCGCTCTACGGCGGCTTTTTGCACAACGTGGTCCAGCGCGTGGCGCAGTATATCTGCGACACCACCGTGGTGGATTTTGTCGCCCATCATGAGCTACGCATCGACCATGTCTACGAGACGTTCTACACCCTCATCATGGGGTTGTTGATGTATATCCGCACGCACCCCGATGTGCCCGACGAGACGGTCAAGGAAATCATCGCCTCGACACTCCACATCGAGGGCTATACCGCCAAGTATCCGGAGCGCAAGCCCCAGAACTGACGACATTTGGCCAAACTGCCCGCGATCGGAAGAGGGGCCGCGGGCGTGTGAAAGGAGAGCAGCATGCTGTTCGACGTTTGGGGTAGCGATACCCTTATCCACTGGGCTGGCTGGGCCATGGTCTTTATTGGCCTGATCGTGCTCAACGAGGTCGGCCGCCGCACCAAGCTGGGCGCGGCAATCATCTTTGGCGTGGCTCCGCTGGCCATGACCATCTACTGCGTCGCCATCGCCGTGGGCGTTTCGCAGGGTGCCGAGTGGGCGCTCACCAACCCCACCCACGTGTACCAGAACAGCTGGTTCCACTACGCCAAGGTGTACGCGGCGCTGGCCGGTTGCTGGGGCTTCATTGCCATTAAGTACCAGTGGGGCAAGATCGGCAAGGCGCATTGGTTCCGCGCGTGGCCGTTTGTGATCGTCGCCATCAACATCTTGATCGCCGTCGTGTCCGACTTCGAGAGCGCCTATCACTTCTTTGTCCTGGGCCAGTCCACCTGGGTCACCTCCGAGGGTGCCACGCAGCTTGCCGGCTGGAACAACGTGTTCAACGGCATCGCCGGTCTCATCAACATCTTCTGCATGACCGGTTGGTGGAGCGTCTACGCCTCCGAGGACAAGACCGACATGCTGTGGCCCGACATGACCTGGGTCTACATCATCGCCTACGATATCTGGAACTTCTGCTACACCTACAACTGCCTGCCCACCCACTCCTGGTTCTGCGGTTTTGCGCTACTGCTGGCGCCCACCGTCGCCGCCTTTATCTGGAACAAGGGCGGCTGGATCCAGAACCGCGCCTTTACGCTTGCTATTTGGTGCATGTTTGCCCAGGTGTTCCCGTACTTCCAGGAGGAGTCCATCTTTGTGACCCACTCCACGCTCGACCCCGGCGCCGCCACCGCGGTCTCGATCGCCGCACTGGTCGCCAATGTCGCCGCGATCATCTACATCGCCTACCGCGCCAAGAAGCTCGGCCGCAATCCCTACAAGCAGGATGTCTTTGAGGGCACCAGCGATTGGGAGAAGGCTACCGCTCGCCGCGCCAAGGTTGATTACGCGCACGCCGAGTAACATGTTGGTCGCTGTTGGCGCTTGGGCATAGGCCCGCCCGCCAGGATTTTCAATCCAATGTCTCGCAGAGCCCCCGGAAAGCGTTTCGCTCGCTTTTCGGGGGCTTTTGTCGTCGCGCCTCTATTCATCTATTCAAAAACATGCGCATATTTAAAATCGGATTTCAAATCATGCGGCGGCTCTATGGGGTCCCGTTTTTGGGTACAGTGTTGTCCCGATATTGAGCTTGGGGGATATATGAAAGATGAGACGATGGGCCAAGAGGATGCGGCCCAAGATGCAGAAGCGTGCGCCGAGGCCCTGGAGAGCCTAGACCAGATCGCGCTGGCCGAAATTGCGTTTGACGATTCGAGCGTCGATGCGCAGGATGAGCCGGAAATCGAGGCGCAGCCCGATGATCAGGATGCAAAAGACGATGGCGCCGCGCCCACCGAAGACGAGGCGGGGCACGAGGAATCCGAATGTGAGGCCGACGACCAGACCGAATCCGATACGAGCGAGGAAACCATCTTGCTCGACAGCTTGCCGGCCGAGGATTCGCTGACCCGCGAGCTCCCCGGCCTAGGTTCTGCTCCTGTCGTCGATGAGACCATCGCCATGGGCGATATTCCCCTGCCGTCCGTTCCCTCGGCACGCGAAGCCGAGGTCCGCCATCGCAAGATGTCGCCAAAGCGCCGCAATCTGATGGTCGCCGGCGTCGTGGCCGTCGCGCTTGTCGCCGGCGGTGCAGGCTATGCTGCCTGGAACGGATATCAACAAGAGCAGGCTGCCGCTGTCGCCGCCAATGCCCACACGATGATGTCGGTGCAGATTGGCGTGCATGCCGCGGGCCTCGACTGCTCAACTGGCTCCAAGATTCCCGTGCAGGTGAGTGGCCAGGACTCCGACGGCTCTTCTGTGAGCGAAACGCTCTACGTTGACGAGCACGGTCGCGGCATCAAGCTGCTGCCCGGCGATTACACGTTCTCCATCGCCGCCTCCCCCATCGCGGCGGACGGCACCATCTACACCGTCCCGACCACCAAGGCCCAAGTTACGGTCAAGAGCGATGGGCAGGATTTGAGTTCCCAGGCCACCTTTAAGCTCAAGGTGCCTTCGGCCGACACGGTGACTGACGACCAGATCGATGCCGCCGCCAAGTATGCCGAGGAAGGCGGCGCGAGCTCTGCCGCCGCGGCAAAGATACTCCAGCAGGCGGCAATTACGCGCCGCGATGCCGCCGCCAACGCCGTAAGCGCAAGCGAGGCACAGTCCGCCCGCGACGCCGATGCTCGACATAAGGCAACGGACCTGTATCAGCTCGATATTCCCGTTGAGTGGTACGGCAAAGTCGCGACTTGGCAAAACGGCAGCACGCTGTGTATCTATCTTGCCGGCGACACGAACACGCCGCTTGTGACGCTTGTCACGGTGCGCGACGGCGAGAGCTTTACGCCCGATGAGGGCGACGCGGTTTTGGGTGCGGCAAACCTCGGCAACGGCTACACCGTCTACGCCAGCGGCCCCGTTTATCCGTATGTGGTGCCCCAGACCATCAACGGACGCACGCAAGACCCCGTGTCGACCTACCCCATGGACACTGCAGTTGAGCTTGTCGAGCTAACGACCGGCAACCGCTATACCTATAGCCAGATCAAGAACGTGCTGGTCGGCAAAGACGGCAACGCAGACTCCGCGACCAAACTCGAGACCGACTACCTCGCCCAGATTTTGATGCCGAGCATCAAGGCCCAGGACTAGCCGGGCGCATCACGGTGCTCCCCAACCGTAATGAAGGGGCCAGGAGGTCCTGGCCCCACAGATCCGTAGATGATTAGGCAAGGAGCCACTTCCATGCGGGCACAACGTGTACCGCACCGTGCTCGCATGGAATATCGGCCTGCTCATCCATGGTAACGATTGCCGAGTCGCCAAGATCGAACTGGGCCATCGAGGCATCAAGCGCGGCAATTTCGCGCTCGCGCGTTTTCTCACTTGCCATATCCACACTCACCTGAATCAGGCTATAAGCCCGCATGAGAAGTGCGTCCCCAGCCACAAAGTCCACCTCATGGCTTTTGCTCTTCTCTTTGATCAGCAGGCGGCAGACCGATCCGACCCTCACCGCGGGAGTCCTTCTTCTTAGCGCGTTGAACACTGCGGTCTCGAGCCTCTGACCCTGGTCCAATGCCGATGCGGGAGAGAATGCTCCAAACATCGCAGGATCGACAGCGTAGACCTTAGACGCAGACCGCATGTTATTTGCCAGTGAACGCGTGAACTCCGGCACGGAGAACAGCAGATAGGCATCCTCATAATACTCAAGTAAGTCGCTGAGCGAATTACGACTGACGGGTATCTGCCTGCTCTTGAACTCGTTGTACACTTTGTTCACCGACAGCTCTCGTCCCGAAGATGCCATACACCGCGTTAGGAACAGCGATGCCAGGCGAGGGTTCTTGACGTCGTAACGCTCAACGACGTCCATAGCGACCGTTCGCGAAGCATATTCCTGTAGCAGCTGAATCGCGTCTGCGGGCGTCTGCTCAAGCGTCGCGATGAATCCCCCTCGTTCAAGATATCCGATCAGATGATGTCGAAGCAGCGCTGCATCGCTTGGGGAAAAGGTCGCATCTGGCTCGAAAACGCTCCCCGTCTTATATCGAACGTATTCCGAAAAACTCAACGGAAAAAGCTCCCGTATAAGAGAACGACCCCTGAACTCGCTCTTAAGCTCCGAGGACAGCATCTTAGAAGAAGATCCCGTCACATAGACGGTCGCTTTCTCCGTATCGACTACACGCCGCAGAAACGCACCCCATTCGGGAATCTCCTGGATCTCGTCAAAGAAAATGTAAGCGCCCTCGGTTCGAGCAGCAGGATACAGCGCATAGAACGTGTCGAGCACGTCCGCCAGCAGCGATGAATCATACGGGCGCAAGCGCTCGTCCTCAAAATTAAAGTAAAGCATCCGGTCAAGCTCGACGCCCCGGCTCTGAAGCCGCTGCATCTCCTGATACAGGCGATACGTCTTTCCACAACGGCGGGCCCCCACAACCACATTTACGATGTTGTCGCGCTTTGGCTCCTGTGGGTTTCCCAGATCAAGGTCTCGCTCAAAGACCTGCGGAACCCCCTGCTGCTCAAAGTCCTTTATTTTCTGGGCGATCAAGTCGTTGAATGCCATGATTCTCCAATCTTGCTCTCTAGCTAATCAAAATTATACTGATTCTTGATTAATTAGAGAGCAAGATTGTGTGTA
Organism: uncultured Collinsella sp.; assembly: GCA_959026535.1. Taxonomy (GTDB): domain Bacteria; phylum Actinomycetota; class Coriobacteriia; order Coriobacteriales; family Coriobacteriaceae; genus Collinsella. Next base: position 30,060 of record CAUFMB010000004.1, on the reverse strand, counting down.
GCTTGATTAACACTTAAGCAAGTTTTTTCACTGTTATTGCTCCGAAGGATATCGAGTGGCTAAGAGGACAACCGAGCTCGAATGCGACTCCCCGAGCAGTCAATTTGGGACGGGGCTTTTTTGACTACCCTCCCCCTGTAGAAAAATCCCTAACGCAGTTGCGGTGAAATAGGGACTGTTTTTGCTGGTCAAACTGCAAAACAGTCCCTATTTCACCGCAACTTAATTGGTGGCCTTTTGGGTGGCACTCAACGCCACGGGTCAGCTTCGAACATTGGCTCGCGCTCGGGGCGTCGGTCGCTGTAGGGATCGTAACCGTCATCGTCCTCGTTCTCGGCACGGATATAGGGGTCGCGCGGCTTGGGCGCCGGTTTGGACGTGGGCTTGGGCGCCGGCGCGCTTGTCTTAATCTCGTCTTTCATCTGCATAGCTCCTCGCATCGCATCCGTTCAATATCATCGATTGTCGCACGAAAAAGGGCGGCGGACCCAATTGGATCCGCCGCCCTTGGCGTTTAGAGACGGCTAGTAGATTTTAAGGCATGTCCCAAAATCTACTCGGCGTCGGGAACCTCGTAGGTGGCCGCCGGCGTGTTGTCGCACACGACGGTAAAGCCGCCGTCCTTGCCGGCATCGACCGTCACCTGATCGCCCTCGCGCACCGTGCCGTCGATGATGGCGGCGGCGATGGCGTCCACGACCTCGCGCTGGACCAGGCGCTTGAGCGGACGGGCACCGAACACGGGGTCCAGGCCACCCACGGCGAGCATCTGCTTGGCCGCCGGGGTGATGGCAAGCGTCATGCGCTCCTTGGCCAGACGCGCGCGGACGTCGGCGAGCTGAATGTCGACGATCTTCTCGATCTGCGCCATGCCGAGCGGATGGAACACCACGATATCGTCGATACGGTTGAGGAACTCGGGGCGGAAGGTCTGAGCCATGGCCGCGTCGACCTGATGGCGCATCTCCTCCTCGTCCTTGCCGGAAAGCTCGGCGATAGCCTTGGAGCCCACATTAGACGTCATGATGATAATCGTGTTCTTGAAGGACACTTGGCGACCCTGACCGTCGGTCAGGCGACCGTCGTCGAGCACCTGCAGTAGCACGTTGAAGACATCCGGATGGGCCTTCTCCATCTCGTCGAGCAAGATCACGGAGTACGGACGACGGCGCACGGCCTCGGTGAGCTGGCCGCCCTCGTCGTAACCCACGTATCCCGGGGGCGCACCGATCAGACGTTGGACGCTGAACTTCTCCATGTACTCGGACATGTCGATACGCACGAGCGCGCGCTCGTCATCGAACAGGCACTCGGCCAGCGCCTTGGCGAGCTCGGTCTTGCCTACGCCGGTGGGGCCCAGGAAGAAGAAGCTGCCGATGGGCTTGTCCGGGTCGGAGAGACCCGCACGGCTGCGACGCACGGCCGCGGCCACAGCGGAGACGGCCTCGTCCTGACCGATGACGCGCTTATGCAGCTCGCCCTCCAGGCCCTTGAGCTTGTCGAGCTCGCCCTGCATCATCTTGGACACGGGCACGCCGGTCCAGGCGCTCACGACCTCAGCGATCTCATCGGAGGTCACCTGCTCGTTGAGGCCCTCGCCGTCCTGCTGCTTTTGCGCCTCGAGCGCAGCCTCGGAATCCTGAATCTGCTGCTGCAGACCCGGAATCACGGAGTAGCGCAGCTCGGATGCACGACCCAGGTCGCCGTTGCGCGTCGCGCGCTCCTCTTCGCTCTTGGCCTCATCGAGCTGGCCCTTGAGCTCCTGCACGTGGTCGATGGCGTTCTTCTGGTTGAGCCAGCCGGCCTTTTGCACGTTGAGCTTTTCTTGGACCTCGGCGATCTCTTGGCGCAGGGCCCCCAGACGCTCCTTGGAGGCGTCGTCGGTCTCCTTCATGAGCGCCTGTTCCTCGATCTGCAGCTGGGTGAGCTGACGCGTGGTGGCGTCGATCTCGACCGGCATGCTGTCGAGCTCCATGCGCAGGCGGCTTGCGGCCTCGTCGACCAGGTCGATGGCCTTGTCGGGCAGGAAGCGGTCGGCGATGTAGCGATCGGAGAGGTCGGCAGCTGCCACGAGCGCGTTATCGGTGATGTGCACGCCGTGGAAGATCTCGTACTTCTCCTTGAGGCCACGCAGAATCGAGATGGTGTCCTCGACGGTAGGCTCGCTCACCATAACGGTCTGGAAACGACGGGCGAGCGCCGCGTCCTTCTCGATGTACTTGCGATACTCGTCGAGCGTGGTCGCGCCGATTGCATGCAGGTCGCCACGGGCGAGCGCCGGCTTGAGGATGTTGCCGGCGTCCATGGAGCCCTCGGTGGCACCCGCGCCCACGATGGTGTGAAGCTCATCGATGAACAGGATGACCTTGCCTTCGGATTTTTGCACTTCTTTGAGCACAGCCTTCAAGCGGTCCTCGAACTCGCCGCGGTACTTGGCGCCGGCGACCAGCGCGCTCATGTCGAGCTCGATGAGGTCGCGGTCGCGCAGGGTGCTCGGCACGTCGCCGGCCACGATACGCTGGGCGATGCCCTCGACGATAGCCGTCTTGCCGACGCCCGGCTCGCCAATGAGCACGGGGTTGTTCTTGGTGCGGCGGGACAGGACCTGGATGGTACGGCGAATCTCGTCGGTACGACCGATGACCGGATCGAGCTTGCCGGCGCGGGCCAGGTCACAGATATTGCGGCCGTACTGCTCCAGCGCCTCAAACTGGGTCTTGTCCTCGGCAGACGTCACGCGGTCATCGCCACGCAGCTCTTCGTAGACCTGCTCGATGCGCTCCTTGGTGACGCCGGCGTCGCGCAACACGCGGCCCGCCTCGCCCTTGTCCTCGGCAAGCGCCATCAGCAGATGCTCAGTCACTACAAAGCTGTCGCCCATCTTGGTGGCCTTCTTCTCGGCCTTCTCGATGACGCGGACAAGCTCGTTGGACAGGCCCATCTGCTGGCCCTCGCCCGAAACCTTGGGCGCGTGGTCGATGGCATCCTGCGTGGAGCGTGCGAGCTGAGCCGGGTCGGCACCGATGCGCTCGATAATCACGGAGATGTTGCGCTCACCGGCACCAAGCAGGGCAGACAGCAGGTGAATCGGCTCCACCGCGCCGGCCTGCGCGTCGGCAGCCGTACTCATGGCGGTCTGCAGCGCCTCGCGCGACGTCATTGCTAGCTTATCGATTCTCATGGAATCACCTCTCTTGGGGTGGCCGCCCTACGGGGCGGCTTCACGTTGTTCGAGAAGTATTGTTGCCAGCTTTGCGCGATCTTATACACAAATCTAAGTCTCTATATATAAGATTTTCTGAGTGATTAAGTGATAGGGAGCAGGCACGCTCACCCGCTACAGTCTCGTCCCCTTACTATCTCAATCTGTAACATCTAGCGACTGTTTATGGCTCCAGATGTTACAAATCAAGATGAAATGACCAGCGGCGCCCGCTTGTCTCAATCTGTAACAACTACTCGGCAAATAGAGCTCTACCTGTTACAGATTGAGACAAACAGAAGACACCCGAATCGAAAATCTAAATCCGTAACACCAGGCCCACTTTTAGCGGCCAAGATGTTACAGATCGAGACAGACCGAAAACCACCACAAAGGGGACAGGCACCTTCGTGGTGGTCCAACAAAGAAACCGCCCCAATAAAAAGAGGCGGTATCAAGCCCAGTCTACGTTTGGCGATCCCCAGACCCAACGAGAACGCAGTGATGGAATCGAGAACCGACAATAGCCCGTTCGCACAGATAGAGGCAGAGATTCAAGGTCAGAGTCCGGCTTAAACGGCTTAGCTATCGCACGCCACATTGTTCTCGTCATCGTCCCTGTCGTTTTTATAGTGCTTATAGTGAAAATAGCGGGTTTAGTGAGAATAGTATTGCACAAAACTCGTGAACTCAATTTTGACCCCTCGCCCAGAATGAGGGGAGGCAAATATTCCTATTAGAGATCAAATCGAAGCCCAATAGGGCCTTTTAGCCCTCTCATTCCGGGCGGTTGCTTTCTTTTGAATATTGTCGTAAGCTTGTATCATTTATCTTAATGATTGCATATTGCATGAGAGGTGCCCCACCGTGAAACGCTCCACCTATATCGGCCTGCTCGTCTTAGCGTTTGCAATTACCGCAGTCGGCGTGGGCATTATCTATCTCGCATTTCTCCCTGCCTCGGCAACGCAGGCGGCGGTTGAAACCGTAAGCTACCCCATCGAAATCCTCACCGATATCGTCAAACCCGATTCAATCACCGTCGATTTCGACGGTACGCCCGCAGCGCTTGGGGTCAGTAACTATCCCCGAATCGAACTTGGAGCCACGCGCTATACCCAAGATGAGCAGCTTATCGGCAAGGCAACCAGTTTACTCAAAGGCAAGACATTTAAGCGATGGTACGGCGCCGCAATATATCGAGCCAAGAAAGGCCAAATGAATGGCGGGTATTATTCGACCCTTGAACTCGATGCGGCAAACGGGAGCAGACTGTGCAACGTTTCATACGACCCCGGCTACGTGGACAACGAAGGGCCGGGAGTCTATATCTCGGATGGCAACGTGATCTACGTCATGGAAGGCGACCAGACGGCAGTCGTCGATTTTATGGATCGGTGTACCGAAGATGCCTACGAACAAACTTGCGAGCCCGATCCACAGACAGCGCGCGACAGTGGCTCAGCACGCACTTGGCTATTTGACGATGAAATAACCTGGGCCCCATCGAAATAAGGACCCGCCAGGCAGGCACCTTTGTGGTGGTTTCGGTTCCGATGTTCCACTGTCTCGATCTGTAACATCTAGCGGCCCTTTTCAATCCTAGATGTTACAGATCGAGATGAAATGATCGGCGGCGATTGTTTGTCTCAATCTGTAACAGCCGCTCGTCAAATAGGGGCCCAGATGTTACAGGTCGAGACAAACGGAACCACCGCAAAGGCGCCTACCCCTTCATGGTGGTTTTCGACAAAAGAAGCCGCCCCGATAACAGAGGCGGCATCAAGCAAGTCTGTTTATTAGCGTCCCTCAAGACCCAACGAGAACGCAAGAATGTAGCCCGGGGCTTACCCTTTCCCGAACGCGACCCTCGCGAAGCGCGTGAGCGGGCGAGAAAGGGTAAGCCCCGGGCGGACAATTAAGTGCGTTACTCGGCAGCGGCCTTGAACTTGTTGTAGTTGATCAGGCAGCCGGCCTTGACGATGGCACGCTCCTCGGCCGTCATATCGGCGATGTAGAGCTCAATCTGCTCAACCGCACCGTCGGCACGGACCACGTAGGCAGCGATGTTCTTGAGGTCGCCGTCGAGCGCGGCGCGGATGCCCGGCACGAAGACGTAGTCGCCCACCTCAAAGTTGGGATCGGCCTCCATCTGGAAGGGCACCATGCCCCAGTTCATCACGTTGGAGCGATAGCGCTTGGTGGCGTACTCGTGGACGATGTTGGCCAGGCCGCCGATCACGCGCTGGCAGCTTGCAGCCTGCTCGCGAGCAGAACCGTCGCCGGGCTTCTTGGCGTAGAGCATCGAACCATACTCGGTCGCCTTGGCATCTGCCGCGACACCCGCGCCAGCCAGCGCCTCAAACACGCCGGCAAGCTCGGCATCGAGCGCGGCCAAGTCGCCCGCGGACTCGCCGGCGACGCGGCGCTTCTCCACGGCGTCGACCTCCTTGGAGCGGCCCACGTAGGCAGGGTCGCGGCGGCTGAGCGTAAACTCGGCCAGGCCCAGCGGGTTGGAGCGGAAGGAGCTCGTCTCGCCCGAGGGAATGAGCTCGTCAGTCGTAGTGACCGGGTCCATGATCTTGGAGCACACCTTGAGCAGGATATCGTCGCCGAGAGGCTCCATCGCGGGCCACGGCTTGATGTTGGGGCCTTCGACCAGCTCGTCGGCCGGCTCAGCCTTGCCAAAGCCCCAGTACACGCGCTTCTTGTACGGCGCGTCGTCAAAGGTGTACTCGCAGGCCTCGTCCCAGGTCTCCTCGGGCAGGTCGGTCGCCGGCGTCAGGACGCCGCCGTTGGCAGCCGTCGCCGCAATGGAGCGGGCGTCCATCAGGGCCACCGCACTCAGCTGGCCATTGCCCGGCTTGGAACCCTCACGGTTGGGGAAGTTGCGCGTGGTGTGGCGGATGGACAGGCCGTTGTTAGCGGGCGTGTCGCCGGCACCGAAACACGGGCCGCAGAACGCCGTGCGCACGATCGCGCCAGCCTCCATAAGGTCGTAGATATAGCCGCGGCGTGTAAGCTCGAGTGCCACGGGCTGGCTCGTGGGATAGACCGACAGCGAGAACTCGCCGCAGCCGGTGTTGGCGCCCTTGAGCACACGGGCAGCCTGGACCACGGAGTCGTAATTGCCGCCCGAGCAGCCGGCGATAACGCCCTGCTGCACGTGCAGCTTGCCGTCGACGATCTTGTCGAGCAGGCTAAAGTGCGTCTTGCCCTCGCCGATCTTGGCGGCCTCGAGCTCCACCTCATGCAGGATGTCCTCGAGGTTCTCGTTGAGCTCGTCGATCTCAAAGCCGTTAGAAGGATGGAACGGCAACGCGATCATGGGCTTGATACTCGACAGATCGACTTCGACGCAGCCGTCGTAGTAGGCAACATCGGCGGGCTTGAGCTCGCGGTAGTCCTCGCCGCGACCGTGCATGGTCAAAAACGCGTGCGTGTCCTCGTCGGTGGCCCAGATGCTCGACAGGCAGGTGGTCTCGGTGGTCATGACGTCGACGCCGTTGCGGTAATCGGTCGTCATGTTCGCGATGCCCGGGCCCACGAACTCCATGACCTTATTCTTAACGTAACCCTTGGCAAAGACGGCACGGATGATGGCGAGCGCCACGTCGTGCGGGCCAACGCCGGGGCGCGGGGCGCCCGTGAGGTAGATGGCAACGACGCCGGGATAGGCAACGTCGTAGGTGTCGCGCAGCAGCTGCTTTGCCAGCTCGCCGCCGCCCTCGCCCACGGCCATGGTGCCCAGAGCGCCGTAGCGGGTGTGCGAGTCGGAACCCAGGATCATCTTGCCGCAGCCGGCGAAGTTCTCACGCATAAAGGAATGGATGACGGCGATGTGCGGCGGAACGAAGATGCCGCCGTACTTCTTGGCCGCGGAAAGGCCAAAGACGTGGTCGTCCTCGTTGATGGTGCCGCCCACGGCGCACAGCGAGTTGTGGCAGTTGGTGAGCACGTAGGGCAGCGGGAACTGCTCCATGCCCGAGGCGCGCGCCGTCTGGATGATGCCGACAAAGGTGATGTCGTGGCTCGCCATGGCGTCGAAGCGAATCTTGAGCGCCTCGGGGTCGCCGGACGTATTGTGTGCCTGGAGGATCGAATACGCGATGGTGCCGCGCTTGGCATCCTCGGGCGTCTGCGTAATACCGCGCTCGGCAGCCTCGGCCTCAGGCACAACCTCGCTGCCGTTACGCAGGTAGATGCCGTCCTCGTACAGCTTGACCATACTGTCTCCCACTCTGCCCAAAAGATTTGGGCGCATAGCATACATTCGTTCAATATCGTGCCATAGAACGGTTGCGAGTTGGTTACGAATCTACACGTTCACTTTATCTCAGTAAAGTAAAGGACGAACCCAGTGTGGGTCGGAAGATTTGGTGCAAGAGCGTCCCTCTCGACTAGTCATTTAAGAACGTCCCCAATGACTACCGCATCCGGAGCAAGGCAACGCCGCAGGTAGAGGACGGACAGCGAGCGACGTCCAGAGCGAACAAGTTGGCATGGAAAAGGCAAGGCATAGACCTTCTGGTCATGCCTTGCCTTTTGAATGACAAATTGTCGCTCTGGGCGGCGCGCAGCGTCGGCCCGTTACGCGGTTTGGTAAAACCGCGTAACTACAAATCCCCGCCGGCACCCAGCAGCTTGCGCATGACCTGTTCGGGGTTAACTGAGCCGTCGCGCGGGGCCAGGGCGGTGATCTTCTTCTGCATCTTGTACTCGTGCAGCTCGTCCTCGAGCTGGCGCACGCGGGCGCGGAGCTTTTCGTTCTCGCGCTCGCGCTCCTCGGCACGCTCCTTCATATCGAGGATGCGCACCACGCCGGCAAGGTTGATGCCCTCGTCGGTCAGCTGGTTGATGAGCTCCAGGCGCTCGATATCGGCACGCGAATACAGACGCGTGTTGCCGCCCGAGCGCTGGGGGTTCACCAGGCCCTTGGACTCGTAGACGCGCAGAGTCTGCGGATGCATGCCGGTCAACTCGGCCGCCACGCTGATCATGTACAGCGGTTTATTCCTATTGTCCTCGGCCATGCTACCTGACCCCTTTCCGTCTCGTTATCGTCCATCATAAGCCCGCGGGCGCGGGTGTGCGCCACGACCGCCCTAGTACGTCGCCTTGTAACGGTTGACCTTCTCGCGATAATCGCGCGTGTCGGCCTCGCGCAGCTTGGTCATAGCATCGCGCTCGTCATCGGACAGGTTCGTGGGGACCTGTACCTTGATTTCGACGAGCAGCGCGCCTGTGCGGCCACGGTGCTTGACGTCGGGCGCACCCATCTCCTTAAAGCGGAACTTCTTGCCCGTCTGGGTGCCAGCGGGCACCTTCAGACGAACCGTCGCGCCGCCGGGCGTGGGCACATCAACCGTGCAGCCGAGCGCCGCCTCGTAGACCGAGATCGGCACCTCCATGGTCACATCGGCACCCTTGCGCTTAAACAGCGGGTGCTCCTCCACATGCGTGGTCACGACCAGGTCGCCGCGCTCGCCGCCGGCAACGCCATACTCGCCGCGACGCTTGTAGCGTAGCTTGCCGCCGTCGACCGCGCCCGCGGGCACCGAGACCGTAATGGTCTGCTGCTCGCCTGTCGAGGGAATGCGATAGGTGACCTTGTGCGTCACGCCGCGAAACGCGTCCTCGGCCGTCACATCGACGGTCAGCGACAGGTCGCCGCCCTTGCGAGCACGGCTGCGACCCGCGCCGGCACCGGCAGCGCCCGCAGCCCCGGCAAAGCCCGAGCCCCAATCGCTGCCCCAGGCGCCGTTGCCGCTAAAGATGCTGTCGAAGATGTCGCCCCAGCCGCTGGCACCCGCGCCGGCACCGTAGCCGCCGCCATACGCGCCGCCCGCGCCCGGCATGCCGCCAAACATGAGCATCTGGTCGTACTCTTTGCGCTTCTTCTCGTCCGAAAGCGTCTCGTAGGCCTCGCTGATCTCCTTGAACTTGGCCTCGTCACCGCCGGCATCGGGGTGATATTTTTGCGCGAGCTTGCGAAACGCGCTCTTGATCTCTTTGTCGGAGGCGCTCTTGGATACGCCCAGGATGTCATAGAAGGTTTTGCCTGCAGCCATCGTAGCTCCTCTCCTGTTTCATCCGCCGCCCAGCGGGCGGCGGCTCATGCTTTCATATGGCACTAGGCCAGAAAGGGCCCCGGGTGTTGCCCCGGGGCCCTTCTCAATTACTCCTCGGTGCTCTCGGCCGTATCGGCCGCAGCATCCTCGGGCGCCGCTTCGGGCTCCGGTGCGGGGCGTTTCTCGCCGCCGTAGGTCACCGTCACCATCGCGGAACGCAGGATGCGATCCGCCATGCGGTAGCCCTTCTGGTACACGTCGTTGACGGTCTCATCGTACTGCGACGCGTCCTCGACGCGACCCACGGCTTGGTGCTCGAGCGGATCGAACGCCTCGCCCTTGGGGTCGATGGGCTCAACGCCCTCGTGCGCAAACACATCGAGCAGCTTGGCATGCACCGCGTCGACACCGTCGACGAACTGCTTAAAGTCGTCGGCAAGCTCCTGGCTGCGGGCATGGTCGATCGCACGCTCGATATCGTCGACCACCGGCAGCAGCGCGGTGACGAGCTTCTCGGTCGCGCGCTCGCGCTCGGCGATACGCTCATTGGCGGTGCGGCGACGGAAGTTCTCCCAGTCGGCCTGCAGACGGGCGGTGCGCTCGGTGGCGTCCTTTGCCTTGTCCTCGGCGGCCTTCTGAGCCTCTGCCGCAGCATCGAGCTCGTTGCGCACGTCGGCAAGCTCTTTCTGAGCCTGCTCGAACTTGAGCTTAAAGTCGTTGTCGGCGGCTTCCTCACCGGCGCGGATAGCGGCTTCCACCATCTCGTCCTCGGTCATCGTCGCCTCCTTGTTAGAATCCTCTACTTGGTTCTCGGCAGCCTCGGCGGCCGGGGCCTCGTTGGCCTCGGTAACGTCTGCGGCCTCTACGGGAATCTTCACGTCCTTCTCCTCAGAGTCAACGGGGGCGGCACCAACGGCGGCCGCCTCCGTGCGAGCTTTACGGGCGGACATGATTACTTGTCCTCGTCGTCCACAACCTCGTAGTCGGCGTCGACGACGTCATCGTCGGCAGGCTGGGCGCCGGCGGCACCGTCGGTCTGCTGCTGAGCGTCGGCGTAGACAACCTGGGCCAGCTCGTAGGCCACGGACTGCAGGGACTCGCCGGCGGCCTTGATGGCCTCGACGTCAGAGCCCTCGAGCGCCTTCTTGGCGTCGGCGATAGCGGCCTCGGCCTTGGACTTCACGTCGGCGGAAACCTTGTCGCCCAGCTCGTTGAGGGTCTGCTCGGTGGAGTAGCACAGGCTGTCGGTCTGGTTGCGGACCTCGACCTCTTCCTTCTGCTTCTTGTCCTCCTCGGCATGAGCCTCGGCGTCCTTGACCATACGATCGACTTCGTCGTCGGACAGAGCGGTGGAGCCGGAAATGGTGATCTGCTGCTCCTTGCCGGTGCCCTTGTCCTTAGCGGAGACCTTGACGATGCCGTTGGCGTCGATGTCGAAAGTGACCTCGATCTGCGGCACGCCGCGGCGGGCAGCCGGGATGCCGGTCAGCTGGAACTTACCGAGCGACTTGTTGTCGCGGGCAAGCTCGCGCTCGCCCTGGAGCACGTTGATCTCGACGCTGGTCTGGTTGTCGGCAGCGGTGGAGTAGACCTCGGTCTTGGAGGTCGGGATCGTGGTGTTGCGGTCGATCATCTTGGTCATGATGCCGCCCATGGTCTCGACGCCCAGCGACAGCGGGGTAACGTCGAGCAGCAGGATGCCCTCGACGTCGCCGGTGAGCACGCCGCCCTGGACGGCAGCACCGTCGGCAACGACCTCGTCGGGGTTCACGGACATGTTGGGCTGCTTGCCGGTCATGGTCTTGACGAGCTCCTGGACAGCGGGCATACGGGTGGAGCCGCCGACGAGGATGACCTCGGTCAAATCGGAGAGCTTGAGCTTAGCGTCGCGCAGGGCGTTGGTGACAGGCTGCTTGCAGCGCTCGAGCAGGTCGCGGGTGATCTTCTCGAACTCGGCGCGGGTCAGCGTGTAGTTGAGGTGCAGCGGGCCGGACTGGTTCATGGTAATGAACGGCAGGTTGATGGTGGTCTGCTGGGCGGCGGAGAGCTCCTTCTTGGCGTTCTCGGCGGCCTCCTTCAGACGCTGCAGGGCCATGGGGTCCTGACGCAGGTCGACACCGTTCTCCTGCTGGAACTTATCGGCCATCCAGTCGATGACGCGCTGATCCCAGTCATCGCCGCCCAGGTGGTTGTCGCCCGAGGTGGACAGAACCTCAAACACGCCGTCGGCGAGGTCGAGGATGGAGACGTCGAAGGTGCCGCCGCCCAGGTCGAAGACCAGGATGCGCTGGTCGGTGCCCTGCTTGTCCAGGCCATAGGCAAGAGCAGCAGCGGTCGGCTCGTTGACGATACGCTTGACGTTGAGGCCGGCGATCTTACCGGCGTCCTTGGTGGCCTGACGCTGGGCGTCGTTGAAGTAGGCCGGGACGGTGATGACGGCGTCGGTAACGGTCTCGCCCAGATACTTCTCGGCGTCGGCCTTCATCTTGGCGAGCGTCATGGCGCTCACCTGCTCGGCGGTGTAATCCTTGCCCTCGATGTCGACGACGGCACGGCCACCCTGGCCCTCCTTGACCTCGTACGGCACGGTCTTGATCTCGGAGGTGCACTCGGAGTACTTGCGGCCCATGAAGCGCTTGATGGAGAACACGGTGTTCTTGGGGTTGGTGACAGCCTGGTTCTTAGCGGCCTTACCCACGACGCGGTCGCCGTCGGCACGGAAGCCCACGACGGACGGGGTGGTGCGGTCGCCCTCGGCGTTCACGATAATGGTCGGAGAACCGCCCTCGAGGACGGCCATTGCGGAGTTAGTAGTACCAAGGTCGATACCAAGAATCTTGCCCATTAGAAATTCCCTCTCTCTTGTGCGTTTGCACCGACTCGGCGGTCTGCCGAGCGGTGTTTCGGCTTGTCTTTCAGGATGTAGTGTATCCCCTTATGGGCCGGAATATACAAAATCTAAGTCAATTCATATAAGATTTCTTATTGCCGAGAGTTTAGGTTCTTAAATGCGCAGGTAGATGCGCTGTTTGAGTTCTAGGCAAATCTATCGAGATCTATGTAGAGATGGCTGAGGCTTGGGTCCGAGGGTGCCTGGGGCTGCCTTGCGGAAAGCTCGTCCCGTTTTGAGAGCTGATACCGGGTCGCAGTTTCCGCTAGCGGGCCCAACCGGAAACTGCGACCCGGTTTTCGGCCAAATAACGGGATGCCCTTTCCGCAGGCGCGCCCAATAGCTCAATATTTCAAGTCACCTTTAGCTAACATTTACGCAGCTCAACGGCCCCACCTGCACGTTTTTTAGTAAACCTTGGCATACTCGGCGAACGGTATGAAGATGCCGGTCAGAGGGTATTGCAAACGGTCGCTCCCGTGGTATGTTTTTGCCCGAATCAAACCGGCGCGCATCGCCTGTAGCGTCGGTCAACAGAGAGGAAACTACCATGGCTCATCCCGTAATTGATGCCGACGAGTGCATCGCTTGTGGCGTTTGCGTCGACTCCTGCCCCGCTGGCGTTCTGGAGCTCCAGGACGTCGCTACCGTCGCTGACGAGGACTCCTGCGTCGCCTGTGGCGCTTGCCAGGACGCTTGCCCCGCTGGCGCGATCACCGAGATCGTCGAGGAGTAACAACTCCCCACTTGCACACTCAAAAGTACACCGTGCACAAAAAAGGAGGCCTCCGCATCGCCGCGGAGGCCTCCTTTTTTTGTGCGGATAACTAATTTGGCACCGCTGCAGATTGCCGCTTAGGGGCGTTTGCAGCGTCGGCTACGATAGATCGTCCTCGTAAGGCATGAGGTCTGCTAGGTAGCCTTTCTCCTTGAGCATCGCCTCGATCTCGTCGAGGGTCTGTTCGTCCTCCGCCGCAATGCGATGGAAGTGATAGCCGCTCGTCACCGTTAGCAGCGGAAAGCTCTTGCCACTCTCGATATCGCGCAGATAGCGCTCGACATCGCGACGATTGCGGATGTCCAGGTCGGCCGTAATCTTACCGTACACGCGGTGATTGACGATTACGTTGAGCACGGCGCCGCCGGCGTCGACGATACTCGTGAGCTCATCGCCTGCCTGCTCCACGCCGTGGCGAACCTTGACCAAGCGCGTAGGCACGGCGGGGCTGCTGGGCGCCTCCCGCAACACGTAGCCGCGGTTGGTCGCCACGATATCGTGCCCATCAGCGCGCAGCAGGGCGATGTCCTGCACCACGATCTGGCGGCTCACACCCACCTCGCGGGCAAGCGTGCTGCCCGATACGGGCCCCTTGGCCCCCTCGAGCACGGCCATGATGGCACGGCGACGCTCGCGGGCGTCCATTATTTACCGTCCAGCAGACGCAGGCGCTTAAGCGAGAGGTCGAGGATCGGCGCGGAGTGCGTCAGGGCGCCCGAGCTAATGTAGTCGACGCCCAGATCAGCCAGGGCGCGGATATTGCTGGCGTCCACGTTGCCCGAGCACTCGGTCTTGGCGCGACCGGCGATAAGCTCGATAGCGGCGGCCATGTCGTCATGGGTCATGTTGTCGAACATGATGATGTCGGCGCCGGCCTCCACGGCCTCGCGCACCATGTCCAGGTTCTCGCACTCGATCTCGACCGTCGTGGTAAACGATGCATGGGCGCGCGCCATCTCGATCGCACGCGTCACGCCACCGGCGGCATCGATGTGGTTGTCCTTGAGCATGACGGCCGTCGACAGGTTGTAACGGTGGTTGCTGCCGCCGCCGATCTCGACCGCGGCCTTCTCGAAGACGCGCATGCCCGGCGTGGTCTTGCGCGTGTCGACGAGCACGGTCTTGGTTCCCTCGAGCGCCGCGGCCATGCTGTGCGTGTAGGTAGCGATGCCGCTCATGCGCTGCAGGTAGTTGAGCGCCACGCGCTCGCCCGAAAGCAACACGCGCGCATCGCCGCGCACCTGACCCACATGGTCGCCGGCGTGCACCTCGTCGCCATCGGCAACGTCGAGCAGCACCGAGCTCTGCGAATCCAGCAGCTCAAAGGTGCGGGCGAACACATCCAAGCCGGCGATGATGCCATCGGCCTTGGCGATAAGCTCAACGGTAGCGGGACGCGCCGTGGGGCACACGCTCGCCGTGCTCACGTCCTCAAACGTAATGTCCTCGCGCAGAGCCTGCAGAATCAGATCATCGACGACGAGTTTCATGGTAATGGGATTCATGGTCTACTCCTCCACGGCCTGCGTGCTGGCGGCACGGGCTAAATCATCGATTGCCAGGGTGTCGGCGCTCAGGGCGCGATGACGGCCATCGAGCGCGGGCTCGCCCGCCTGCTCCACGGCCAGCGACTCGCCGGTGCGCATACGCCAAGCAGCGCGACGACCCCAGACTAGGGACTCGAGCAGGCTGTTGGAAGCTAGGCGGTTCTTGCCGTGAACGCCGTTGCAAGCCGTCTCGCCCGCGGCATAGAGCTCGGGCATCGAGGTGCGGCCGTCCTTGTCGACCCACACGCCGCCCATAAAGTAGTGCTGCGTCGGCGTAACGGGAATGGGCTCGTCCAAGATGTCGCGGCCGTCCTCCAGGCAGCGCGCGCGAATGTTGGCAAAGTGCCCGGTCACCACGTCACGCTCGACGGGGGCAAAGCTCAGCCACTCGTGCTCGGTGCCGTCCTGCTTCATCTGCTCGCGGATGGCGGCGGCGACAACGTCGCGCGGCTGCAACTCGTCGGTAAAACGCTCGCCGGCGGCGTTGAGCAAAATCGCGCCCTCGCCGCGGCAGCTCTCGCTGATCAGGAACGTGCGACCCGGCTGCGGCGAGAACAGACCCGTGGGATGGATCTGCACGTAGTCCAGGTGCTCCATCTTAATGCCATGCTCCTGAGCGATGTAGCAGGCGTCGCCCGTGAGCTGCGGGTAGTTGGTCGAGTGGTCGTACACGCCGCCAATGCCACCCGTCGCCCACAGCGTGTGGCGGGCATGGATCTTAAACGGCTCGCCGGCATGCACGCCCTCAGCGGCATTTGCCAGCTCGTCGGCGGGGCGAGCCGAATCGCCCTCATCCACGACAACGGCGACAACGCCGGTGCACACCGTGGCGCCATCGCGCTCGGCCGTCAGGATGTCGGTCATGGCAACGTGTTCGAGAATCTGCACGTTGTCCAGCTTGCGGACAGCCTGGAGCAGCTTGGTCGTAATCTCCTTGCCCGTAATATCGGCATGGAAGGCGATGCGCGGGCGGCTGTGCGCGCCCTCGCGGGTAAAGTCGAGACTGCCGTCGGCCTTGCGCTCAAAATCCACGCCCATCGCTAGCAGGTCGTTGATGACCGAGCGGCTCGAGCGAATCATGATGTCGACGCTCTCGCGGCGGTTCTCGTAGTGGCCGGCATGCATGGTGTCCTCAAAGAAGGCGTCGTAGTCAGAACCCTCGGGCAGTACACAGATGCCGCCCTGCGCGAGCATCGAATCGCACTCATCGACGGCACCCTTGGAGAGCATGATTACGCGCGTGCTCGTCGGCAGATTGAGAGCCGCATACAGGCCCGCCACGCCGCAACCAGCAATGACGACGTCACACTCCATATCGGGGTATTGTTTGTTTTCCACAGGAATCCTCTCCCTTGTAATGTGGCATAAGGGATGGTCCCTCATGTCACATTGGCTTAGCGCGCCGCGTACTCGAGCATGCGGTCGAGCGTGAGCTTGGCCTGATCGGCGGCCTCGTCCGACACGCCAATCTGCACCTCGCCCTCGCCCGTCTCCAGGCAGTGCACGAGCTTTTCGAGCGTGATGAGATCCATGTTGACGCAGGTGGGCTGCACCGCAGGGAAGTAGAACTTCTTGCCGGTGCCCTGGCAGCGGCGCTCGAGTTCGTAGAGCACGCCGCGGACCGTCACGATGATGAACTCGCTCGCGTCCGACTCCTCGGCATACTTGATGATGCCGGCAGTAGAGCCGATGTAGTCGGCCTCGGCCAGGACGTCGGCCTTGCACTCGGGGTGTGCCAGCACGAGCGCGTCGGGGTGCGCCTCCTGCGCGTCGACGATCTGCTCGACGGTGATGATGTGATGACGCGGGCAGTAGCCGTTGTTGAGGATGACGTGCTTTTGGGGCACCTGCTCGGCCACAAAGCGGCCCAGATTCTGGTCGGGAATGAACAAGATGTGCTGCTGCGGCAGCTCGGAGACGATCTTGACGGCGTTAGAGCTGGTAACGCACACGTCACTCCAGCTCTTGATCTCGACCGTGGAGTTGACGTAGCACACCACGGCCAGGTCGTCGCCATACTCGGCACGCGCCGCGTCGACCGTCTCGCGCTTGACCATGTGCGCCATGGGACAGTCCGCGCCCGGCTCGGGCAGCAGCACGGTCTTGGTGGGGTTAAGCAGCTTGGCGCTCTCGCCCATAAACTCCACGCCGCACAGCACGATAGTCTGCTGCGGCAGGCTCTTGGCGAGCTTTGCCAGGTAGAAGCTGTCGCCGACGTAATCGGCAACGGCTTGGACCTCGGGCGCCACATAATAGTGTGCCAGGATCACTGCGTCACGTTGGGTTTTTAGCTGATGAATGGCCTCGACGAGCTCTGCGGGTACCAGCGCCGCGCGCTCCGTTGCCGTCGTTGCCGATGCCAGGCCGGCCGCGATATCGCGTGCAAGCTCCGATGCATCCATGTTCGCGCTCTGTGCCATCAAGGCCCCTCTCTTTTGGCGAATCTTGGGGCTTTAGTATGACACCTGGCTTTACAGCTGACAAGACAGCTGTAAAGCCAGGTGTAAAGTTGAAATAAAGATTCAATCATGCGGCGGGTCCATTTTCGAACTGGCAAGCTGAGGATAGCCGAGCTCTCGATAGCGCAGGAGGCATCTTTCGCCACCGCAATACCGCTCGGCGCGAGTTGCGCACCATGAGGCACGAACGGGCGCTCCCCCGCGAGTGGTCCGCGCCCAATGTGGCAAAATCGAACTACTAAGGGGGCTCAGAATGCTCAAGATTATTGCCTGCGACGACGACGTCGCTTTTCTAGATAGACTGCACCGGATGATCGACCGTTGGTCGACCGAGACGGGCACGGCGGTCGATGTTGCGCTCGTCACGCGTGGCGAGGACCTGCTGGCCCGCCATGCCGCATCGCGCGCCGACATCATCCTGCTCGACATGATCATGCCGCTCGTCAATGGCATGGACACCGCGCGCGAATTGCGCCAGGCCGACACCGCCGTGCGTCTGGTGTTCCTTACCTCGTCGCCCGAGTTCGCGCTGGAATCCTACGAGGTCCGCGCCTTCGACTATCTGCTCAAGCCCGTGACTTACGAACGCCTGGCACAGTTACTCGACGAGCTTTCGAGCATGCGCCCGGCGGCAACCGACGAGCTCGTGATCAAAACGTCCTTTGGCTACCACGCCCTGCGCCTGTCCGACATCGAATATGCCGAGGCGCGCAACAAGCACGTGGTCTTCCACCTGCGCGACGGACGCGATATCGAGGCACTCGAGTCGTTCCGCAGCGTCGAGGACCGTTTGGCGCAAAATGCCACCTTCTTTAAATGCCACCGTAGCTACCAGGTCAACTTGCGCAACATCGACCACTTCGATCGCACGGACATCGTCATGCGCTCCGGCGCGTGCATTCCGCTGTCGCGCAGCAGCAAGCAGGGGTTCCAAGACGCCTACTTTGCGGTGCGCTTCGAAGGCGGGCGGCGCTGATGGTCTCCTCGGTCGAAATGATCCTTTGGGCAATCCACCACGCCACGACGTTGCTCTTTGGCGTCTTTGCCTCGGCGGCGCTGTGCGGTGTCGAGATCAACCGGCGTCATGCGCTTGAACTGGTGCTGGTCGGTGCCGTAACCGGATGCGCATTTGGCCTCGCCAATGCCGTCGGCGGCGAGCTTTTCGCCCGCCAGGTATATCCGCTCGTCGTGCATCTGCCGCTCGTCATCTATT
Organism: uncultured Collinsella sp.; assembly: GCA_959026535.1. GTDB lineage: Bacteria > Actinomycetota > Coriobacteriia > Coriobacteriales > Coriobacteriaceae > Collinsella. The sequence goes on along the minus strand of CAUFMB010000004.1, from coordinate 11,900 downwards.
TGTGCGCGCGCTACCGCCTGAGCCCGCTGCTTGCCGTGCTCGGCATTACGAGTGCCTATCTGAGCTGCCAGTTCAGCAATTGGATGGGCATCGCCGCATTTGCCGCAACCGATTCTCAGATCGCGTACTACCTGGCGCGCATCGCGACCACACTCGCCGTCTTTGCCGTCCTGTTGCATTGGGCCGGCGACATCGGTCCACGCTTGGCGATTAAAAGCACCACCGAGCTGGGCATCCTTTTAATCCTGCCGCTCGTCTATTACGTCTTTGACTACGCCACCAACGTCTACACCACGCTGTTCCACTCGGGCTCGGTGGTGACCGTTGAGTTTCTGGCCTTTGCCCTTTGCGCCTTCTATCTTATGTTTCTTGCCGTCTACCTGCGCGAATACGAAGCAAAGGAAGTCGCCGAGCGTGAGCGCTGGATGCTCGAGACGCGCGACAACTCCGCCATCAAAGAGCTCGAGGCCTGGCGCCAATCTGGACGCGAGCTGTCGATCCTTCGCCACGACATGCGGCACTTTTTGCGCGGTCTGGCCATTCTTGTTGAGGAAGGGCACATCGACGAGGCGCTCGATCGCATCGATGAGCTCTGCGAGGCCAACGACCGCACCGCCGTGCGCCGTTACTGCGCCAACGAGACCGTCAACATCGTGCTTTCGTCATTTAGTTCGGATATCAACAAGCACGGCATCACCGCCGACCTGCGTGCCGCCGTGCCCGAAACCGTTCACGTGGGCGATGCCGACCTGTTCAGTGTGCTTTCGAACGCCCTGGAAAACGCCATCATCGCTGCAAGCGCCGCCCTGAAGGCAAACGCTTTGTCGACCTTGACCTGCGGCTTGAGGACGGCCAGCTGCTGCTTTTGGTTTCCAACACGTTTGGACGCGCGCCGCGCATGGTCGACGGCATGCCCGTGACCCAACACGCCGGCCACGGTTTTGGCACCAAGAGCATTAAGCTTGCCGTGGAGCGCATGAGCGGCAACTGCCAGTTCCGCATTAACGGCGACCGATTTGAGCTGCGCGCTGTGATGTAGGGGCGCGACACTGGACTCGTGGCGCGACTCAACCGCCCGGGTCGCCTTGCCGGCGCAAGCCCGCTACAGCGGCGCGGCCGCCGGGGTCAGCTGCTTAATGTAGGCCCACATGCGCTGCTTGGCCGCCTTGTCGGTGAGTGCCGCCTCAAAGCCGTCGAGCGCGAGTACGCGACGTCCCTGCACGTGGGCGACCAGGCCGGGCTTGAGCATGGCGGTGTCAAAGTCGTCGATCGCCACGAGCATGTCGGCGTAGGTTTCGCGCATGGTATCGGCCGCACGATCATCCAGCAACAGCACCGCCTCGGGGTCCAGCGCCTCGAGCGCCTCGCGGAACAGCTCGCACGGCAGGGCATGGCCCACCGCCACCGTTCCGTCGCCCGCACCGGCGACGCTTGCCAGCACGCAAAAATCCTCGGGCGCATAACCGATGGCCCCGAGCGCCTTACGCAGCGCCGCGCCATCCGCGCCTGCGGCAAGCTCGCCGCCCGAGCGCTCGGCCTCATCCAAATCGCCTTTTACCAGCACAATCGGCGAGCACGCGTTGCCTGCGATGCGCACGCCACGACCCGCAAGCGATGCGAGCTCCTGCTCGGCCGCCTGGGCGATGGCTTCTTTTTTCTGGCTTTGTGACATAGGTATGCGCTCTCCAATCGTTTGCGTGCCCACCATTATTTGACACTCCCCATGGCTAAAGCCAGGGGATTCTTGCTTCACCGAGAATTGCCTAGACTGCGCATGCAGCCGTAGGTCTTACGCCCTCTCCACAAGCGTTTGCGGCGTCTGCCGCGGTTCCCGCATGCCCTGCGGTACCTTCCAGGATTCTCCTTCCCTCGCGGGCGATGTTGACGGCGGCGTTCAGGTCGCGGTCGTGACGCATGCCGCACGCGGGGCAGTCCCATACCCGTTCGGCCAGCGTCAGTCCCCTGTAGACGTAACCGCATGCGGAACACGTCTTGCTGGACGGATAGAACCTGCCCACCCTTACGAAGCCGCGCCCCGACCATGCGCATTTGTACTCGAGCTGGCGCGCCAGCTCCGACATGGCGGCATCGCCCACGGCCTTGGCGAGGCGGCGGTTCCTCTGCATGCCCCTGACGTTCAGGTCCTCGACCGCGATGTTTTGGCTTTCTCCCACCGCATGCGTCGTGAACTTGTGCAGGGCGTCCTTCCGCCGGTTGGCAACCTTCTCGTGCGCCCGCGCGACCCTGACACGCTGCCTGGCGCGATTTGCGGAGCCCTTCCGCTTGCGCGAGAGCCGCCGCTGCTCCCGCGCCAGCCTCCTCTCGCTCCTTTGCAGGTTTTTGGGGTTGGGCAGGCGCTCCCCCGTGGAGCAGGTGGCTATGTCGTGTATTCCCGCATCGACTCCCAGGAACCCGACGGTCGGGGCCGGCGCGTCCGTGGCGGGGACGTCCGCGCAGCATATCGCCACGTAGTACTTGCCGCTCGGCACCTGCTTGACCGTCGCGGACAGGACGCGCCCCTCCACGGGACGGCTCACCCGCGCCCTGACGGTCCCCAGCTTTGGCAGCCTCACGTGCCTGGCGTCGATTATCCCGACGCCGTTCGTGCGGTAGCTCTTCCTCCCCGCGCGTTTGGACTTGAACTTCGGAAAGCCCACCTTGCCTGGTGCGCGGAAGAAGTTCTTAAATGCCTTGTCCAGGTCGCGCAGGGACTGCTGCAGTGCCATGGAGTCCACCTCGGAGAGCCACGGCGCGTCCGCCCTCTTCCAGGCGGGGATCTGGGTGATGTAGGAGTTGATGTGCCTCGATTTGCCCGTCCACGCGTACTCGTCCCGCCTCATCGCCAGCACCCTGTTGTAGACCCAGCGGCAGCAGCCGAAGGTCTTCTGCAGGAGGGCCTCCTGCTCGGCGCTCGGGTATATGCGGTACTCGAAGGTCTTGTCCATGGCCCTCACGCGTTCCTCTGGTCCTCGATATACTGCCTGACGGCCTCGGGCGTCGCCCCGCCGACGGTCGAGACGAAGTAGCTGTTCGTCCAGAGCGTCGGCAGCTTGCGCTTCAGCTGCGGGAACTCGGCGCGCAGGTCGTGGCTGGTCCTGCCCTTGATGCGCTTCACGGCCCGGTGGATGCCGAACTGGGGGTCGACTGAGACGAGCATGTGCACGCGGTCGGGCATGACCTTGATTTCCCTTATCTCGAAATCGAGTTCCTCCGCGACCTCGTGCGCGATCTCCTCGAAGCGGGAGCCGATGCCGTCCACGAGCACCTTCCTGCGGTATTTCGGGCAGAAGACCACATGGTAGTCGCAGTCCCAGACTATGTTGTCGTTGCTCCTGTATCTATCCATGAAAACAGTATACCACTTGCAGCCGTATATGTATATCGGCTGACGCCGATGCGCCTTATATCCCCATATCTGAAGAAAGGGGTTTTGCGGCGCTTTTGATAAAAGAGCCGCCCGCGAGTGGTTGCATTGCGGGCCGTTGGGTATAAGCACGGTCGTACTGAGTTTTACGCGGCCGAGCCGCGTCGCACTATGGAGGTCACCATGGCTGACATTAAGCAGATTACCCCCGAGAACTTCGATTCCGTCGTTAACAGCAGCCTTCCCGTGCTGGTTGATTTTTGGGCACCGTGGTGCGGTCCCTGTCGTTCGCTCTCGCCCATCGTTGACGAAGTGGCCGACGAGCTGGCCGGCAAACTTGCCGTCGCCAAATGCAACGTCGACGACAATCAGGACCTGGCCATGAAGTTTGGCGTTATGAGCATCCCCACGCTGGTTGTCTTTAAGAACGGCGAGGAAATCGACCGCTCCGTTGGCGCGCTGCCCAAGGCCAGGCTGCAGGCGCTGCTTGAGAAGCACCTGTAATACGCCGGTCATGTGCTGCCGTCCATGAGCGGTTTTGCGCCGCTCACCGGAGAGCCGGGCACTGCGCCCGCGACCACGGATAGTATGGTAATCACAAACAGCCCCCAGTGAACGGGTGCGGGTCAGACGGACTCGCACCCGTTTTCTTATGCGGCGACGCGCAAAGCAGGCGTAGTAGAATCTGAACCACTGAATAGACCCGTACAAAAGGAGATTTCCCATGCATGACGTCGGAATGAACATGAGCCAGCTTGCCATGAGCGTCAAGCAGGTCGACGACACGATCGAGCTCGCCCACGAGTGGAGCCATCAGCTGCTGCATGCGACCGAGAACTTTGATATGGAGCGCATTGGCGCCAAGCTCGAGGCCGCCATGGCGGCGCTCCACGAGGCGCACGACGCACTCGAGGGCTACGAGGAGGCCATCGAGGCCGACCATAACTCCGTTGGCTCCGTAAAGCTGGTGTAGCGTGACCGAGCACGAGCACACCTGCGGGCACGAGCATTCGCACGGGCCGACCGGCGACGCAGACTGCCGTTGCAGCGGCTCCGCCTCCGAGCTGGTCCGTTTTTCGGTCACCGCGCCCGACGACCTGTTGCGCCGCTTTGACGAGCAGATCGCGCGCCGCGGCGACGTGGCCAACCGCTCCGAGGCTGTACGCGACCTGATTCGCGCATCGATTGCCAAGGAGCAGATGCGAACGCCCGACGAGCAGGTCATCGGATCACTCACCATGATTTACGACCATCACACCGGCGACCTGACGCGCCGCTTGGACGAGGTGCAGCACGACTACACCGACGAGATCGTCTCGACCCTGCACGTGCATCTGGACCACCACAACTGTCTGGAGATTCTGGCGCTTAAGGGCCGCGGCGAGCGCGTCTACGAGCTGGCCGACCGTCTGCTGGGACTGCGTGGCGTTAAGCACGGCGAGCTCACGTGTGCCGCCACCGGACAAAGCCTAGGACTGTAGCGGGATTTCCCGCAGCGCACCTGCCAAAAAGGGACAGGTTTATTTTGGCAGGTTTAGATGTTTTACCTACCAAAATAAACCTGTCCCTTTTTGGTCGGTTTTGATGAGGGAGAGCCGCATGCGGCATGTGCATATTCATGTGACGGGCATTGTGCAGGGCGTTGGCATGCGGCCGTTTGTGTATCGCGAGGCCATGGCGCATGGCATCTGCGGCTGGGTGCTCAACGCAGGCGACGGCGTGCATGTCGAGGCGCATGCCTCGGGTGCGGCCGTCGACGGCTTTGTCGCCGCGCTGTCGGAGCACGCACCCGCGGCTGCCCGCGTGGAGCGCGTCGACGTTGCGGATTTGGAGCCCGGCACTTGGGATGCTGCCAATGAACAGGGCTTTCGCATTGTGGCGTCACAGGACCAGACTGCGCATACGACGCTCGTCTCGCCCGATATCGCCACCTGCGACGACTGCCTGCGCGAACTGTTCGACCCCGCCGACCGACGCTATCACTACCCCTTTATCAACTGCACCAACTGCGGCCCGCGCTTTACCATCATCCGCTCGCTGCCTTATGACCGAGCGGCCACCTCTATGGATCGCTTTCCCATGTGCCCCGAATGCGCCGCGGAGTATGCCGACCCACTTGACCGGCGCTTTCATGCGCAGCCCGATGCCTGCTTTGACTGCGGGCCGCATATTACCTGGCGCGAGGCGGCAGGCGGCATGGTGCTCGAGAGCTCAGAGGCGACGCCGGCTGTCGGCGACACGCGCGAGTCTAGCGACGCTATTATCGAGCGCTGTGTCGAGCTGCTCGAGGCCGGCGGCATTGTTGCCATCAAGGGCCTGGGCGGATTCCATCTGGCTTGCGACGCCGCCAACGAGCAAGCAGTAGTCGAGCTGCGCCGTCACAAGCGCCGCAGCAACAAGCCGCTTGCCGTTATGGTGCGCGACCTTACCGATGCCGAGCGCCTGTGCCGTGTCAACGACGCCGAGCGCGACTTGCTGGCCGGCAGCATCCGCCCCATCGTGCTGCTGCGCCGGCGTGGTGTTGGCATGGGAGATTCCTTCGATGCTCTCGCACTTGCGCCGTCCGTTGCGCACGATCTGCCCGAGCTCGGCGTCATGCTCCCCTATACCCCGCTTCAGCATCTGCTGCTTGCCGCGGCAGAAACGCATGGCATGCACGCGCTGGTTATGACCAGCGGAAACTTGAGCGAAGAGCCCATCGAGACCGATGACGATCTTGCCTGGGAGCATCTCGTTGCCGCCGGCATCGCCGACGCGCTGCTCGGCAATGACCGCGCGATCCTCTCGCGCTACGACGACTCCGTGGTACGTGTGGTCGACGGGGTCGTTATGCCCGTGCGCCGCGCTCGCGGGTACGCCCCGCAGCCGTTGCCGCTGCCGGCACTCGCCAGCGCCGCGCCCTGTGTGCTCGCCTGCGGCCCGCAGCAAAAGGCCACGATCGCACTCACGCGCGAAGACGCGAATGGAACGTCGGCCTGTTTTGTGTCGCAGCATATCGGCGATGTCGAAAACGGTGCGACTTTCGATGCGTGGAATGCGGCACGCACGCGACTGGAAGACCTTTTTGACCTAGCGCCCGCCGCGCTGGCCTGCGACTTGCACCCCAGCTACCTATCGAGTCAGTGGGCACGCGAACAGGCGCGCGAGCGCAATCTGCCGCTTATCGAAGTCCAGCACCATCATGCGCATATCGCGAGCGTGATGGCTGAGGCTATCGCCACAGGACAGCTTGCACCCAATGCGCGCGTACTTGGCATCGCCTTCGATGGAACGGGCGCTGGCACCGACGGAACCATTTGGGGCGGTGAGTTTCTTGTCGCCGGCCTCGCCGATTTTGAGCGCACCGCGCACCTGCGTACCTGGGCACTCCCCGGTGGCGCCGCATCTGTGCGCGACGCCCGACGCAACGCCTTTGCCCTGCTGAGCGAGCTCGATCTACTCGAACATCCGGGTGCCGCGGGACTCCTGGGCGGCCTCGATGAGCAGACGCGCAGTATCACGACCACGATGATCAAGCGGAACATCAACAGCCCGCGAACGAGCAGTATGGGCCGTCTGTTTGACGCCGCGGCGGCGATCTTGGACATCTGCGGCACTGCAACCTACGAGGGCGAACCCGCCATCGAGCTCGAGGCCGCCGCATGGCACGCGCTCGGCAGCAGAACCGTCCGCCCCATCGACTATCAGTCAGGCATACCCACGTCTGTCGACGACTCCACCATCTTGGATTCCCAACCGCTCATCGAAGCACTTTTGGAGGGTATTGAAGCCGGCGCATCGCCCGATAGGCTCGCGCTCGACTTCCATGTCACCATCGCACGTGCGTCGGCCCGCATCGCAAGCGAGATCTGCGTCCGTGAAGGCATCGACACCGTCGCGCTCTCGGGCGGCGTGTTCATGAACCGACTTTTGCTTCGGCTCCTCACGCGCGAGCTCAAAGACGCCGGTCTTGCCGTCTTGGTTCCCCACACCGTGCCCGTCAACGACGGCTGCATCGCCTACGGCCAGGCGGCGGTCGCCCGCGCTCGCCTCACGCAGATCGCATCGCGGTAGGCTGCTTGGCCAGCCCATGCGCCGCCGTCTCACAGGTGTAACGCGTTTGCCCGCAACCCCCGCGAGCGCTACCATCAACTGATGGATTATTAAGCGCCCATCCAGCGCAAAGCGTATAAAAGGGAAACATTATGTGCCTTGCCGTTCCCGGTAAAGTGGTCAAACGCGACGACGACCTAAAGGCGATCGTCGACATGATGGGCATCGAGCGCCCCGTATCGCTGCGACTTGTGCCGACGGCACAGGTGGGCGACTATGTTCTCGTACACGCCGGCTTTGGCATCCAGATTGTCGACGAGCAGGAAGCCCAGGAGACGCTCGAGCTGGTCAACGCCATGACCGAGCTGGTCGAAGAGGACCAGCTCGCCACCAACCCGGCCGAGGCATACTAGTGGCGGCGGCGCAACCGGTTCACTCCGGTATCGACTTTTCGGCATTTCACGACCCACGGCTCGCTCGCGAGCTCATCGACCGCATTCATGAGCTTGTCGGCGACCGCACCATCAACCTGATGGAGGTCTGCGGTACGCATACCGTGAGCATTGGCCGCTATGGTTTTCGCTCCATTATGCCGGCGGGGCTCAAGCTGTTGAGCGGCCCGGGCTGCCCCGTCTGCGTTACCGCAAACCGCGACATCGACCACGCAATCGCACTCGCCAAGATGGACGGCGCCATCATCACTACCTTTGGTGACATGATGCGCGTGCCCGGATCGTCCACCTCGCTTGCCGCGCAAAAGGCAGCCGGACGCGACATCCGTATCGTCTACTCGCCGCTCGACGCGCTCGATATCGCCAAACACAGCCCCGACCGCCCGGTCATCTTTATGGGCGTGGGCTTTGAGACTACGACGCCCACCATCGCCGCCGCCATCCTGGAGGCCGATGCACGCGGACTCCAGAACTTCTCGGTCTATTGCGCCCACAAGACCACGCCACCGGCGCTGCGCGCGATTGCCAACGACCCCGAGACCACTATCGACGGCTTTATCCTGCCGGGCCACGTCGCCACCATCACAGGCCTGGTACCCTTTGGCTTTTTGGTCGATGAGTTTAGGACCCCAGGCGTGGTCACGGGATTTGAGCCGGTCGATATTCTGCAGGGTATCTGCATGCTGGTGCAGATGGTCGTTGAGGGGCGGCCCGCGATCGACAACGCGTACCGTCGCGGCGTCAACGTGGACGGCAACCCCGTGGCGCGCCAACTGGTCGAGCAGGTGTTTGAGCCGTGCGATACCACATGGCGCGGGCTGGGACCGATTGCCGCCTCGGGCCTTTCCATCCGCCCCGAGTTCTCGCGCTTTGACGCCGGCGCCCGCTATGACGTGCCCGTTGAGACGACGGTCGAGCCGCGCGGATGCCGTTGCGGCGACGTGCTGCGCGGGGCCATCGCACCGAGCGACTGCCCACTTTTCGGCCACGCCTGCACGCCCGGGCATCCTGTTGGCCCGTGCATGGTGAGCTCGGAAGGCAGCTGCGCTGCGTACTTTAGATACCAAATCTAGCCCGAACGCCCCCACGCACCAGACGCACCACGATTGGAGTTTTCGATATGTCCCATAGCGTCACCGATAGCACTGTCCTGCTGGGCCACGGCTCCGGCGGCCAGATGATGAAGCGCATTATCGACGAGGTCTTTCTGGATGCCTTTGGGTCGCCCGAGCTGCTCGAAGGCAACGATGCCGGTGTCGCCGCCCTGCCCGCGAGCGGGCGCATCGCCATGTCGACCGACAGCTTTGTGGTGACGCCGCAGTTCTTCCCCGGCGGAAATATCGGCAGGCTCGCCGTGTGCGGAACCGTCAACGATGTTGCGACCTCGGGTGCCAACGTGCGCTTCCTTTCGTGCGGCTTTATCCTCGAAGAGGGCTATCCTATGGATAAGCTGCGCCAGATTGTGCAGACCATGGCCGAGACGGCGCGCGAGGCGGGCGTCAAAATCATCACCGGCGACACCAAGGTGGTCGAGCGCGGCGGAGCTGACGGCGTCTACATCAACACCGCCGGCGTGGGCGAGGTTCCCGCGGGCGTGACGCTCAGCGGCGCCAGCTGCCAGCCCGGCGACGTCGTCCTGGTCTCGGGCACGCTGGGCGACCACGGCATCGCCATCATGAGCCAGCGCGAGGGCCTGGCGTTCTCGAGCAGCATCGAGAGCGACGCCGCGCCCCTCAACCACCTGATTGCCGACGTGCTGGCCGCCGCCCCCGATACGCGTTGCTTCCGCGACCCCACGCGCGGTGGCCTGGCATCCACGCTCAACGAGTTTGCCCAGGCCAGCGGCGTTGCCATGGAGATTGACGAGGACGCCGTACCCGTGCGCCCCGACGTGCAGGCCGCCTGCGAGATGCTCGGCTACGACGTGCTGCAGGTTGCCAACGAGGGCAAGATGGTCGCCGTGGTGCCAGCCGAGCAGGCCGACGCGGCGCTAGCAGCCATGCGTGCCGCCCGCTACGGCGAGAACGCCGCCATCATCGGTCGCGTGCTGCCGGTCGCCGAAGGTGCTCGTCCCGCCGTGCGTGTGCGCACCGGCTGGGGCTCGACGCGTATCCTCGACATGCTCGTGGGAGAGCAGCTGCCCAGGATCTGCTAGCGGCAAAGGCTTGCGCTGGCGCGATGCGCCCCGATGCCGTTAAAGATGTTCAGATTCCAGGCACGCCCGACGCGCAAGCCCAGTATCATGGGGTGCGCTTTACAACTCAAACGGCAGGAGCACCCATGACAGCTGCTTATTCCCATGTGATCTTTGATCTGGACGGCACCATCCTCAATACGCTCGAGGACCTGGCGACAGCCGGCAACCATACCTGCGAGCTGCACGGCTGGCCCACGTTTGCCGTGGACGAGTACCGCTACAAGGTGGGAAACGGCATGCTCAAGCTGGTCGAGCGCTTTATGCCCGCCGAGTACGCGGGCGACGGCCGCATGTTTGAGCAGACGCTCGCCGAGTTTAGGGCTTATTACGGCGAGCACAAGGAGGACCACACCGCCCCCTATGCCGGCACGGTCGAGATGCTCGACCGTCTGCGCGCCGCGGGCGTTGAGTTTGCCGTGCTCACCAACAAGGACCATATTTCGGCGGCTCCGCTTATCGAAAAGTACTTTGGCCCCGATCGTTTTGCGCTGGTGCAGGGTCGTGTCGACGCGTTTCCACCCAAGCCCGAGGCTCCCGTCACGCTGCATGTAATGGAGGAGCTGGGCGCCGACCCGGCGACCACGCTCTACGTTGGCGATTCGAATGTCGATGTTCTGACCGGCCACAATGCCGGCCTTAAGAGCGCCGGCGTCACCTGGGGCTTCCGCGGCCGAGCAGAGCTCGAAGCCGCCGGCGCCGACTACGTAGTGGACACCCAGGACGAACTCGCCGCGCTGATCTTGGGCGAGTAGCGAGCCGCCCACCAATAAGTTGCGGTGAAATAGGGACTGATTGCCGGCCTACTGCCCCCAACAGTCCCTATTTCACCGCAACTTAGATGGGCACGGGGTAGCTAAAAGAGCCCCGTCCCAAATTAGCTGCCCCTCAACAATGGCAACACCGCAGGTAGAGGACGGACAGCGAGCGCCGCCCAAGCCGAACAAGTTGGCATGAAAAAGGCGAGGCATAGACCTTTTGGTCATGCCTCGCCTTTTGAGTGACAAATTGTCGGCTTGGGCGGCGCGCAGCGTCGAGCAGTTACGGCGTTTGGTAAAACGCCGTAACGAACTAGCTCAGCATCGCATCCATCATCTCGGAGTTGACGGAGTCGTCGGCAGACCACTCGCCGTCATCGTTGCAGGTGTACTTGAAGATAACCGTGGTCTTCCTGGGCTCGGTGGCCTTGGTCACATCGACCATCACCTGGCCGGCCATCTTGTACAGCTCGTCATCGGAAGGAACCGTGTCAAGTGCAGCGACCTTCTCCTGATACTGGGTGGAGAAGTCCTCGACGATCTTGTTCATAGACTTGCAGGTGATGGAGACCTCGGCGGTTGCAACGCCCTTGTCCTCGTCGACCGTCACGTCGCCGATCTCGTAATCAAAGCCCTCGAGATAGGTCTTGGCATACTCCTTGGGATCGATGCCCAGCTGCTCGAACTCGTCGCCCGAAGCCTCTTCCAGACCAGAGAGGAAATCGTCGCCACCGTTTTTGACCTCATCGAACTGAGTCGTAAGGTCCTCGGTGATGAGCTCTTCGATCGAGGGGCCTCCGCAGCCGGAAAGCACGACCACACATGCAACCAAAACGGCCATGAGGGGCGCAAGCAGCAGCTTCTTTTTCATGATGTTCCTCCCAATGAGCGGCACCGCGCTTCCCAGACACGGCGCACGTTGTGATAGTAAGCACATACTATCCACTTATGAACACCCTCGGCAGCACGAAGGCGCGGTCGGTTCGTTTTAACGTCCGAACGGTCTGCGAGTCCGCTCAGCGTGCAATAAAACGCATCCGTACCGTGCAATCAGAACCACCCTTAAAAAGGGTGGTTTGCTCTTAGGGTATAACCCACGG
>CAUFMB010000003.1 GCA_959026535.1 uncultured Collinsella sp. | reverse complement strand
CGTGGGAGGCCAGGGCGCCGCTGACCGGTGGACGGCACCGAGCCGTCATCGAACTTAGAAGGGGGAGGCCTCGCGGCCTCCCCCTTTTTTTGCGTTGTATACACGTTGTACTTTGGGACCTAGTTCCCCCGTATGCGCTCTTACTGTTTGGCTGTATTTTGAGTCCTTCTAGTGTATTTGAGCGATAATTACTCGCATTGGCGTTAGGGAGGGCTTGATGTTTACCGTATTTGTCTTGGGCAATATTGCTTCGGGTAAGTCGACTGCCTGCCGCTATTTCGAATCTCGTGGCGCTATGCTAATCGATCTGGATGAGCTTGCAAAATCGCTGTATGTGCCGGGCTCTGATATCGTCAATGCACTCGCGGATGAATTCGGTTGGGACATTTTGGATGAGGAAGGCGGCATTCGCCGCAGCATCCTCGCTTCTCGAGCTTTCGCTTCTCCTGATTCGGTCGCACGGCTCAATGGCATCGTGCATCCCGTTCTGATTGAACAGCTTTCGCTTAGGATTCTCGATCCGGTTTGTTGTACGGTTTCATCTCCCCGTTATCCCTTTGCGGTGGTCGAGGTTTCTGCTCCGACTGGTTTTGAGGATGCATTTGGCTTGGCTGATGAAATTCTGGTCATTAGCGCCCCTTTGTCAGTTCGTCGCGAGCGCGCTATTCAACGTGGCATGGAGCCATCTGATTTCGATGCCCGTTCTGCTTGCCAGCCCGATGAGTCTGCGCTGTGCAATCTCGCTACAACGGTGATTGATAATTCGGCAGCCGATAATTCGCTCTTTGAGCAGCTTGACTCATGGCTTGCATGCCACGGGTTTATAGATACTCCGGATAAGGAGGAGGCCGATGCCTAAGGCACGTTTCTTTACGTGGTATCGCGTGACGCCACTTGCCGTTGTGTTCGTCTTCGGCCTTATTTCGCTCGTCTACTCGTGTGCCCCTGCCGCTTTCTTTAAGCCGCTGTATCCGATTGACTACGAGGCGTATGTAAAGCAATCCAGTATTTCGCATAATCTGGATCCGTATCTGGTGTGCGCTGTCATTAAGTCGGAATCGAATTGGGATCCCGAGGCCGAGTCGAATCAGGGTGCTCAGGGATTGATGCAGCTGATGCCCGAGACTGCCCAGGATATGATTGCCAAGGGCCTTGTCGACGGAGGGGAGTATTCGGCCGACAATCTTAACGATCCGGCTACGAATATCGAGTTTGGCTGCGCATACCTCTCGTATCTTCTCGCCTATTTCAACGGGTCGACGGATAGTGCCATCGCCGCCTATAACGCCGGCATGGGCAATGTCGACGGATGGGCGCAGCAGGGTACGTCGCTTCATAATGCAATTACCTTTCCCGAGACGCAGGCGTATCTGATTCGTGTCAATAATGCCTGGGCTCGCTACAAGACCCTCTATCCCGATCGGTTCGTATAGGACTATGCCTGCCGCCTGCGTATACTGCAGATATATGAGTTAGGAGTATCCATGGCGGAATTTGAAGTAGAACGCGTTGGTGGTGAACTTAAGCGCTTTGGCGTTGAAGGCTCTGACGTGCCGTTTAAGGTCGTTTCTCCCTATGAGCCTGCCGGTTCCCAGCCTAAAGCCATTGAGTCGCTTGTGCAGGGCGTGAGGGACGGAGACCGCTATCAGGTTTTGCTGGGCGTGACTGGTTCGGGCAAGACCTTCACGATGGCAAAGACTATTGAGGCCCTGGGAAAGCCGACGCTGGTCATGGCTCCGAATAAAACGCTCGCTGCTCAGCTTGCGAGCGAGCTCAAAGAGTTCTTTCCCAATAACGCTGTGGTCTACTTTGTCTCGTATTACGACTACTATCAGCCCGAGGCGTATGTGCCGCAAAGCGATACATATATCGAGAAAGACTCCTCGATTAACGAAGAGGTCGAGATGCTGCGCCATCAGGCGACCGCGTCACTGCTCTCTCGACGTGATGTGATCGTTGTCGCATCGGTCTCGTGTATCTATGGCATTGGCTCTCCTGAGGACTATGCGGGTCTGGCTCCAAACGTCGACAAGAAGGTGCCGCTCGAGCGCGATGACTTTATCCATGCGCTTATCGACATTCAATATGATCGCAATGACTATGACCTGGCGCGTGGCACGTTCCGCGTGCGCGGCGATGTTGTCGACGTGTATCCGCCTTATGCTGAGCATCCGTTGCGGTTTGAGTTCTTTGGCGACGAGGTCGAGCTGATTGCCGAGATCGATGAGGTCGCCGGTGAGATGCTTCGTGAGTACGAGGCCATTCCCGTATGGCCGGCATCGCACTACGTGACCGAGAAGCCGAAGGTCAAGGCGGCTCTGAAATCGATCAGCGAAGAGTGCGAGAAGCGCGTGGCGGAGCTCAAGGCGACCGACAAGTTGCTCGAGGCGCAGCGTCTGCAGCAGCGTACCGATTATGATCTTGAGATGCTCGAGACGATGGGCTTTTGCAACGGCATCGAGAACTACTCGCGTCATCTGGACGGTCGCAAGCCGGGTGAGCCGCCGTTTACCCTAATCGATTACTTTCCCAAGGATATGCTCTGCATCATCGATGAGAGCCATGTGACGGTGCCGCAGATTCGCGGCATGCACGAAGGTGACCGCTCGCGTAAGGTGACGCTGGTGGAACATGGTTTTCGCCTGCCCTCGGCGCTCGATAACCGCCCGCTTCGTTTCGATGAGTTTGAAGCAAGGATACCCCAGTTTATCTATGTTTCGGCCACGCCGGGCGAATATGAGCTGCGCGTCAGCCAGAACGACGTCGAGCAGATTATTCGTCCGACCGGTCTGCTCGACCCCAAGATCGATGTGCGTCCGGTTCGCGGCCAGATTGACGATCTTGAGGATGAGATTCGCGAGCGCGTGGCCCGTAAGGAGCGCGTACTGGTGACGACGCTGACCAAACGCATGGCAGAGGACCTGACCGACCATCTGCTCGATGCCGGCATTAAGGTTAATTACATGCACTCCGATACGGCGACGATGGATCGTGTCGAGATCCTACGTACGCTGCGCGAGGGAAAGATTGATGTTCTCGTTGGCATCAACCTGCTCCGCGAGGGTCTGGACCTTCCCGAGGTCTCGCTGGTAGCGATTCTCGATGCGGATAAGGAAGGCTTTTTGCGCAACCGCCGTTCGTTGATTCAGACGATTGGCCGCGCGGCCCGTAATGCCGACGGCGAAGTCATTATGTACGCTGACGTCGTGACCGATTCGATGAAAGAAGCCATCGAGGAGACGCAGCGCCGTCGCGAGATTCAGATGGCATATAACGAAGAGCATGGCATTGTGCCCAAGACGGTCCGCAAAGCCATTAACGACATCTCGAGCTTTATTGCCGAGGCCGAAAAGACCGTGGGCTCCAAGGGGCGCTCGAAAGGCGACTCTCTTGGCCATGGCGCATTCTATACGCCCGATGAGTCGGGCGAGGGCGGTGTGCCGGAAACGGTGGCGCCCGAGCAGACACTTGCGGAGCAGTTGGAAGAACTGCCGCATGACGAGCTTGTGCGGATCGTCGAAACCATGGAAGAGGATATGCGTAACGCTTCTGCCGCTATGGACTTTGAGGAGGCGGCGCGCCTGCGCGATGCCGTCGTTCAGATTCGGGCGATGCTCGAGGGTGCGTCTGAGGACGAGACGATCGAGCGCTTACGCTCGCAGGCCCGCAAGGGTTCCACGTTCGCATCGGGCAGAAAACGCCAGGGTGCACGGTTTAAGAAATAGCGAACAGGCCCCGAGTTCCCTGTGGAGCTCGGGGCCTGTGTCTTTTGCGCGCTGGAATTCGTGCGTTAGAGGTCCGCGATCAGGGCTTCGGCACAACGGATGCCGTCGGTGGCCGCGCTCATGATGCCGCCGGCATATCCAGCTCCCTCACCACAAGGGTAGAGGCCCGGGGTCGACACGGCATGGCACGTTCGGTCTCGGGTGACAGTGACCGGTGAGCTCGAACGAGTCTCCACGCCGGTAAGAACGGCATCGGGACGGTCGTAGCCTCGTAGCTTTTTTCCGAGTAGGGGAAGTCCCAGGCGGAGCGACTCGACGATATGCTGCGGCAGGGCTTCGTCAATTGTCGTCCAGGTCACACCGAGCGGATAGGTGGGCTTTACCTTTCCGGGCGCCTTGCTGGCGCGTCCTGCGAGGAAATCTCCGACGAGTTGTGCCGGTGCGTTCCAGTTGGAACCGCCCAGGCGATAGGCGGCCGCCTCGCAGGCGCGCTGGAGCTCGATGCCGGCGAGCGGGTCATCGTTGGGAAGGTCCTCAGGCGTGACGTTAACGAGCAGGGCGGCGTTTGCGTTGCGTCCGTCGCGGGCATTGAGGCTGGCGCCGTTGACGCACAGGTGGCCCTGCTCGGAAGAGGCGGCGACAACCTGCCCGCCGGGGCACATGCAAAACGAGAACACGCTGCGGCCGTTGGGAAGATGGGCGACGAGCTTGTAGGGGGCTGCTCCGAGGGCAGGATGTCCCGCCAAGGCTCCATATTGGGCTCGGTCGATGTCGCGCTGCGGATGCTCGATGCGAACGCCCATGGCAAAGGTCTTTTGTGCGAGGGCCACGTTGTGGTCCTTAAGGAGCTCAAAAATATCGCGAGCAGAATGCCCACAGGCGAGGATGAGGTGCTTTGTTTCGATTGGCTCGTAAGCGGCGTCTTGGGACGATTGGACATCGATACCGGTGATGGCGCCAGACGCGTCGGTGCGAATGTCGACGAGCTTCGTTCGATAACGGACGACACCTCCGAGCTGCTCGGTGCGCTGGGATATAGCGGTGACAACCTTGGGAAGGATGTCGGAGCCAATGTGCGGCTTGGCATCCCACAGAATATCGCGGGGCGCACCCGCCTCGACGAAGGTTTCGAGGATAAGGCGATGGGCGGGATTTTTTGTTCCCGTATTGAGCTTGCCGTCCGAGAAGGTCCCCGCGCCGCCCAGACCAAACTGAATATTGCTCTCGGGGTCGAGGATGCGCTCCTTTAGAAAGAGGTCGATCGCCTGCGAGCGGCGAAATGCCGGGTCGCCGCGCTCGATAAGCAAGGGCTTAAGACCTGCTTCGGCGAGCGTGAGCGCAGCGAAAAGGCCGGCGCATCCGGCGCCGACAACGACGGGGCGCTCTTTGGATGCGTCGGAAATGGGGGAGGGGAATGAAGGCTCATCGTCTTCTATCGCGCGTACGAGCGAGCGGTCACGTTCGGAAACGCTGTCGACCGCTTCTCGCTCGAGGTGGGGACTGGTCAGCTCAACACGAAAGCTCAGGATAAAATGGACGTCTCGTTTTTTGCGAGCGTCGATTGACTTGCGGTGGAGCTCGATGGACTTGATCTCGGAGTCTTTGCAACGTAGGACGCGCTTGGCGACTCGCTTGCCAACAATGAGGCAGGCATTTTCATCGCCGGCTTCATCGAGCGAAGCGTTGACTTGGGTGATTTCGATCATCGAGGTCTCCTTAGAGGCAAGAAAGAGGCCGTCCGGTATCCCAGACGGCCCGAATGCGTTTTTGATTATAGACTGCGCGGCTACAGGCTGCTTGCAGCGCGAATGCCCGAGAGCCATGCCCACGCAAGGTTAAAGCCTCCGCAATCGGCGTCGATGTCGAGCGCTTCGCCGCAGACGTAAAGCGGGGCGTCGACAACGCTGCGCGCGCGTAGACTGGGTGTTGAGATACTCTCGACAGATACGCCACCACGCGTGACCTGTGCCGAGCGCTCCTCGGCTGTTCCCTCAACGAGCAACTTAAAGTGCTTGAGGATCGAGACCAGGTGGATGACATCGTTGGAGCCTGGATGGCACTGCTCGAACGCCGTGCAGACGACGCGGGAGAGTTGCGGGGCGAGCATGCCGTCGAGCCAACGGGGATCGCGGGGCGAAAAGCCGCCGAGCAGCTCAACGCGCCGGTTGAGCATATCGAGCAGCTCGTCTTTGGAGAGGTCGGGGAAAACGTCGAGCAGGATCGTATCACCGCGCTGGATACGACGGGAGAGGTTGAAGACAGCGACGCCCGAGATGCCGAAGGCTCGAAACAGGACTTCACCGTCTTCGTGCCAGAGCTCATTATGATTGCGGGCGAGCGTCAAGCGGGCGCGGACGCGCAGGCCGTCCAACGTCTTGAGTGCCGCCCGATCGCCGACGACCGTTGCCGATACGGGGCAGAGGATGGGGCGCAGCGAAGTGAGGGGGAGGCTAAACGTATCGGCGATACCGGTGGGGTTGCCACCCGTGGCGATAATTACGGCATGTGCCTCCAGGGCCTCGTTCTTGCGAGGGACATCGGCGAGCGCTTTCCGAAGCGAGCGGAGCTCCGTTTTTCGGTCGTCGTGCTTTTTTGCCTTGAGCGCCCGCGCTGGACGGTCTATTTGGAGTGTCCAGCCTTCGGAAGCTTTGTGCGCCGAGGCAACGTTGGCTCCGCAGATTAAGGTAATACCTAGGCGGTCGCAAACGTTGAGAAGCGCGTCGCGCACCGATTCTGCGCGAAGGGAGCGCGGGTATAGCCGGCCTTCCTCGGAGGTTGTCATGATGCCCAGCGAGGAGAAGAAACCCATAAGCTCTTGTTCGGGTTGGGGGCCCATGACAGATTCGACGAATGCGGGGTGGTTATACCGCTGAGGATCAATCGATTCGTTGGAGAGGTTGCAGCGGCCGTTACCGGTCGCAAGGAGCTTTAGGCCGCAGGCGACATCGCGCTCAACGATGCAGACGCTTTTGCCAGCACGTGCGGCCGTAATGGCGGCGGCGAGGCCTGAAGCCCCGCCGCCGATTACCAGGACGTCATAGAAGGCGCTCGTGTTCACTTAGGCCTCGTCGGTCTCGTGCGGGGTAATAGCCTCGACGGCAGAGACTGCCTTGGGCAACATGCCATCGGGCAGCGCGGTCTCAACCTCGCCCTTATCGCAGGCCTCGGCGAGTGCCGGATTAATGGGAAGCGTGCCCAAGATGTCGAGGTTATAGCGCTCTGCGACCTCGGGGAGCTTGCTTTTGCCAAAGACCTCGATCTTCTTGCCGCAGTCGGGGCACTCGATATAGCTCATGTTCTCGACGATGCCCAGAATGGGGACGTTCATCTTCTCGGCCATGTTGACCGCCTTGGCGACGATCATCGAGACCAGGTCCTGCGGGCTCGTGACGATGACGATGCCGTCGACGGGCAGCGACTGGAAGACGGTGAGCGCGACGTCGCCTGTTCCCGGAGGCATGTCGACCAGCAGGTAGTCGATGGGGCCCCACGAGGTCTCGCTCCAGAACTGCCTAATGGCGCCTGCGATGACCGGACCGCGCCAAAGGACGGGGTCGGTCTCGTTTTGGAGCAGCAGGTTGGAGCTCATGACCTTGACGCCGTGCTCGGAGATTTCGGGCAGCATAAGGTTGCCAAGGGCATGGACGTGGCGTCCGCTCATACCGAACATCTTGGGGATAGAGGGACCGGTGATGTCGGCATCGAGGACGCCGACCTTGTGGCCGTGACGGGCAAGCTCGGTGGCGATGGCACCGGTGACAAACGACTTGCCGACACCGCCCTTGCCGGAAAGTACGGCGATGACGCGTTTGACCTCGGACAGCGTGTTCTCCTCAAATTGCGACGGCGACGTTTGTCCGCCGGCGGCCTGTGCGTGCTCGCAACCCATGTATGACTCCTTTGTATATGTTGGGGCCGGGGCCCCGTGATGTGACGCGAGCGTCATTGTACCCTCGTTTGCGAGCGGGAGTCATTTGCGATGCATTTGGGCCGAGCGTGCTTGCAATACGATGGGTCCAAGCGAATGGGCGGGCTTACTGAACTTTGCTGGCGAACTCGAGGTATTGCATGCGCTGCAGCTTGTCGATCGTCGAGGCGTATGGGCTGTCTTCAGATTCCAAGTCGTAGCGCAGCCCGTCGGCACCAAGGTAGCCGGCGACATTGATGGTGGGCACATCTGACCTTGTTGCAAGCAGAGCCTTTTGATAGTCGGTGAGCGGGGCGCCGATCTTATTAAGGGTAATGGCTGCAATCTCGTTTGCCCCGACGGTGTCGTAGACGTTGAGCTCGGTATTGCCGGCGATTTCATAGTTAGCCCAGACGAAATATGTCGACTGATAGATACGGAAAGCGTGGCTTGCCGTATCTTCCTGAGGGTACAGCTCGTCGTTGAGAGTCGTTGCGGCGCTCGGCTGATGGTCGCCAAAAAAGACAAGGACAACCGGTCTGCCGATATTGCGGAGCTCGTTGATAAAGTACTCGAGGTCCCGGTCGGATGCGTTGATGCAGGTAAGATAGGTGTTGAGCGCGCTATTGGCGCCCTCGCTGGCTCCCTCGACCCAATAGTTTGTCAGCTCCTCGGCGGGAACGGTGCCATAGTCGTAGCCGCCGTGATTTTGCATCGTGACGTCAAAGATGAACTGTGGGGCTTCGTCGGTTCTAAGCAGGTCGAGTATCTTGTCGTAGGTGGCGTAGTCGCATACGCCGGCATGGTAACAGGGCGCACCTTCGAAATCGCCGATTGAAAGAAAATCTCCGAAGCCCAGCTGCTGATAGATTTTATCTCGATGGTAGTTGACGGGGTTTTGCGGGTGCATAGCGGTAGCGGTATACCCAAGCTCCTTAAGGTCCTTTGCCAGGCTGTTGACGCCATTCATCTGATATAGCTGATAGGGGATTTTGCCTAATCCGACAAAGGCCGTTGTCGCTCCGGTCAAAAATTCGAATTCGGAGTTCGCCGTTCCGCCACCGGCGACCGAAGCGAGCATGGTGCCGCGAACAAGTGTGTCGGGAAGCGAGTTGTAGAATGCGGGGCCGGTGTACCCGGCAGCCTGGAGCTGCTCAAAGCACGAAAGGTCGCTAAAACTCTCGTTCATGACGGCAACAATCGTCGGCTTGATTTCATTGAACTGGGCAACGGCCGCCGCGCGCTGCTCGCTCGCGCCATACGTGCTGTCGTAGGTGGCGGCGAGCTCCTGCTCGATGCTCTGCGCCTCATCGGGCGTATAGTCTTCGGGCTTCTCAATGGGCAACTCGTTGACCATTTCGGTGAACGAAGTGATAAAACCCTGAGACGCATACGTGGTGATGGGCTGCCAACGGTCAAATCCAAAATTCAGCGCCTGCTCCAAGTCGATGCTGGAAAAGCCCGAGAGCCCCACAACGGTCACTAGCAGAAAAGCGCAGAGGTTGGCGGCGATTGCGGGGATGACATGGGTGGGTGTACGGAGCTTTCTCGGTCGGATAAGCGAAAGAAGCCCCAGGGAAATCTCCAGCAGGGCTAGAGAGGTTACGATTCCGGCTGTAAAGGTAAACTCGTATCCCTCGCTCACTTCCATTGCGGTGCCAAGGGCCAAGATATCGCTTGGCAGGATGGCCTCGCCTTTAAACGTTATGACGAAGTGCTCGGCAATGCCAAGGATGCAACAGACGACGGGCACGAGGGCCATGACGCCTCCATGACGTTGTCCCAGCAAATAAAGGGAGAGCAGAACCGTCGCGAGCAACCCGACGGAAAACCCAAATGAGTTGGCGGGAATGCGATAGAACGTTTCGTTGCAGGCAATTTCGAGTGAAACGAACGAGAGCGCTGAAACAGCGGCGATGACAAGGATGTCACGGCAAATACAGGCAACCGTTCCCGTCGCAAGATCGGTTTGGTCGATTGGTCCCGAAACCAAGGGCTCGACAAGAAGTATGACGGCGGCAGCACCGAGCGCCGAATAAGAAAGGACCCATAGGGAACTGTCCTCATTTACGAGCAATTGATTCGTAATCCATGCAGCTACCATGCCGAGCGGGATGAGGAGCGTCGCGCACCAAAAGACGCGGGCAATGGGCGGCTTTTCATTGTGTTTGATTGAAAAATACACGCGCACGACGACAGTGGCCACGATAAGGGCGGCGATGAATATGGGCAGATTGGCCATGTCACTCGAAGTGATTTCAAGGGGGATATCTTCGGTCATGGACGTTCCTCTGTTACAGCAAATTAAGTTCAGTATTAGATTACTGTAACCTTTCCACGGCATTTCGAGAAACAAAGCGCCCGATACGCAAAGCTAAAGGTCTGCGAATCTTGTATTACGAACATCTGTGCGCGTCGAGTGCGCTAAACTCATCGACAGTATGATTCGATGCAATAGGAGGCAAGGAGCTTCCATGTCTGATTCTTCTATCGTTATTCGCGGCGCTCGTGAGCACAACCTCCGTGATATCGATGTTTCCATTCCGCGTGACCAACTCGTGGTCATTACCGGTCTTTCTGGCTCGGGCAAGAGCTCGCTGGCATTTGACACTATCTATGCCGAGGGCCAGCGTCGATACGTCGAGAGCCTTTCGAGCTATGCGCGCCAGTTCTTGGGTCAGATGGACAAACCTGACTTGGATTCAATCGACGGCCTTTCGCCGGCAGTGTCGATCGACCAAAAGACGACGTCTAAAAACCCTCGCTCGACGGTTGGCACCGTAACCGAGATTTATGACTATCTGCGCCTGCTGTTCGCCCGTGTGGGCACCCCGCACTGTCCCGAATGCGGTCGTGTCATTGAGCGCCAGACGACCGACCAGGTTGCCGACAAGGTCTTGGCGGCGGGGGAGGGCCGCCGCGCGTTTGTGCTGGCACCGGTGGTGCGCGGGCGAAAAGGCGAGTA
Source organism: uncultured Collinsella sp. (assembly GCA_959026535.1). Classification (GTDB taxonomy): domain Bacteria; phylum Actinomycetota; class Coriobacteriia; order Coriobacteriales; family Coriobacteriaceae; genus Collinsella. Next base: position 62,165 of record CAUFMB010000003.1, on the reverse strand, counting down.
CACCAAACTGTTTGAGGATCTTCGCGCCGAGGGCTTTAGCCGCGTGCGCGTTGACGGCGAAGTGCGCTCGCTTGACGATCCGATCGATCTGGACAAGAAGTTCAAGCACGATATCGAGGTCGTAGTCGACCGCATCGTGATTCGGGAAAACTCTCTGGGCCGCATCGCCGAGTCTGTTGAGCAAGCGACCGCGCTGGCTCACGGCAATGTAAACGTGTACATGCTGCCCGATCGTGATGCTCCCGAGGGGACCGAGGGCGAGCTGCTGGAGTATTCGTTGGCCTTGGCGTGCCCGGAGCATGGTCACTCCATTGACGATCTTCAGCCGCGTGATTTTTCGTTCAACGCTCCCTATGGCGCATGTCCTGAGTGCGACGGCCTGGGCTTTAAGAAAACCGTTGATGCCGAGGCGCTGATTGAGGATCCCTCGAAGTCCATTGCCGATGGAGTCTTTGGTAGCCTGTTTGGCAATTCGAACTACTATCCGCAGATTTTTGCTGCGGTCTGCAAACACTTTAAGGTGAGCGCCGATACGCCGTGGGAGGACTTGCCCCCTCGCGTGCGTCGTGCATTCTTGGATGGCCTGGGCGATACGAAGATCTCGGTCGACTACCAAAAGCTCGACGGACGTCGTAGCCAGTGGGATACAAAGTTTTCGGGCGTTCGCAACATCCTGTACGAACGCTATGCCGAGACGACGAACGAGAACACCAAGGCGCGCCTGGAGAAGTACATTCGCGAGGAACCGTGCTCGAGCTGCCACGGCGCTCGTTTGCGCCCTGAGATGCTCGCCGTCACCGTGGGCGGCAAGTCCATTTACGAGGTTTGTTGCCTGTCGTGCCGTGAGTCGCTCGAGTTTTTTGAGGGCTTGGAACTTACCGAGCGTCAACGGTTTATCGGCGGCCGTATCGTCAAGGAAATCCTGGAGCGCTTGCGTTTTCTGGTCGATGTTGGACTCGACTATCTGACGCTCGATCGTGCCTCGGCGACGCTTTCCGGTGGCGAGGCACAGCGTATTCGACTGGCAACGCAGATCGGCGCGGGTCTCATGGGCGTGCTCTATATTCTGGATGAGCCCTCGATCGGTCTTCATCAGCGTGACAACGAGCGCCTGATCAAGACGCTCGAGCGCCTGCGCGATATCGGCAATACCGTTATCGTCGTCGAACACGACGAGGATACAATCCGTGCCGCCGACTACGTGATCGACATGGGGCCCGGCGCCGGCGTCAACGGCGGACACGTAGTCGCGGCGGGAACGCCTGCCGATATCATGGCGTGTACTGAGTCGATGACGGGCGCTTATCTGACCGGCAAACGAATGATCCGGGTGCCTGATGAACGGCGCAAACCCGGTCGCGGCTGCCTTAAAATTACGGGCGCTCGAGCCAACAACCTCAAAAACGTTACTGCCAAGATCGAGTTTGGTACGCTTACGGTTGTTACCGGCGTGTCGGGATCGGGCAAGAGCTCCCTAGTTACCGACACCATTGCGCCTGCCCTTACGAATGCCATTCACCGTTCGACGCGCCCTGTGGGTCCGTATAAGAAAATCGAGGGCATCGAGTGTATCGATAAGGTTATCGATATCGACCAGTCGCCGATTGGCCGCACGCCGCGTTCCAACCCTGCTACCTATATCGGCCTGTGGGATGATCTTCGCGCACTGTTTGCGAGTACGCCGGAGTCGAAGGCGCGCGGCTACTCGCCAGGTCGTTTCTCCTTTAATGTGAGTGGCGGGCGCTGTGAGGCGTGCAAGGGCGACGGACAGATCAAGATCGAGATGCACTTCCTTCCCGATATCTACGTTCCCTGCGAAGTTTGCGGCGGTAAACGCTACAACCGCGAGACACTCGAGGTCACCTATCGTGGCAAGACCATCTCGGACGTGCTCGACATGAGCGTTACCGAGGCGCTGGCCTTCTTTGGGAATATCCCGCAGATTAAGCGCAAGCTCCAGACGCTGTACGATGTAGGCTTGGGCTACGTGAGCTTGGGCCAGCCCGCCACGACGCTCTCGGGCGGCGAGGCGCAGCGTGTAAAGCTTGCCAAGGAGCTTCATCGACGCCAGACGGGCAAGACGTTCTATATTTTGGACGAGCCGACGACCGGCCTTCATTTTGAGGACGTCCGCCAGCTGCTCGATGTGCTGCAGCGCTTGGTCGATGCGGGCAACACGGTGCTGGTGATTGAACACAACCTTGATGTCATCAAGGTTGCCGACCGCCTGATCGATATGGGTCCCGAGGGCGGTAACGGCGGCGGAACCGTCGTGGTTTCGGGTACACCGGAGCAGGTTGCGGACTGTCCGCAGAGTTATACGGGCAAGTTTTTGGCGCCGTTGCTCAGGCGTGACCGGGAGCGCCAGGCTCAACTTGATGCTCAATAAATAGGCGATTCAGTTCATGGGCGCCATCGACTCCTTGTGATTCGATGGCGCTTGCTGTGCCGAAGTGACGTTTGCAGCCGAATTGGACATATACTTAATCCTTGCGTCCGAATGCGAGGGAAAGGATATGTCATGGCAAAGGCTGTAAAGACGCCAAAAACCAATGCGATGCGCGAGCTGGAAAGCGCTGGCATTTCCTATGTTCTACATACGTACGAAGACGATGGTGATGAGTCGGTGGGCCTGGGGGTCGCGATTTCGGAGCAGCTTGGCGAGGAGCCCGGTCAAGGATTCAAGACTTTGGTCTGCGTGACACCGTCCAACGACTATGTCGTGTGCTGTATCCCTGTTGCCGACGAGCTCGATCTAAAGTCCGCCGCGCGTGCCGCGGGGGAGAAGTCCTTGGCCATGATGCATGTGAAGGATTTGCTTGCGGCGACTGGCTACGTTCGCGGCGGCTGCAGCCCGGTCGGTATGAAAAAACGCTACCGGACGCTCATTGATGAGACATGCGTCCTTTGGGATACCATTTTTATTTCGGGAGGCAAGCGTGGTTATCAGCTCGAGCTTGCACCCGATGATTTAATTGCATTTTGCGGGGCGACGGTTGCCGCGATTACGAGAGAGGACTGAGCGATGCCGCAGGAAGAATTGAAGTGCGGAGCTCATTTTGCAAAAGAATCTGCGCCTCAGACGCCCTCATCCGAAGCTTCTTCGTCGCGAGATGACACTGACGACATGGGCTCGTCGGACTACTCCACGGTTGGTCGTTCCGCCGGGCTTATGACCATCCTGACCATCGTGTCTCGCGTTACCGGTTTTATCCGCACGTGGGCAATGGCGGCCGCTATTGGCATGTCGCTACTCTCGTCCTCCTATCAGGTCGCCAACAACCTGCCCAATATGCTCTACGAACTCGTGATGGGCGGCATGCTCGTGACGGCGTTTTTGCCCGTGTACATGGGCGTGAGGCGTGAGCAGGGTCGCGAGGCCTCGAACGAGTACGTGGGCAACCTGCTCGGCATTCTGCTTTTAGTGCTGGGTGGCATTTCGTTGCTGGGGACCGTGTTCGCCCCGGGCTTTATCTGGACGCAATCGTTCCTTTCGGGTGACGGCGGCAGCATGGATACCGCTGCGTTCATGTTCCGTTTCTTTGCCATCCAGATTCTGTTTTATGGTTTGGGCTCGGTGTTTTCGGGCGTTCTCAACGCACACCGCGACTACTTTTGGTCGACGTTTGCCCCGGTCCTCAACAATGTGATCGTCATTGCGAGCTTTATGGGTTTTGCGCCCGTGTCCGCACAGTTTGGCGAACGTGCCGGCATCATCTTGATTGCGGCCGGTACGACCCTCGGTGTCTTTGTTCAGATGGCATGTCAGATTCCCGCGCTTAGCAAGCACGGCGTGCATCCCCATATCCATATCGACTTTAAGGACCCCGCGCTGCGCCAGACGATTGCGCTCGGTATCCCGACGCTGCTCGCCACGGTGTGCATGTTTGTCTCGACTTCTATCACCAATGCTGCCGCGCTGGTGGTCCAGCCCGAGACGGGTCCTTCCGTCATCGCCTATGCGCGCCTGTGGTACACGCTACCCTACGCGCTGATTGCCGCCTCGCTTTCGACGGCGCTCTATACCGAGCTTTCTCACGACGCACAGGAGAAGGATTACGACAGCGTTCGCACGGGCATTTCGCGTGGCGTCGCCCAGATGCTGTTCTTCCTGATTCCGTTCGCGCTGTACCTGATTGTCTTCGCGCGTCCGCTCAACATGATCTACTGTGCTGGCAAGTTCGATGAATCCGGCGTGACGCTGGTGTCCGAGTATCTTGTCTACCTGGCGCTCTCGCTGCCGCTCTACGGCGTGGTCGTGTTGATGCAGAAGAGCTTCTCTGCCTTGCTCGACATGAAGCCCTATAGCCGCTATTGCCTGTATTCCGCCATCGGCCAGGCCGGCTCGGTTCTGCTGTTTGGCGTTGTGCTGGGCTTCGGCATGCCGGCAATCGCGCTTTCGTATGTCGTCGACTACGTGATCTTGGTCGGTTGTTCGCTGTGGTGGCTGCGTCGTCGTCTGCGTGGCCTTCAGGTCAAATCTATCCTGCATGGCGGTTTCTTTGGCCTTTTGCTCGGCGGCCTGGGTGCTGCCGCAGGCGCCGGCGTCATGTGGGCGCTTGAGCACTTTGTCGGGGCACTTGGCGGTTCGATTCTGATTACTCTTGGCTATGTTTGCGTTGCGGGTGTCGTCTCGCTTGCTGTTACCTTTGGCCTTGCCGTCGTCCTTAAGATGCCCGAGGTCTCGGCGCTGCTTCGTCGCAAGTAGGTGCGCGTGGCCGGTCACGACAACATTCCAACGCTTGCCGAGCAGGTTTCGCGCGTTCCCACACAGCCCGGATGCTACCTTTGGAAGGATGCCAATGGCGATGTCATCTACGTGGGCAAGGCGAAAAACCTACGCGCCCGCATGCGTCAATACGTGACACTGCAGGATGAGCGTCAAAAGATTCCGCTGATGATGCAGCTGGTGGCGAGCTTTGACTATATCGTGGTGGAGACCGAGCATGAGGCGTTGGTGCTCGAGCGCAATTTGATTGGTCAGTACCATCCGTACTTTAACGTCGACCTCAAGGATGACAAGAGCTACCCCTTTATCGCCATTACAAAGGGCGACCTTTATCCCGCTATCAAATATACGCGTGAGCGTCATAAGCCGGGAACGCGTTATTTTGGTCCCTATACCGATAGCCGTGCGGCACGTGAGACGATAGATACGCTGCGCAAGGTTATCCCGATCTGCTCCGCATCCTGTGCGGAGTGGCGTCGTTGTCGTCGTATCGTCGAGTCCCACAAGGGCGAGGAAGACATCGTCAACATGATTTGCGCGCAAAACGGGCGTCCCTGCTTTGACTACCATGTCGGGCGCGGCCCGGGTGCGTGTGTCGGCGCGATTTCTCCTACGGACTATGCCAAGAACGTCAAGCGTGTCGAGCGCTTTTTGTCGGGCCATCGCAAGGATGTCGTCGACGAGCTGACTTCCGAGATGGCGGATGCCGCCGAGGCGCTCGACTTTGAGCGCGCTGCCCGCGTCAAACGTCGTTTGGAGGTCATCAGGGGTCTGGACGACCGTCAGCAAGTCGTTTTTCCCTCCAGTGTCGATATCGATGTCATCGGTTTCTATCGCGAGGAGACCATCTCTGCCGCTTGTGTCTTCGTCGTTCGCGAGGGCCGAACAGTTCGCACCTGCGAGTTCATTCTCGACAAGGGTCTTGATGTTGACGAGGAAGAGCTCCAGTCGGGCTTTCTTAAGCGCTATTACGACGAGACGGCTGATATTCCAGCTGAGATAAACCTCTCTGTCGAGCTTGAGGATGCAGAGGCGCTGGGGGAGTGGCTTGCAGGCAAGCGCGAGCGTTCCTGCCATCTCCATAGGCCGCAGCGTGGCGAAAAGCACCGTTTGCTCGATATGGCATCCAAAAATGCGCGCCATGCCCTCATGCGCTACATGATGCGAACGGGGTACGCTGACGACCGCACCAATCAAGCGCTCCTGGAGCTCGAAAGCGCGCTGGCGCTGCCGGCGCCGCCGATGCGTATCGAGTGCTTCGATATCTCGACGCTGCACGGAACCTTTACCGTCGCCTCGATGGTGGTGTTTACCAACGGACGCGCCGACAAGAGCCAGTACCGTCGTTTTAAAATTCAGGCCGAATTGGACGAGGCAAACGACTTCGTGTCGATGTCCGAGGTTTTGGGACGACGCTATGCTCCCGAGCGCATGGTCGACGAGCGCTTTGGCTCGCGCCCCGATTTGCTCGTTGTCGATGGCGGTAAGCCGCAATTGACCGCTGCGATCAAGCAACTTGAGGCTCTTGGGCTCGATATACCAGTTTGTGGCTTGGCAAAGGCCGATGAGGAGGTTTTCGTGCCTTGGGACGAGACTCCCGTCGTGCTGCCGACCGGGTCTGCTTCGCTCTATCTAATTAAACAGGTGCGCGATGAATCGCACCGTTTTGCAATCACATTCCATCGTGAGTTGCGCGATAAAGCCATGACAGTTTCGGTACTCGATGACGTTCCAGGTGTGGGACCCACCAGAAAACGTGCCCTTATGCGCCATTTTGGCTCGATGAAGCGTTTGCGCGCGGCGAGCGAGCAAGAGATCGCGGAAGTTCGCGGCATACCTGCCGATGTTGCCAAGGCGGTCCACGAGGCGCTCGTTGCGTGGAATGCCGAGCGCGCCGAGGCGGCGGCTGGCCATTCCGATAGCTAAACACGAGCCTAAGCTACTGATATACATGATTGCGTGATTTTCAACCATTTATTTCGCCATGATTGCATGCTGGTTTCGGGTTTTATTAACGCTAAAACGTTTGACTAGTCATGGTGAACAACCCTGCTATCCTGCGGGTTGACGAAGACTGATATCTCACCTCGTCGATACATACTGTCTGGTGAATCATTTGTCAATGAATTCGGTGAACGGTAGTAAATACCGTTCAAGCGTATGTATGTATCGGTCGCCGAGCGCGGCACCTCAGTTGGGTTCGTCGGTAGGTAAGGTATATATCGTCCGCAAGTTGCGCGGGGGCACGTCTAGGTGCTCCCGGGTAAGATTCTCTATTGATAGGAGAAGACATGGCCATCATCAACAAGGGTATGTCCAGGCGTTCGTTCCTCGGCCTCACCGGCAGCGTCGCTGCTGTCGCAGGGCTTGGTCTCACCGGCTGCGGTGGCAGCTCTAGCGACGAGGGTTCCGCTTCCGGTTCCACCGATTCCGCTAACCGTGGCGGCGGCGTGATCACCGCTGGTTCCGCTTACGCTCCGTCTAGCTTCGATCCCGCCAGCACCGGCTCCGCTGTGGGCCTGGGTGCTAACTGGCACGTCGTCGAGGGCCTCTACGGCATCGATTACCACGACTACAGCACCTTCAACGAGCTCGCCACCGACGATCCCAAGTCTGTGGACGACACCACTTTCGAGGTCACCATCCGCAAGGGCGCCAAGTTTTCCGATGGCACCGAGGTCACCGCTGACGATGTCGTTGCCTCCTACACCGCTTGCGCCGCTTCCGCTACCTATGCTCCGTTCTTCCAGCCCTTCGAGTCCATCGAGGCCAAGGACGCCAGCACCGTGACGGTTAAGACCAAGGTCCCTAACTTCTCCCTGCTCAAGGATCGTCTGGCCATCGTCCGCGTTACCCCGGCCACCCAGACCGAGGAGGATCGCGCCAAGCAGCCGATCGGCTCCGGCCCCTGGATGTACGACTCTATCTCCGATACCGAGATCACCCTGGTTCCCAACCCCGAGTACAACGGTGAGTATGCTGCCGAGGATAAGAAGATCCAGTACAGCATCCTGACCGACCCCACCGCTCGCGTTACCGCTCAGCAGGAGGGCTCCACGCTCGTTATGGAGCTCGTTACCGCTGACGCCGTCGACCAGCTCGAGAGCGCCGGCTGCAAGATCGATAACGTTCAGGGTTTCGGCACCCGCTTCATCATGTTCAACGTCGCCAAGGAGCCTTGGAACAACGTCAAGGTCCGTCAGGCTGTCATGTATGCGCTCGACACCGAGAAGATGGTCAGCAACACCTTCGCCGGCCTTGCCACCGCTGCCAGCTGCTACCTTCCCAAGAGCTTCACCAACTATCATGAGGCTTCCACGGTGTACAAGACCGACGCCAAGAAGGCTAAGAAGCTCATCGAGGAGTCTGGCATCACCCCGGGTGCCATCACCCTGCGCACCACCGACAACGAGCAGATTAAGGGCATGGCCGCCCAGGTCAAGAACGACCTCGACGCCCTCGGCTTCGATGTGACCATCCAGACCGATACCTCGCCGGCCACCTACGCTGCCATCGACGGCGGCGAGGCCTACGATATCCTCCTTGCCCCTGGCGATCCTTCCTGCTTCGGCGCCGACCCCGACCTGCTGCTCAACTGGTGGTACGGCGACAACGTCTGGATGCAGACCCGTTGCCCGTGGAAGGAGTCCGCTGAGTGGCAGAAGCTCCACAGTCTCATGGACGAGGCTCTTGCCGCCGAGGGCGACGAGCAGCAGAAGAAGTGGAACGAGTGCTTCGACATCATTGCCGACAACGCCGTTCTGTACCCCGTTGTCCACGTCAAGACCGTCTCCGCTTCCTGGGACGATCCGTCCACTGCGCCCAACGGCGAGGCCCTCGATGGCTTCAAGGGCATCGGCACGACGAGCATGTCCTTCAGGGGCGTTGCGACCGTCAAGGCGTAAGACTCGCTTGAGTCTGTATGCAGGATGTCGGTCATTGGGGCCGTATCCTCATAGTTGAAACAAAGACCCGGGCGGCAACGATGTCGCTCGGGTCTTGTAATGAGTACCCGTACTCATATACCAGTTGGTCCTACCGACAAAAGAAAGGGGAGAGAACGTGAACAACTTGCTACGTTTGATTGGAAGGCGTCTTGTGGCGCTGCCGATCATGGCATTGGGCGTCACCGTCCTGGTGTTCTTCCTTATGTCGTTCTCCAAGACCGACCCCGCCTACACGGCGTTGGGTGACGGTGCCTCGCCCGAGGCGGTTGCCGAGTACCATGAGAAGTATGGTCTGGACGACCCCTGGCCCGTGCGCTACGTGCGCTATATGGGCGATTTGATCCATGGCGACATGGGCACCTATGGTGCTGCTCGCAACTCCGTTGCCAAGCGCATCTCCACGGCCCTGCCCGTCACGATGCAGCTGACCTTCATCGGTCTTGCCATCGGTGCGGTCGTTTCGTTTTTGCTCGGCGTCATCGCGGCACTGTATCGCGACAAATGGCCGGACCAAGTAATCCGTGTCTTTTCCATCGCCGGCTTGGCAACCCCGTCGTTCTGGCTTGCCGTTCTGTTGATCCTGCTGTTCTCTTCCTACCTTAAGGTGCTCCCGGCATCGGGCGCTCTGCCTCACTTCACCACGAATCCGGTTGGCTATCTGGGGCGTATGATCATGCCCGCTATCGCCTTGGCATTTCCGCTGACGGGCCAGATGACTCGTATCGTGCGTACCGCCATGGTCGAGGAGCTCGACAAGGATTATGTCCGTATGGCTCGCGGCGCCGGCGTTCCCGAGAAGGTCGTCGTCGGCATCAACGTTCTTCGCAATGCGCTGATCACCCCGGTCACCACCCTCGGTCTTAAGATCGGTTACCTCATGGGCGGCGCCGTCGTTATCGAGGTTATCTTCAACCTCCCCGGCATGGGCACCGCGATTCTGCAGGGCGTTCAGGGCAACGAGGCGAACCTGGTTCAGGGCGTCGTCATCGTCGTTGCTCTTGCCTTCATCATCATCAACATCGTGGTTGACATGCTCTACCTGCTCATCAACCCGCGCATCAGGACGGTGTAGATTATGGTAAAGATTCGAGAGAAGCAAACCGAGCAGCTCGAGAAGGCTGCCTCCAAGGGGCTCAAGCTCGGTGGCTGGAAGAAGATGACGCTGTCTTCTAAGATTGCCGCCGTCGTGCTGGTGCTGGTCGCCCTGACTGCGATTCTGGCGCCCCTTCTTGCCCCCTATAGCCCGGTCGAGATCTTTACGGCTCGCCAGGCTCCCGGCAACGGATTTATCTTCGGTACCGACGATAAGGGTCGCGACATTCTGTCGCGTATGCTCTACGGTGGTCGTTACTCGCTGATTATCGGCTTTGGCGCCACCGCCATGGCTCTGGTCTGCGGCTCGGTCGTGGGCGCCCTTGCAGCGGTTTCGCGCAAGGCCGTCTCTGAGACGATCATGCGTATCTTGGACATCATCATGTCCATCCCGGGCATCGCCCTCGCGGCCGTCTTCGTCTCCATCCTGGGCAACTCCGTGCCGTCGATCATCTTCGCCATCGGCTTTATGTACACTCCGCAGATTGCCCGTATCGTGCGCGCCAACATCGTGTCCGAGTACGGCGAGGACTATGTCCGCGCGGTCATCGTTTCCGGCGCCAAGGCTCCGTGGATTTTGATCAAGCATGTTCTGCGTAACTGCATCGCCCCGATCATGGTCTTCACCGTTACCCTGGTCGCCGACGCCATCATCTTCGAGGCCTCGCTGACCTTCATCGGCGCTGGTATCCAGGAGCCCACCGCTACCTGGGGCAACATCCTCGCCGACGCCCGCGGCGGCGTGCTTGCCGGCCGTTGGTGGCAGGCGCTGTTCCCGGGTCTGGCCATCATGATCACCTGCCTGGCGCTCAACATCCTCTCCGAGGGCATTACCGACGCCATGGCCGCTGCTCCCTCCGCCGCCCTGGATCCGACCGATTCCTCCAAGCGTCGCGAGGCCGACCTGCTGGTCTCCGACCCCGTTCGCGCCTACAAGGAGCAGGCCCAGTCCCTCTCCGCTCGCCTTGGCGCCCTGCGCGATGTCGAGCTCAAGCGTGACGATCGCCATGTGCCCGACGAGTCTGTCGAACCGATTCTCTCGGTCCGTGACTTCTGCATTCAGTTTGAGCATCACGGTGATATCAACGTCGTCGACCATGTCAACTTTGACGTCCGTCCTGGTCAGACCATGGGCCTGGTGGGCGAGTCCGGTTGCGGTAAGTCCATCACCACGCTGGCCATCATGGGCCTGACCGACGATGACGAGCACCTTTCCGGCGAGGTCCTCTGGGAGGGCCGTGACCTGCTCAAGATGAGCAAGAAGGAGTGGTTCGGCCTGCGCGGTACCGATATCGCTATGGTCTATCAGGACGCCCTGTCCTCGCTCAACCCCTCCATGCTCATCTCTGCCCAGATGAAGCAGCTCACCAAGCGCGGCGGAACCCGTAGCGCCGAGGAGCTCCTGGAGCTCGTCGGCCTCGATCCCAAGCGCACGCTCGAGAGCTATCCGCACGAGCTTTCCGGCGGCCAGCGTCAGCGTGTCCTGATCGCTATGGCCCTTACCCGCGACCCCAAGCTGGTCATCTGCGACGAGCCCACGACCGCTCTGGACGTTACCGTCCAGAAGCAGGTCATCAAGCTGCTCAACGATCTTCAGGCCAAGCTCGGCTTTGCCATGATCTTCGTTTCGCATGACCTGGCTCTGGTCGCCGAGGTCGCCCATAACATTACGGTTATGTACGCTGGCCAGGTTATCGAGCAGGCACCCACCAAGGAACTGCTCACTAACCCGATCCACGAGTACACCCGCGGTCTTCTGGGTTCCGTTCTGTCCATCGAGAGCGGTTCGGGCCGCCTGCACCAGGTGCCCGGCGCCGTTCCGAGTCCGCGCGATTTCCCCAAGGGCGATCGCTTCGCGCCCCGCTCGAGCCATCCGCGTATTGGCCTGGACACCCGTCCGGTCTTCAAGCGCGTGCCCGGCACCGAGCACTTCTATTCCGAGCTCCCCGACGAGGTGCTCAAGGCAAATGGTTTGACCCCTCACGCGGAGGTGATGTAGATGAGCGAGACTGCAGTCAACGGCGTCGAGCCGATCATCTTCCTTGATGACGTCCACGTCACCTTTAGGACCCGTACCGGCTCGATTCTGCACCCCAACCTGGTTCACGCCGTCCAGGGTGTAACGATTAAGCTCATGCCCGGTCAGACGATTGGCATCGTCGGCGAGTCCGGTTGCGGTAAGTCCACCACCGCCAACGTCATGTGCGGCCTGCAGGCCCCCACGAGCGGCAAGGTCTACTTTAAGGGCAAGGACGTTACCAAACGTACCGCCGAGGACCGTCGCCACATGGGTCGCGTAATCTCGGTCGTGTTCCAGAACCCGGCCACGGCGCTCAACCCCCGCATGGTCGTTCGCGAGCAGCTGCTCGACCCCATGCGCGTCCACAACCTGGGTACCGAGGCCGAGCAGGAGAAGCGCGTCAAGGAACTCTTGGAGCTCACCGGTCTGCCCAGCTCCGCCGCCGAGGTTCTTCCCGGCCAGCTTTCGGGCGGCCAGCGTCAGCGCGTCGCAATTGCCCGTGCCCTGTCGCTGAACCCCGATGCCATCATCGCCGACGAGCCCACCTCGGCTCTGGACGTTTCGGTCCGCGCGCAGATTCTGAACCTGCTGACCGACCTTAAGAAGGAGCTCGGCCTGGCCATGGTGTTCATCAGCCATGACATCCAGACGGTCCGCTATATCTCTGACGACATCATCGTTATGAATGGCGGCAAGATCGTCGAGCAGGGCGAGGCCAAGCAGGTCTTCCAGCACCCCCAGGACCCCTACACCAAGATGCTGCTCGGCGCTGCGCCGTCGCTGCTGCATCCCAAGCTCGGCGAGTAACCTCGCTTTCCCTCCCGTGCGCCCGGTTCCCTTGCCGGGCGCACCTCCGTTGCGATTTCGAAAGGTTGGGTTCACGAGCCATGCCAAGTGCTCAGGAGCTACAACATCAATTTGGTGAATATCGAGGCGCCATGCCCCGTCCATCAGATTTCGATCTCTTTTGGAAGGATCGCATGGCCGAGGCCGACGCCGTCGGGCTTGACTATGCGATCGAGACGGCATCGGTCACCGATGCCGCGACCTGCCAGCTTTTCGACCTCTGGTATACCGGCATGTGTGGCGCTCGCCTGCATGCCAAGTACCTTAAACCCGTCTCGGACGAGCCCGTGCCATTGGTGCTTCAGTTTCATGGGTATCCGGGTGCAAGCCGCAGCTGGTTTGAGCAGGCGTCGTTTGCGGGCATGGGCATGGCACTCATCGCCCTCGACTGCCCCGGCCAAGGAGGTCCCTCCGAGGACATTGGTGGATTTGAGGGCACAACGGTTGCCGGGCATATCGTCGCCGGCATCGACGGCGACCCGGCCAACCTCTACTATGTCCGCTTACACCAAGATATTCGAATCCTGTGCCGTATTGTTCGTGAGCTCGAGGGCATCGATCTTGCCCGTGTGTTTGTGAACGGCGCGTCGCAGGGCGGCGGTTTGGGTATTGCGACCTGTGCGCTTAATAGCGAGCTTATCAATCGTGCCGCCATCCTCTATCCCTTCCTGTCGGATTTCCGCCTGGTCTGGGATTTGGATGCCGACGACATTGCCTACGAAGGCCTGCGCTATTGGTCTCGCTGGTTTGATGAGGACTCGACTCGTATTGACGAAGCCTATGCCAAGCTGGCGTACTTCGATTCCAAGAACTTTGCCCCTATGGTCAAATGCCCCGTGCTGTTTGGCACTGGCACAGCCGATATCGTCTGTCCGCCAGCGACGCAGTTTGCGGTCTATAACAACCTGACCTGCGAAAAGCGTCATGAGTTCTTTGAAGGCTTTGGCCACGAGGAGATTCAGGATTTTGACGATCTGATCATTCCGTTTTTCTGCAAGGGAGGGGAGGCTCATGTCTAAGTGCGAGAGCAATGTTGACGAGCTGATTGTCCCCGGGCTCGTGGGAATTCCTGGAACGGTTTCGTCAAGGCTCGCAGAATATCGGGACTGGCGCGGTGATGTCCAAGCAGATGTTTCTGATTTAGAGACATGCGCTTCGAATCTTGAGATTCAAGGCCTGGCCATTACGGCGATTGACTTTGTTAACCCCTGCGCCCGTTACTCGGAGGTCTCCTTTGAGCTCGGTGACGATGCGATTCACGCTCGTTTGATCGAGCCTGTCGGTCGTGCCCGAGTATCTGAGCGCGTGCCGCTGTGCCTGATGTTCCACGACATCGATCGGCCTGTGCGCGGCTGGCATCACATGACGAGATTTGCCGCCATGGGGTATGCCGTCCTCGCGCTGGATGACGATGTTGCTGGTGCGGACGACCTGCAGCGGGGGATTTCTTCGTCCGCTTTTGTCGAGCGCGTCCGTTGGGGTTGCGCGTTGGCGAAGGTGGCGCGCAATCTTGATGGCATGGACCCCGACCGCATCTTTGCATGGGGCGAGGGCCTTGGCGGCGGAGTCGCGCTGGCGGTTTCTGCTCTGGACGAGCGGGGCCTCGCCTGCACGGCGGTTGCCAATCCAATTCCCGGTGGCCTTGAGGCGCTGTCGTCTCGGGTGCGCGGATCGGTGCTCATGGGCACATCGCTCATGGATGCCGCGAGCGACCCCAAGGGCCAGTTTGCCGTATTCAACGGTCTTGAGTGTGACCGGAGGCATATCGTCTATGCCAAATACGCTCACGAGCGCATCAATGCGTTCGAAAACGAAGTCGTCGACTTCTTTAACCAAACGTTCTACCCGTGTTCTTTGGCCTAGGCGGCCTGGACACTGCCAACAAGAGTGGGCGGCATAGGGCTGCCCGCCAGACAACTAAGGAGATTCTTGTGGCAACTCAGAAATTCACCGGCGTTATCCCTCCCGTCGTTGTTCCCGATACCGAAGATCACCAGCTCGACGTTGCCTCCTTTGAGCGCAGCATCAACCGCATGATCGATGCCGGCGTCGATGGCTTGTTCTTCCTGGGCTCCTCGGGCGAGGTCGTCTTCTCCACCGACGAGCGTCGCCGTCAGATCATCGCTGAGGCCGTCCGTATCGTCGACCACCGCGTTCCCGTTCTGGTCGGCATCATCGACACCGAGACCGAGCGCATGATCGAGCACGGTAAGGTCGCTCAGGAGCTGGGCGCCGATGCTCTCGTCGCCACCTGCCCGTTCTATGCCCTGCAGGGCATGACCGAGGTCGAGGAGCACTTCCGCATCCTGCATGAGGAACTCGACCTGCCCATCTTCGCCTACGACATCCCCGTGTGTGTCCACACCAAGCTCCCCTGGAAGCTCCTTGCCAAGCTCGGTGCCGAGGGCGTTCTGGCCGGCGTCAAGGATTCCTCGGGTGATGACATCTCGTTCCGCTACCTCATTCAGGAGAATGAGAAGAACGGCCATCCGATGAGCATCCTTACCGGCCACGAGGTCGTCGTCGACGGTGCTTACCTCGGCGGCGCCGACGGCTCCGTTCCGGGTCTCGCCAACGTTGAGCCCGAGGGCTACGTGCGCCAGTGGAAGGCCGCTCAGGCCGGCGACTGGGCTACCGTCAAGGCCGAGCAGGATCGCCTCAACGAGATCTCCCACATTTGGGATGTCACCTCGGGCGTCCAGGGCTATGCCGGTGGCGTTGGCGCCTTCAAGACCGCTATGAACCTCATGGGCATCTTCGACAGCCCGACCATGCCGCGCCCGGTGAAGGCCATGACCGGCGAGAACGTCGAGGCGATTAAGAAGGTCCTCCAGGACAACGGTCTCCTTTAAAGCTTTCCCAGGCACCCGATCTTGGGGCTCAAGTGGTCGGGCGTGACCCATTAGGTCAACGCCCGACCACTTTCACCCCAACCTCGGGCACCTGGGAAACCTTTACCAAGTTGCGGCGATAACACCGCCTTCATTTCCTGTAGTTGTTTTGTCTCCGAAGGAGAGCGACATGGAGAACAAGTACGTTTGCTCCGTCGATATCGGCGGCACCAAGATTGCGACTGCCATTATGGAGTATCCGGCTGATGGCAGCGTGCCTCATCCGGTCTTTGAAGCTGAGGTTCCCACCGAGGCCCAGGAGGGCGGCGAGGCCGTCTTCCAGCGGATCGAGGCGTCCATCAAGGCCGCTCTTGAGGCGAATCCCGATATCGAGGTCCTTGGTGTCGGTATCGGTGCCGCAGGCGTCGTCGATCCCAAGACGGGCGCCATTGCGTATGCCAACGAGATTATGCCCGGCTGGTCCGGCGTTCAGTTGGGGCCGCGTTTGCGCGAGGACCTTGGTCTTCCCGTTGCCGTTGTGGGCGACGTGCAGGCTCATGCTCTGGGCGAGGCCCACTGGGGCGTCGGCAAGGGCAAGTTCTCCGTCTTGTGCCTGGGCATCGGCACGGGCATCGGCGGCGCATATGTCGAGAACGGCCGCGTGATGCAGGGCTTCCATGGCGCTGCCGGTCATATGGGCCACATCGAGTGCTCGGCTGCCGCCGGCATTCCCTGCGCCTGCGGCCGTTCCGGTCATCTTGAGTCGGTTGCTTCGGGCACTTCCATTGGTCGTATGTACGATGAGCGCTTTGGTCGCGTCGACCCCAGCCGTCCTTCGGTTGGTCGCGATGTGAACGACCTGTGCCGTGCGGGCGACGCAAAGGCGACCGAGGTCATCCATGACGCCGGCTTTGCGCTGGGTGCCAGCTTGGGCTCGCTCGCTAACATCCTGGATCCTGAGGTCATCGTGCTTTCGGGCGGCGTGATTCACCAAGGTCCCGATTGGCGTTCACAGACGTGGAAGGATTCGGTGCACGAGGGCTATGCCAGCCAGGCGCTCGATCCGCTTCAGGATACGCCGATCCTCATCGGTTCTCTGGAGGGCGATGCTCCGCTCATCGGTGCCGCCGAACACCTTCTTGCATCGTTGAAGTAAACATAACTACCAAGTGCGCCTTCTGAGGTGCCGCAGATTGACGTGAAAGAGGAGCGAAGCGTACTTCGGTACGTGAGCGACGGTTTGAACGTCAAGGTGCGGTGTCTCAGAAGGCTGTTTTTAGAAAGGTTGAGTCGAACATGACCGTCGATCCTTTGATTCAATCCCTGAAGGGCAAGCTCGTCGTGAGCGTTCAGGCGTATATGGGCGAGCCGCTTCGCACGCCCGAGACCATGGCTCAAATGTCTCGCGCTTGCGAGCTCGGCGGCGCCGCCGCCATTCGCTGCCAGGGCCTTGCCGACATCGCCGCCATTAAGGGCCGCTGCGAGGTCCCCGTTATCGGCCTGTGGAAGGATGGGCACGAGGGCGTTTACATCACGCCGACGCTGCGCCACGCTCGCGCCTGCGTTGCTGCGGGTGCCGATATCGTGGCGATCGACGCCACTGATCGCCCACGTCCCGATGGCAAGACCGTCGAGGACACCTTCCGCCCGCTGCACGAGGAGGGTGTGCTCCTGATGGCCGACTGTGCCACCATTGAGGACATTCGCCGCGCGGTTGATATGGGCTTCGACCTGGTATCCACCACGCTTTCTCACGGTGTCGCCGCCATCGACTGCACCATGGCCGATGGCCCCGATCTGCCGCTCCTGCGTCAGGCGACCGAGGAATTCCCCGGTCTCCCCATCATCTGCGAGGGCCGCGTACACACGCCCGAGGAGGCCCGCGCCGCGATTGATGCGGGTGCCTGGGCCGTTGTCGTCGGCACCGCCATCACGCACCCCACGAGTATTACAAGTTGGTTCAAGGCTGCGCTTGAGGCGTAAGACAGGCCTCGTATCCGCTTGGGGCGGTATACTCAATAAAGGCAATTGATCGCGCGGGATCCGCTGGCCGGGTCCCGCGCTTGTTTTAGGAGGCACACATGCAAAAGGGAGATGCCATGGATGCGGCGGAGCGCTCGGAGCGCATCCCCGATATCGTCATCATCACCGGAATGTCCGGATCGGGCCGAACGCAGGCCATGCATGTGTTCGAGGACATGGGCTATTTTTGCATCGACAACTTGCCTCCGCGTCTGATCGCCCAGCTTGCCGAACTCGTCGGCATCAATACGGGCGTGGGCAGGCATCTTGCCGTCACCTGCGACCTGCGCAGCCAGGGCTTGTTCGATGAGCTGCTCGATGCCGTTGCCGCGCTCGAGGAGCGCGAGATGAGCTGTGACATCGTGTTTCTCGAGGCCTCTGACGAGGTGCTGATCCGTCGTTATAGCGAAAACCGCCGCCGCCACCCCATTGCCAAGCCGGGGGAGACTACGGCCGATGCGATTCAGCGCGAGCGCCTGCAGCTGCAGGGTGTGCGCGATCGAGCCGATATGATCATCGACACGAGCCGCCTGCGCACCTCTGCCATGCGCAACAAATTGCGCATGGCGTTCTCCGAGCTGTCCGACCAGCAGCTCATGGACGTTCACGTGTTCTCGTTTGGCTTTAAGCACGGCATGCCCGTTGAGGCGGACATTATGATCGACGTTCGCTTCCTGCCCAATCCGTTCTACGATCCCGAGATGCGCACCATGACCGGTCTCGATAAGAAAGTCTCCGACTTTGTTCTGGACCATCCCAAGACCCAGGAGTTCTGGAAGGCTTGGACGCAGCTGCTCGATACGGTCATGCCTGGCTATATCGCGGAGGGCAAGCCACAGCTTTCTATTGCCATCGGCTGCACGGGCGGTCAACACCGCAGCGTTGCCATCGCCGAGGCCACGGCACGTTATTTGGAAGGCGCCCAATATCACGTGAGCATTTTCCATCGCGACCTGTCGCGCGCCAACACGAAAGCATAGGCCTGCATGTCGTTTACCGCCGAGGTGCGTGACGAGCTCGCGCGCTGCGAACCCGAATGTGAATACTGCGATTTGTCGACGCTTGCCGCCCTGACGCGTGTGAGCGGTACACTTTCGCTGGCCGGCTCCGGGCGGTATCGTTTGACGGTCGCGACCGAGACGGGTGCCGTCGCGCGCACGATGATCACACTGACGCATCGCATCCTTAAGCTCAAAACGGAATTTACCGTTCGTAAATCGGTCTTGCATAAGGTCCGTAACTATCTCATTACCCTGCCCGATCAACCCGACCTGGACAAGGCTCTGGTGCTGCTGGGCATTCTCGACCGCAGGGGAGGGCTCGTCGCTGGTGTTCCCCGGCACATCGTTGCCCGTCCCTGCTGCAGGCTTGCCTACATCCGCGGCGCGCTCATCGCCGGCGGTTTCGTGGCCGATCCCCGCGGCGACTTTCATTTGGAGATCGCGGTGCAGGGCGAGCAGTATGCCCGGGGGCTTTGCGATCTATTGGAGCAGATTGGGGTCCATGCGCGCGTTAACGCGCGGCGCGGATCCTTTGCTGTCTACATTAAGAGCGCCGAGGAAATCGAGCATCTTCTAAAGCTGATTGGTGCCAAGCGCAGCGTTGCCGAGATCGAGGAGGCGCGCGCGGTCAAGTTGGTTAAGAACGATGTGAACCGTCGCGTGAATGCCGAGCTCGCCAATCAGACCAGAAGTGCGGGTGCCGCCCAACATCAGCTTGCGTTGATCGATGAGCTCGAACAGCGGGGTTTGCGCGACACGCTTCCGGACGCCTTGGCGGTCTTTTGCGACCTGCGCGAGCGCTATCCCGATCTGTCACTGCGCGATCTGGGGGAGATGGCTGACCCTCCCTTGTCGAAGTCGGCCCTCTACCATCGAGTTTTGAGGCTTGAAAAGCTCATTGAAGCAAACAGGTAGTTGAGCGAAACTGCTTATATAGGGATTGAACTGCTGTTTTACTCTTTAAAACGTTTTAACGTAAATTTGATTTTCAATTTCGAGCATTCTCGTGAAATTCAAGTCAAAAAAAAGGTATATTAGGCGAGTGGTTAGTTTGTGGGCCTCAACGGCGGGCGCTGTAGCTCGCGGGGGCCTTACGAAAGGAGACACAATGGCAGTAAAGGTTGCTATTAACGGCTTCGGTCGCATCGGTCGTCTGGCTTTCCGTCAGATGTTCGGTCATGAGGGCTCCGAGATCGTCGCTATCAACGACCTCACCTCTCCCGATATGCTCGCTTACCTGCTGAAGTACGACTCCACGCAGGGCAACTATGCTCGCGATCACGAGGTCGTTGCTGGCGAGGATTCCATCACCGTTGACGGCAAGGAGATCAAGATCTACAAGGAGGCCGACGCCAACAACCTGCCTTGGGGCGACCTCGACGTCGACGTCGTTCTCGAGTGCACCGGCTTCTACACCAGCAAGGCTAAGGCTCAGGCCCACATCAACGCTGGCGCCAAGAAGGTCGTCATCTCCGCTCCGGCTGGCAGCGATCTGCCCACCATCGTGTACAACGTCAACCATGAGACGCTGACCGCTGAGGACAACATCATCTCCGCTGCTTCCTGCACCACCAACTGCCTCGCCCCGATGGCCAAGGGTCTGAACGACTTCGCTCCCATCGTGTCCGGCATCATGACCACCATTCACGCCTGGACCGGCGACCAGATGCCGCTCGACGGCCCGCAGCGCAAGGGCAACAAGCGTCGTAGCCGCGCCTGCGCCGTCAACATCGTCCCCAACACCACCGGTGCTGCCAAGGCTATCGGCCTGGTTCTCCCCGAGCTCAACGGTAAGCTCATCGGTGCCGCCCAGCGCGTCCCGACGCCGACCGGCTCCATCACCAACCTCTACGCTGTCGTTGACAAGAAGGTCACCGTCGACGAGGTCAACGCCGCTATGAAGGCCTACGCTGCCACCATCTCCGAGACCTTCGGTTACAACGAGGACGACATCGTCTCCACCGACATCATCGGCGAGACCCACGGCTCCATCTTCGACGCCACTCAGACCATGTGCTCTGACCTCGGCAACGGCCAGACCCTCGTTCAGGTTACCTCTTGGTACGACAACGAGAACTCCTACACCTCTCAGATGGTCCGCACCATCAAGTACTTCGAGAAGTTCGTTGCTTAATTTAGCTTTTAGCGAATAGCTCGTTGAGCGTCTAAAGAAGGGCGCGGCCTCATAGGGCTTACACCCTAGGGTCGCGCCCTTTTTATAGGAAATCGTCTGCCGTAATGGGAGGCAGACACGTACGAAAGGTAGAAGCAAACATGGCCTTTACCAAGAAGACCGTCCGCGACATCGATGTCGACGGCAAGCGCGTTCTCGTCCGCGTTGACTTCAACGTGCCTATCAAGGATGGCGTCGTTGGCGACACCACCCGTATCAAGGCTGCCCTGCCCACCATCAACTATCTCGTTGAGCACAACGCTCGCGTCATCCTCATGAGCCACCTCGGCCGTCCCGATGGCACCGGCTTCCAGCCCGAGCTGTCCCTCGAGCCCGTCGCCAAGAAGCTCGCCGAGCTCTCTGGTCTCGACGTTGCCTTTGTCGCCGACACTTACGGCGAGAAGGCTGCCGAGGCTGTCGCTGCCGTCGAGCCGGGCAAGGTTCTCGTTCTCGAGAACGTCCGCTTCGATAAGCGTGAGAAGAAGAACGATCCCGAGATCGCCAAGAAGCTCGCTTCCTATGGTGACGTCTTCGTTCTCGATGCCTTCGGCACCGCCCACCGCGCCCAGGGTTCCGTCGTGGGCCCCGCCGCTTACCTGCCTGCCGTCGCTGGCTTCCTGCTTGAGAAGGAGGTCGACACGCTGACCGGCATCTTCGCCGAGCCCGAGCGCCCCTTCGTCGCTATCGTCGGCGGTTCCAAGGTTTCCTCCAAGATCGGCGTTCTCGATCACCTCATCGACTCCGCTGACACCCTGATCATCGGCGGCGGCATGGCCTACACCTTCTTCCTGGCTCAGGGCCTGACCGTCGGTCAGTCCCTCAAGGAAGAGGACTGGGTCGAGCGCGCTGGCGAGATGCTCAAGAAGGCCGAGGAGAAGGGCGTCAAGATCCTGCTCCCCATCGACAACCGCGTTGCCGATCACTTTGGCGAGGACGCTGTTCCCGAGGTTGTCGCTTCCGACGCTATTCCCGACGATCGTGAGGGCATGGACATCGGCCCCAAGACCGAGGAGCTCTACGCCGAGGCTGTCAAGGGCGCTAAGACCGTGTTCTGGAATGGCCCCATGGGCGTCTTCGAGTTCGACAACTTTGCTCACGGCACCCAGGCTATCGCCGAGGCTGTCGCCGAGGCCGACTGCACCTCGATCATCGGCGGTGGCGACTCCGTCGCAGCTGTCAACAAGTTCAACCTGGCCGACAAGATGAGCTGGATTTCCACCGGCGGTGGCGCTTCCATGGAGCTCGTCGAGGGTAAGGCCCTGCCCGGAGTGGAGGCGCTTCTCGATGCCTAAACGCACCCTTCTTATCGCTGGTAACTGGAAGATGAACAACGACGTCGCCGAGGCTGCCAAGCTCGCCGACGAGCTGGCTCAGGCTCTGCCCGAGGTTCCGGCTGGCGTCGAGGTACTCGTCTGCCCTCCGACCATCGACATCACCACGGTTCATGACCGCATTCAGGCTGCCCCCATCGCCCTCGGTGCACAGAACGTGTACTGGGAGGCCAAGGGTGCCTTCACCGGTGAGTCCTCTTGCGACATGCTCAAGTCCGCTGGCTGCACCTACTGCATCATCGGTCACTCCGAGCGTCGCGACTACTTCCACGAGACCGACGAGGACCAGAACAAGAAGGCCAAGGCTCTCGTTGCCGCCGGCCTTGTTCCCGTCTTCTGCTGCGGCGAGTCCCTCGAGGTCCGCGAGGCCGGCACCTATGTCGAGCACGTCGTGAACCAGGTCAAGGCTGGCCTTGCTGGTCTTGAGATCACCTGCCCCAAGCAGGTCGTCGTCGCCTATGAGCCCATCTGGGCCATCGGCACCGGCAAGACCGCTACCGCCGAGGACGCTCAGGAGGTCTGCGGCGCTATCCGTGAGACCCTCAAGGAGATGTTCGGCGAGGAGCTCGCCAACGGCATCCGCGTTCTCTACGGTGGTTCCGCCAAGCCCGGTAACATCGCCGAGCTCGTCGCCAAGCCCGACGTTGACGGCGCCCTCGTGGGCGGCGCTTCGCTCAAGGCTGCCGACTTCGCCTCTATGGTCGTCAAGGCAGGCGAGTAGGACATATGGCACAACGTCATCTTCCTGCGCTCCTGATTATCATGGACGGCTGCGGCCTGGCTCCGGCTGATGGCGAGAACGCCGTCGCCGCTGCCAAGACGCCCTTCCTTGATGGCCTGTACGAGAAGTATCCTCACACCACGCTCGGTGCTTCGGGCGAGGACGTGGGCCTTCCCGACGGCCAGATGGGCAACTCCGAGGTGGGTCACCTCAACATCGGTGCCGGTCGCATCGTGTTCCAGGAGCTTTCGCGCATCAACAATGCCATCAAGGACGGCTCCATCGCCAAGAACGAGGTTTTCGTCAAGGCCATGGACGATGTCAAGGCTGACGGCAAGACTCTCCACCTCATGGGCCTTATGAGCCCTGGCGGCGTTCACTCCCACATGAACCACGTCGAGGCTCTGGTCAAGATGGCTGCCGAGCATGGTGTCAAGACCGTTCGCGTCCACGCCTTCATGGATGGCCGCGACGTTGACCCGCAGTCCGGTGCCGGTTACATGAGTGAGTTCTGCGCCTTCCTGGCCAAGATTTCCGAGGAGACCGGTTGCGACGCTCGCGTTGCCACCGTCTCGGGCCGTTATTGGGCGATGGACCGCGACAACCGTTGGGAGCGCATCCAGCGCGCCTACGACGTCATGGTCAACGCGTCCGATGCTGATACCGACCCCGTTGCCGGTATCAAGGCCTACTACGAGAAGGACCCGCGCGGCGACGAGTTCGTCGAGCCCTTCGCTGCCCACAACGAGGGCATCCACGAGGGCGACGCGGCTATTTTCTTCAACTTCCGTCCCGACCGCGCACGTCAGATGACCCGCGTGTTCACGGACAAGGAGTTCGACGGCTTTGAGCGCGAGCAGATCAAGCTCTCGCACTTTGTGACGATGACCGAGTACGATCCGACGTTTGACGTCGAGGTCGCCTTCCCCAAGACGTTCCCCGAGAACGTCCTGGCCGACGTTATCGCCGCCAATGGCCTGAAGCAGCTGCACACCGCCGAGACCGAGAAGTACGCCCACGTGACGTTCTTCCTCAACGGTGGCATCGAGGAGCCCAAGGAGGGCGAGGAGCGTGTGCTCGTCGCTTCCCCCAAGGTCGCTACCTACGATTTGCAGCCCGAGATGAGCGCTCCCGAGGTTACCGAGAAGCTTGTCGCCGCCATCAACGAGGATCGCGCTGATTTCTACATCGTGAACTTCGCGAACTGCGACATGGTTGGTCACACCGGTGTCTTCGACGCTGCCGTTAAGGCCGTTGAGGCTGTTGACGATGCCCTGTCCAAGGTTGTCCCGGCGATTCTCGCCAAGGGCGGCTTTGCACTGATTACCGCCGATCACGGCAACGCCGATCACATGTTTGACGTTGCTTCCGACGGTTCCAAGCATCCGTTTACGGCGCACACCACCAACCGCGTGCCGTTCATCATCGTTGATGAGAAGGCACAGCTCACCGGTATCGAGGACGGTCGTCTTTCCGATATCGCCCCGACTATGCTCACCATGGCTGGTCTGGAGCCTTCCGCCGAGATGACGGGCCGCGTGCTCGCCACCGAGGCCTAAGAGAAAACAAATACCGTTTTCTAGCAAGGGGGTTGTCCACAATCGGACAATCCCCTTTTTGGTATTTCTGCCATTTCCGCCCCGTCCCCGAGTGGCAGGTAGGGGAGAGCGGGGGATTGTGGTACAGTACTGGAGTTTGAATTGTTCTATTAAGGAGCTTATCTATGGGTCCGTTCCAGATTCTTCTGTTTGTCGTTTGGGCTGTTTCTGCCGTGGCGCTGACGATTCTCGTCCTGATGCATTCCGGTAAGGGTACCGGCGTTTCGGATATGATTGCCAGCTCGCTGTATAACTCCAGCTCAGCCACAGGCGTTATGGAGCAGAACCTTGACCGCCTGACCGTCATCATGGCTGTCGTGTTTGCTGCGTGCGTCGTGCTGTGCATGTTCTTCTTCCCGCAGGGCATCGTGGGCTACTAAGCATCGGCGTATATACGTTTGCAATGGGTCTCGCATGTGCGGGACCCTTTTTGTTTACATATTTGTAACAGAGTCAAAATATCCCCACATACTTCGCCCAACTAAAGAAATTCTCGACCGTTAACCGGAATTAGCCCCAAATCGTGCATAAAATGCGCTACTGTATTGCAATACGTTGGTCCGCTTTGTATAACCAGCCAAAACGGCGGACCGCGTTTGAATGGTTCGATTGGGCTGTCTTGACGTTGCCCGACCGAACTTACTTTGTCCTATCTCATAAGGAGGATGGCATGGCTGATTCTATGTTCCACCAGCCCGTTATGGGTCGTCGCGCCTTTGTCGGCGGTACCCTTGCTGCGAGCTCCATGGCTTTTCTTGCCGCATGCGGCAAGAAGGGCGGCGACGCTTCCGGTTCTGAGTCCGGTTCGACGCTGAACTTCTACATCAACAACCCGGTCTGCATCGACCCCTATAACGTCCAGGAGGACCAGGGCACTCAGGTCGAGTACCAGCTCTTTGATGCTCTGACCTCTTATGACGCCGAGAAGGGCGAGATCGTTCCGCTGGCTTGCGAGTCCTTTGAGGCCAACGACGACGCCACCGAGTTCACCTTCAAGATCAAGAAGGCCAAGTTCCACAACGGTGACGACGTTACCTCCAAGTCCTTCAAGCTCGGTTGGGAGCGTCTGGTCAACACCAAGTCGGCCATCGCTACCGAGTACGGCCCTTCCGAGGTCTCCTATCACCTTTCTATGGTCGAGGGCTATGACGACCTGCTTGCCGGTAACGCTACCGAGCTCAGCGGTGTTACTTGCCCCGACGATGAGACCCTCGTCGTCAAGCTGTCTTCCGCTTACGCCGACTTCCCCTTCGTCGCCTCTCACCCGGCTCTGGCCCCGGTTCCCGAGTGCGCCGAGTCCGATGTCAAGAGCTTCTATCTTGCACCGGTCGGTAACGGCCCGTTCATGATGGACGGCAAGTGGGAGGATGGTCAGGAGATCAACCTCAAGAAGTTCGACGATTACTATGGCGACAAGGCCAAGATCGATGGCATCCACTTCCAGGTCATCAAGGACATGGAGACTGCTTACAAGGAGTTCCAGGCCGGTAACCTCGATGTCTGCGACGTTCCCGTTGCTCAGATCGATGCCGCCAAGAAGGATCGCGGCGTGTCCAAGGACGGCTACACCATGGGTGACGGCGAGCGCATGCTGCTCGGCGCCGAGCCTTCCACGTACTATCTGACCTGCAACACCACGGCCGAGCCGTTCAACAACGCCGACCTGCGTAGGGGCATCTCCCTGGCCATCAACCGTGAGGCCATCTGCAAGACCATCTTCAAGGGTACCCGTACCCCTGCCGACGGCATTGTTCCTCCGGGTATCGATGGCTACAAGGAGGGCGCATGGGAGTTCTGCGCCTACGATGTCGACAAGGCTAACGAGTACCTCGACAAGGTTGCTCCCGCTGGCGCTAACGGGGATCGTGGCATTAGCGTGACCCTTTCCTACAACCAGGACGGCGGTCACAAGGAGATCATGGAGTCCATCATCGGTGACCTCGCCAAGGTTGGCGTTACCGCTGTCTCCGAAACCCCTGAGTGGTCTGCCTTGCTCGAGCAGTACCAGAACTTTAACTATCAGTTCGGTCGTCTGGGTTGGATTGCCGACTACCCGATTATGGACAACTTCCTGTATCCGCTGTTCCACTCTGATTCCCTCGGTGGCGACAACCGCTCCGGTTACAACAACCCCGAGTTCGACGCCAAGGTCGACGAGGCTCGTACTATTGTTGACGACGAGGAGCGCGTCGCTAAGATGCAGGAGGCCGATGCAATGGTTGCTGCCGACTGCCCGGTCATCCCGGTGATGTTCTACACGCACACCATCGTCGGCTCCGATCGCATCAAGCACCTCTATGTCGATCCGCAGAAGCACGCCGAGCTGGGTACCGCTGAGCTCGCCTAAGAGTTTGCAGCTTCCGTGAGGGTCAAGTATTTACGTAGACCTCATGGGAAACATACAGTTCTCCCTAACCTGGGGTAAACTGGCTGATGGTAATTTTGGGATGCCGGTCTGGCGATCGGCATCCCATTTAGGTTAATCCCTAGATAGGGGAGTGGTATGGGTAAGTACATCGTTAAACGTGTGCTTCAGTTCATCCCGGTGTTTTTGGGCGTTACGCTGATTCTGTTCGCCCTCCAGAATATCGTGCCGGGAGATCCGATCAAGCTGATCGGTGGAGACAAGGCTCTGTCCCCCGAGGTGGAGCTTCAGCTTCGCGTCCGCTATCACCTGGTCCAGTCGGACGAGGACGGCAACGCGATCCTTGACGAGAACGGCGACCCCGTTCAAACGTCGCTCGTGGACCGTTACTTATATTACATGAACGGCCTGCTTCATGGCGATCTGGGCAATTCGTATCAGCGCAAGCTGCCGGTTACGGAAATCTTTGCCCAGAAGTATCCGTATACGGTCAAACTTGCCGCGTGCGCCATCGTGCTCGAGGCAATCATGGGTATCGGTGCGGGTATCATTTCGGCGGTTAAGCGTTATTCCTTCTGGGATATTTTGGTAACGCTCACCACGTCGATTCTCGTTGCCGTCCCGGCTTTCTGGCTCGGTATGTTGCTGCAGCTGTTCTTTGGCGTCATTCTCAAGGACGCCACGGGCGGTGCATTCTCCATGCCGATTTCGGGTGCCGGCGGTTCCAGCTCTCAGTATCAGGATTGGATGCACTATGTGCTCCCGACCATTACGCTGGCTTCGGTTTCGACCGCTTACGCCGCCCGCATTATGCGCTCGCAGCTGCTCGACGTCATGAACCAGGATTACATCCGCACGGCAAAGGCCAAGGGTCTCTCCAATCGCGCGATCATCATCAAGCATGCGCTTAAGAATGCACTCATCCCCGTCGTTACCTATATTGGTGTCGACTTCGGTGGCATGCTTTCGGGCGCCATCCTGACCGAGACGGTCTTTAACTGGCCCGGTATCGGCTATGAGGTCTATCGCGCCATTAGCATGCGTGACTGGCCCATCGTTATGGGCGGCGTTACGCTCATCGTCGTCGTCGTCATGGTGATCAACCTGCTCGTCGACATTAGCTATGCATTCCTCGACCCGCGCATCCGCCTTGGCGGTCCGTCGGATAAGGCCTAAGGGAGGTACGTCTCATGCAGGAAACTGATTCTCAGTCTCAGGAGCAGGCTACCGCCACCAAGGCCGCATCTGCTCCCGCCAAGTCCCGCACGCTGTGGGGCGACGCTTTCAAGCGTCTTCGTAAGAACAAGCTCGCCGTTATCGGTGTTTGCTGGATCATCATCGTCGTTGTGGTTGCCCTGACCGCAGATCTGTGGGCTAAGCCCTGGCTCGGTTCGCCGACGGCTTCCGACTCGACTACCATGGCCCAGACGTCGCTGCTGGCTCCGTGTGCGGAGCACCCGTTTGGCACCGACGCCCTTGGTCGTGACATCCTCGTCCGCGTTATCTACGGTGCACGCGTTTCGCTTTCCGTCGGTATTATGGCCACTGCGATCTCCACGTTGATCGGTCTGGTCATGGGTGCTCTGGCCGGTTTCTACGGCGGCATCTGGGATACGATCATCATGCGCTGTGCGGATATCTTCCTAGCGTTCCCGTACGTGCTGTTCGTCGTCGCCATGATCGCCGTTATCGGCCGTGGTCTTCAGAACGTCTTTATCGCCATCGGTATTCTCGGCTGGCCTTCGATTGCTCGCGTCTTCCGCTCTGCAATCTTGACGGTCAAGGAAAACGACTATGTTGACGCTGCGCGCGCGATGGGTGCATCTGATGCTCGTATCGTCGTGCGTCACATTTTCCCGAACTCCGTCGCCTCCATCGTGGTCTACGCGACCATGAACATTGGTGGCGCCATTCTGACCGAGTCCGCACTGTCCTTCCTCGGCATGGGCGTTATTCCGCCTACGCCTTCGTGGGGCTCCATGATTCAGGACGGTCAGCAGTATCTTCTGACTGCTCCCTGGATGATGATCATGCCCGGTCTGGCAATTCTCTCGACGGTGCTCGCCTTCACCCTGCTGGGTGATGGTCTGCGCGACGCCCTCGACGTCAAGATGAAGGACGCATAAGGATGAAGAAGAACAAGAACTATGTGGACCTGAAGGACCAGCCGGTTCCCGAGGGCCAGCATCTGCTCGAGGTCGATGACCTTAAGATGTATTTCCACACCGAGGATGGCGTCGTTCGCGCTGTCGACGGTGTCTCCTACACGCTCGATCGCGGCGAGACCCTGGGTGTCGTCGGTGAGTCCGGCTCCGGTAAGTCCGTGACCGCCATGACCATCATGGGCCTTATTTCGATGCCTCCGGGGAAGATCGAGGGCGGCGACGTTCGCTATCGCGGTCGTTCTATCCTCGAGATGACCGAGGAAGAGATGCAGCACATTCGCGGCAACGATATCGCGATGATCTTTCAAGATCCTATGACCTCCTTGAACCCGGTCTATAAGATCGGCAAGCAGGTGGGTGAGGGCCTTCGTCTGCACCGTGGCTACTCCAAGCAGGAGGCACTCAAGCGTGCTACCGAGCTTTTGGACCTCGTGGGTATCCCCGAGCCCGAGAAGCGCGTCAATGAGTATCCGCACCAGTTCTCCGGCGGTATGCGTCAGCGCGTCATGATTGCCATGGCTCTTGCCTGTGATCCCGATATCCTGATTGCCGACGAGCCCACGACTGCTCTGGACGTTACCATCCAGGCTCAGATTATCGAGCTCATGCAGGAAATGCAGGAGAAGAACGGCAACGCCATCATCATGATTACCCATGACCTGGGCGTCGTTGCCGATATGGCCGATAAGATCATGGTTATGTACGCCGGCCGTCCCGTCGAGTTCGGTACTGCTGAGGAAATCTTCTACGAGAGCCGCCACCCCTACACCTGGGGCCTTATCCGCTCCATCCCGGAGCAGGCCATCGAAGAGAAGAAGCCGCTTACGCCGATTCACGGCAACCCGCCTTCGCTCATGAACCTGCCCGAGGGCTGCGTCTTCTCTCCTCGCTGCCCCTATGCGACGGACAAGTGCCGTAAGCAGCGCCCTGAGCGTGTTGTCACCGAGTCTGGCCACTATTCTGCGTGCCACTACTCCGGTGACCCCGAGTTCCTCAAGAACGCTCCTGAGACGTCCCGTACGCGCAAGGATTCCAAGAAGGGAGGCGAGGCGTAATGGCAGATACCAACGAGCGTACTCCGCTGCTGAAGGTCGAGCACCTCTCTAAGGAGTTTCCCGCTGAGTCCGGCATGTTCGCCAAGCGCTTCTCCAAGCGTGTCGTCTCTGCTGTGAATGACATTTCGTTCGAGATTTATCCGGGCGAGACCTTTGGCCTGGTCGGCGAGTCTGGTTGCGGTAAGTCCACCACGGGCCGCACCATCATGCGCCTGACCAAGCCGACGGCAGGCAAAGTGTTTTTCCAGGGCAAAGACGTTGCCGAGATGAGCAAGCACGAGATCAAGGATATGCGTCGCGAGATGCAGTTCATCTTCCAGGACCCCTATGCTTCGCTCAACCCTCGTATGACCATCGGCGAGATCGTCTCCGAGCCTATGACCATTCATGGTGTGGGTACCAAGGAGGAGCGTATCGAGCGCGTCCGCGAGCTGCTGGACGTCGTCGGTCTGAACCCCGAGCACATCAACCGCTATCCGCACGAGTTCTCGGGCGGTCAGCGTCAGCGTGTCGGCATTGCCCGCGCGTTCGCTCTGAAGCCCAAGCTGATCATCTGCGACGAGCCGGTATCCGCTCTGGATGTGTCCATTCAGGCCCAGGTTCTGAACCTGCTCAAGGAACTGCAGGACAAGTTCGGTACCGCGTATCTGTTTATCGCCCACGACCTGTCCGTCGTGCAGCATATCTCCGATCGCGTTGCCGTTATGTATCTGGGTAAAATGGTCGAGGTTTCGGACTGGAAGACGCTCTATAGCGAGCCTCACCATCCGTACACGCAGTCGCTGCTGTCTGCCGTGCCGGTTCCCGATCCGGATATCCAGAAGACCCGTAAGCGCATAATCCTTGCCGGCGATCCGCCGTCGCCGCTGGATCCGCCGACCGGCTGCCGTTTCCACACGCGCTGCCCGATCGCGCAGGGCATCTGCTCCGAGAAGCTTCCCGAGTTTAAGGAAGTCGCCCCGGGCCACTGCTGCGCGTGCCACTTCGCCGAGCCGTTCCCGATCAAGGAATCGCACATCGACCTGTAGTCGGTGATCTGTCCGGGCCCGCCCTGGTGTTACTTTTCAGAACGTCCTCGGACATGTCGGAAGCCCCGCTGCGCGCTACGCGCTGCGGGGCTTCCTCCGTCCTGCGGAGTGTTCTGAAAAGTAACACCAGGGCGGGCCCTGCGTTAACGAGGCAGAGGAAGTGCGATTCCCTGATCGCTCACTTAATCTAATAAGAAATTGAGCGAGACCGGAGCTAAAGCTCCGGCCTCCTCACATAAGGGCTCGGCAAAGCCGAGCCACCAAATTTGTATCAGCCCCCAGAACATGATTGAGAACTGTGCATGGAGTACGTGCTCCTAGGACCAAGACGAGGTTACTTTCCAACGCATTCCGCAGGGCGCGGCATTATTTTGTAGCGCGAAGCGCGGATCAAAATTATGCCGCATGCCCGAGGACGCGTTGGAAAGTAACCTCGTCTTGGTCCGGACGGACCCATTTACCTGTGCATTCACAAATTCGAAAACTTTTTTCAAAAAAGTGCTTGCACAGTTCTCGAATCATAGGTTATTATCTTCCTCGTTGAACGCGCGGGTCCAACAAAACGAACCGCGAATCAACAACATAGCATGTCGGAGTGGCGGAATTGGCAGACGCGCTAGCTTGAGGTGCTAGTGACCGCTTTTTGGTCATGCGGGTTCAAGTCCCGCCTCCGACACCATCGCATTTGAGAAGCCTCTTCGGAGGCTTTTTTGTTACCGATAGACGGTGAGGTTCACGATGGAAACGCTTGAGCGCAACGAGTGGGCAGACGTTGCCCAGTTGGTCGAAATTACGAGCGATGCGGTCATCATCTGCGAGCTCGACGGAACCATTTTGCATGTGAATAATCGTTTGCTCGACTTGATGTGCGAGGAGCGCGCCGACGTCATCAATGGTGACGTTAAAGACGTGCTGTACTCATCTGCCTTTGAGCGTGCGACCGAACATCGTCTGCCGTTTGAGACCGATGGCTCCGAGAGCGAGCTGATGCTCAAACTGAGCGACGGTTCCTTTATTCCTGTCCTGGTTCGCGCGGGTTCCGTCACGCCTCCGCGCATCTTTGGACGCCGTGCGCCGCGTGTCCTTGTGGCGCTTCACAGCATCGAAGAGCAGTATTCCCACGATCGTCAGCTTAAGCGTGCGCTGTCGGAGCTCAGAGTGGCGAATAAGCGCCTCTCGGGCACGCTTTCGGTCATTATGAGCACCGTTGGCTCCGATGAGCTTCCCAGCCTGCTCGATACCGTTTTGAATCAGCTTGTTGGAACGCTCGATGCATCGGGCGCCGCTATCTATTTTTCTGAGAGCGGCGGGTTTAAGCTCCGAGGCGTATCCAAGGTACTGCAGGATAGCTATCTACCCGAGTTCATGCCGTATGGCGCGGGCATACCGACGTATGTGCTTCGCGAATCGCGCGCTTGCCGCTTGTCGATTCAGCAGGATCTTGAGGGTGATCGAGTCGCCTCGGGTATGTTCATGGATCTGGACAATCGCTCTAAGCACCTACTGCGCGTTCAGGACATGCCTCCATACCGCAGCGAGATCTGCCTTCCCGTGTTTTACGGCACGCAGGTCCTTGGCGTGCTAGAGGTCGGCTGGAGACGCCCGCAGGCGCCTCTTGCCTATGACGTCAACGTGCTCGAGGTCATCTGCGATTATCTTTCCATTCAACTGGTCGGTATGGCATCGAGCCTGCGCTCGCGTCGTACGGCAGAGCTTGGCCGCTCGCTCAATGTGCTGCGCGACGAGTTGTTTACCTATCTCGATGATCCAGTTTCCGCCTCGCGCGCGGTATCGTCCGAAATCTGCGCCGTGCTCAATTGCCATTTCTGCCCCGTCGAGTACGATGCAGGCCTCGAAACCTACGTCATCGATTTTGAGGGCGGCAGTCGCGTGGCGCTGCCGGGAGACCCTGAGTCGCTCTTCTTTTCCACCACCGCACCGGCTGCGCGTTTGGGGGTTGCTTCCGATGGTTTTGGGCAGTCGGTGCTGGGCGGTGCGAGTGCTGATGATCTTAAGCATGTGCGCTTGACCCGCGTCGACGAATCCATGCCTATGGGCGGATGGTTGAGGGCTCATGGCCTGCCGTGCCAGGGCCTCTATGTCGATTCCGGCTTCGAGGCGGGACGCGTTCGCTCGGAGGGCGGCGGTCAGCGGAACAACGATGCAATCGTTCCCGCCGACGTTGCCAAGGGGCCGACGAGGCGCGCTTTGCTGCTCCGTGATGGCAGCCAAGAACCAATTGACGACCTTGAATACGACTACCTGGTGCATCTGGCGCATGACTTTGAGCTGATTTATGAAGGCGAATCTCAAAAGCGCGAGGAGCGTCATATCGCTCAGACGCTTCAGATTGGCATGAGAAATTCGCTTGGTGACGTTCCGGGCATTGCAACCGATTCGGTATACCTATCGGCAACGAATTCTGCGTTGGTCGGTGGTGACTTCTATACGCTTGTCCGACTTCCCGACGATTGCGCCGTTATGATTTTGGGTGATGTATCCGGCAAGGGAATCGAGGCGGCGTCGATGTCGGCGCTTGTCAAGACAGCGCTGACGGCCTATGCCTGGGAGGGTGCGGGGCCTGCCCGTATGGCACGCTCGCTCAATAGCATGCTCATGGGCTTTTCGAGGGTCGAGACGTTTGTGACGGCGTTTATCGCCAAGATCGATCTTAAGGCGGGCCGCGCTACCTATTGCTCGGCGGGACATCCTTCCACTATGGTCATTAGGCCGTCGTCGACGCCGCTTGGCGGCGGCGAGACCTGCGGGGGAGAAGTGGAGCTCCTTGGGTGCCAATCGGGCGTGATCGGTGCCTTTGAGAGCATGGTCTACGAGACGGGCGTGTTTACATTCGCTCCTGGTGACATGCTATTTATGTATACCGACGGAACGATTGAAGCGCGCGATCGCTCGGGTGCTTTCTTTGGCGAGCAGCGCCTTCGTGACCTTTTGCTCTCTGTTTCGAGTGAGGGCGTATCGGGAATCTGCGGTAAGGTCTTGAGCGAGCTTGACCGCTTTACCGAGTCGGCGCTGGACGATGACATCGCGCTGGTTTCCCTTGAATTTTTACGGGGTCGATCGTAGGCCGCGACGTTTGACGGGCAAAATCTGCGCGGTTGCAGATACGTATGCATCGAGCGAGCTCTTTTGGGGAACCATGGTCGTATGAATGAGTGGAATGACATAGCGGTTTTGACACCACCGGGTGATGTCGACATCGCCTCGGTGCCCGTGCTGCGCCGACGGTTGGATAATTTGATCGACCGGGGCGTGCGCCGCGTTGTCATCAATTGCCAGGCCGTGAGCTTTATCGACTCGACGGGTTTGGCATTTTTGCTTACGCGCGCCAGAGAGCTCATGAGGCGAGAGGGCCTGCTTTCGCTCGTTAACGCCTCCGATGAGGTCGTTCGCTTTTTGGAAATTGCCCGACTTGTCGACATCCTCCATGTCGCGGGCCCGGCGCGGGAGTCGATTCCCGCCATTCCGGTGGGAGAGTTGCCGCGATGGAGCAAGAGTGTCGAAGTGCAACGAGGCATCGAGAATCTCCCGTATTATCGGCACCGTGTGGCCGAGCTCCTCGAATCGCTTCCCCTGAGGCGTGATGAACGCTATGACGTAGCATTGGCGTTGGGGGAGGCGTTGGGTAACGCATATGACCATGCGGGCGGTGTTGGCTGCATCCTGACGGTTCAGGCCTATGGGGACCGTGTTGTGCTCGAGGTGCTTGATCGGGGTGCTGGCTATTCTATCGATGGGGCGAGCGAGCCGGTGGCATCCGAGGAACGCGGACGCGGTATCAAGCTCATGCGCATGCTCGTCGATAATGTGGAAGTTGCCCGTCGTACAGATGGCGCCGGCACACGTGTTCGGATGGTGAAGCTGTTTAGCTCGGCATTGGAAGCGTGCGCTTAGGGTCTTGGCTTGGCGTTATTTACCTGCATGAACTTGCCTTGAGCAACTTTTTTGAAAAAAGTACTTGCGTCTTTAGGACAACTCGCGTAAATTAATAATCCGCAAGCGGACATGGCTCAGTTGGTAGAGCACAACCTTGCCAAGGTTGGGGTCGCGGGTTCGAGCCCCGTTGTCCGCTCCATTGCATTTCCGGACCGTCTCAAGCGGTCCTTTTTCGGCGAAGTGGCCAAGTGGTAAGGCAGAGGCCTGCAAAGCCTTTACCCCCGGTTCGAATCCGGGCTTCGCCTCCAGGCAACATCCGGGCGCTCCGGCGCCCGTTTTGTTTTACATATGCGGACATGGCTCAGTTGGTAGAGCACAACCTTGCCAAGGTTGGGGTCGCGGGTTCGAGCCCCGTTGTCCGCTCCAAGCGCAACAGCCCGACTACCACGGTAGCCGGGCTTTTTGTACTCATCGCCTGGGCTCGAACCCGAGAGGGAGCGAGCGTTAAGCAAACGCGGAGCGTTTGTAGCGAGCTGGCGAGGTCGCCGGCAGGCGGCCGAAGCCGGTGCGGATCCGCGAAGCGGATGCGCGGACGCCCCGTTGTCCGCTCCAACTATCTTACGCGGTTCTAACGAACCGCGTTTTTTGTTGACGCTGCGGGGCACTGGGGCGCCGCTCGCTGCTGGGACTCTTTCCTCGTGATTTCCTCGTGATCTCCGTCCTTCCAATGTAATGAACGGCAAAGCAGGCGGGGGCCATCGGTATCGGGAACTTTTTTTCAAATTATTTGAAAATGGTTCTTGCATTTGGGTGGATCATCCCGTATATTAAATCCTTGCAGGCGGACATGGCTCAGTTGGTAGAGCACAACCTTGCCAAGGTTGGGGTCGCGGGTTCGAGCCCCGTTGTCCGCTCCATTTGGGCGTTTAGCTCAGGGGGAGAGCGCTTCCCTGACACGGAAGAGGTCAGAAGTTCAAATCTTCTAACGCCCACCAAATGTTCG
This sequence comes from uncultured Collinsella sp., assembly GCA_959026535.1. GTDB lineage: Bacteria > Actinomycetota > Coriobacteriia > Coriobacteriales > Coriobacteriaceae > Collinsella. Next base: position 26,344 of record CAUFMB010000003.1, on the reverse strand, counting down.
CAGCTCAGAGACTATGTCTCTGGGCTGTTTTGTTTTATGTCGTCAAATGTGGCACCAGATATTGAACTTAAGATCCGCGTGCGATGATCTTTGCATCCCGTAGGGGCACTGGCTGATTGCATACGTCCTGACCGAGCGTGACCGCAACATGTTGGTCAAGCGCAATCTTTTGGATTATTTTGGCGTGAGCGGCTTGGTTTTGGTAGGATTTGTCAGCGGCTTGACTAAGGGCGTTTTATAACTGCCATGCAGGTAGCCGTGTTGGTAACGTTTTACCGACTTGTCAAATACCTCTCATTTTTAATGCGTCTGCAAAATGACTAATTGCCTTGACCTGCTGAAACACTATATGTTGTGTTTGACCTAAAAAAAGAATACAGGATATAGATGCCTCTTTGTCGTATGATAGATGGCGGACAGAGAACGAGGACCTTATTCGCCCCATTTGGACACGCCTTTGAGCCGCTTGATCGGCCGCGAGGATTGTCCGCATGAGGACCTATGGTTTATCGAGAACACAGATTGCGCGACGGCGCCGCAAGACAGGGGCAAGCCCTGCCGGGCATCGTTTGGCTCTGAAGCGCAATGAGGCTACGACGTGAAAGAGGCAAGAGGATGAAGATCATCAAGCGCAGCGGCACCGAGGTCGTCTTTGACATCGATAAGATCGTCAATGCGATTCGCGCCGCCAACTTGGAGGTCGAGGAGAGCTCTCGTCTAACCGACCGTCAGGTGATTTACGCGGCACAAAACGTCGCCGAGGCATGCGAGAACGCGGGCCACACCGTTTCGGTCGAGGAGATCCAGGATTTGGTCGAGGACGAGATTATGCGTCTCGACTGCTACGAGGTTGCCCGCCACTACATCATCTATCGCTATGTTCAGAGCCTGAAGCGCCAGAAGAACACGACCGATGACAAGATCCTGTCGCTGATCGAGTGCAATAACGAAGAGGTCAAGCAGGAGAACTCCAACAAGAACCCGACCGTCAACTCCGTTCAGCGCGACTATATGGCCGGCGAGATCTCCAAGGACCTGACCCAGCGCGTGTTGCTGCCCCAGGAGATCGTGGACGCCCATAATGAGGGCCTGATCCACTTCCACGATTCCGACTACTTTGCCCAGCACATGCACAACTGCGATCTGGTGAACCTGGAGGACATGCTCCAGAACGGCACTGTTATTTCGGGCACGCTAATTGAGAAGCCGCACAGCTTCTCGACCGCCTGCAATATCGCGACGCAGATCATCGCCCAGGTTGCTTCCTCCCAGTACGGCGGCCAGTCTATTTCGCTGACCCATCTCGCCCCGTTCGTTGAGGTGAGCCGTCAGAAGATTCGCGGCGAGGTCGCTCGCGAGCTTGAGGAGCTCGGCGTTTCCGCATCTCCCGAAAAGGTCCGCGAGGTTGTTGAGGATCGCCTGCGTGACGAGATCCGTCGCGGCGTCCAGACGATTCAGTATCAGGTCGTGACCCTTATGACCACGAATGGCCAGGCGCCGTTCGTGACGGTCTTTATGTATCTTAACGAGGCCCGTACGCCGCAGGAGAAGCACGACCTTGCCATGATCGTGGAGGAGACGCTTCGCCAGCGCTACGAGGGCGTTAAGAACGAGGCCGGCGTGTGGATTACCCCGGCATTCCCCAAGCTTATCTATGTACTCGAGGACGATAACGTTCACGAGAATTCCCCGTACTTCTACCTGACCCAGCTGGCTGCCAAGTGCACCGCCAAGCGCATGGTGCCCGATTACATCTCCGAGAAGAAGATGCGCGAGCTCAAGCTGTCGAAGGGCGAGACCGCCGGCAACGGCGACTGCTACACCTGCATGGGTTGCCGCAGCTTCTTGACGCCCGACCGCTCGGGCAACGGCTTTAACAATGTTGCCAACGCGCTGAACTACGACCCGAACAAGCCCAAGTACTATGGTCGCTTTAACCAGGGCGTTGTGACCATTAACCTGCCCGATGTCGCGCTGAGCTCGCATCAGGACATGGACAAGTTCTGGAAGATCTTCGACGAGCGCCTTGAGCTGTGCCACCGTGCCCTGCTGTGCCGTCATGAGCGCCTGATGGGTACGCTTTCTGACGCCGCACCGATTCTGTGGCAGTATGGCGCCCTCGCTCGTCTGAAGAAGGGCGAGACGATCGACAAGCTTCTCGTGGGCGGATACTCCACCATCAGCCTGGGCTATGCCGGCCTGTATGAGTGCGTCAAGTACATGACGGGCCACAGCCACACCGAGAAGGAAGGCACGCCGTTTGCCATGGCCGTCATGCAGCGCATGAACGACAAGTGCGCCGAGTGGAAGGCCGAAAGCGATATCGACTTCTCGCTGTACGGCACCCCGCTTGAGTCGACGACCTACAAGTTTGCCAAGTGCCTGCAGCGCCGTTTTGGCATTATCCCGGGCGTGACGGACAAGGGCTACATTACCAACAGCTACCACGTCCATGTGTCCGAGGAGATCGACGCATTCGACAAGCTCAAGTTTGAGGGCATGTTCCAGCAGCTTTCGCCGGGCGGTGCTATCTCCTACGTCGAGGTTCCCAATATGCAGGACAACCTCAAGGCTGTCATTCGCGTGATGCAGTACATCTACGACAACATCATGTACGCCGAGCTCAACACCAAGAGCGACTACTGCCAGGTGTGCGGCTACGACGGCGAGATCAAGATTGTCGAGGATGACGGCAAGCTGGTGTGGGAGTGCCCCAATTGCGGTAACCGCGACCAGGAGAAGATGAACGTCGCTCGTCGTACGTGCGGCTACATCGGTACCCAGTTCTGGAACCAGGGCCGAACCGAGGAGATCCGCGACCGCGTGCTGCATCTCTAATACCGCTCCGGGGCTGAACCGAGAGGGCCGCTTGGGCATTTGCTCGCTATTTCGGACAGTCCTGCGCAAGACGAAGGCCACATTAAGTGGCCTTCTTTGCGTGCGGAACTCATATCGAGCAAAAGCCCAAGCGGCCCTCTCGGTTCAGCCAAGTTGATGTAGCTGAGATGCAGCATGCGGTCTGCTCACTCCTCGAAGTTCTTAGCGGAAATAATTCGAGCTGCAGCTGCGATTTACTTGCGATGGCGGTTGAGCCGCAACCCAGTTTCTATTGGACCTCGAACCCTATGCTCGATGTTCACTTCGTTCATTGAGTTACCCTTTGCATGAGGCCGGGACATATCGTCCCGCCCGCAGTTTCGCAGGCCGAAGGCCGAGAATGTTTGAGGACGGGATGATATGTCCCGGCCTCCCAGGAGAGTTACCTATGAACTACGCGAACATTAAGTATTTCGACATTGCTGATGGAGAAGGCGTCCGTACTTCTCTGTTTGTGAGTGGGTGCCGTCGTGGGTGCAAGAATTGTTTTAACTCTGTCGCGTGGGACTTTGCTGCGGGCGAGCCCTTTGATCGCGCCGTCGAGGACAAGATTATCGAGAGCCTCGACCATCCCTTTAACGACGGTCTGACAATTTTGGGCGGCGAGCCCATGGAACCTGAGAACCAGGCGGGACTCGTTGATTTTGTCGAGCGTGTTCGCGCGGCCTATCCATCGGGGTCGGGGAAGACTATTTGGTGCTTTACCGGCGACGTGCTCGAGGAGCTTATGCCGGGTGGCCGTCATCATACCGAGGTGACGAACCGTATCCTGGCCTGCCTCGACATGTTGGTGGACGGCCCGTTCGTTCAGGATCTGTACGATATCTCATTGCGTTTTAGAGGCTCGAGTAACCAGCGTGTGATCGATATGAACGCTACGCGCGACCGCGCTGTGCGTGAGGGCGTTGCGCTTTGCGACGCTGTGGAGCTTTGGCGGGACGATCCGGTCTATTCGACCCATACTATGTAGCTTGTGGCCGATGCCAAAGGGCGTGGTACCATAGCGCGAACGTGAAATCGGAAAAGTGAGGCCCAGATGGTCGATCAGGAAAAAGTCGAGGCCGCCATTAAGCTGTTGCTTGAGGGCATAGGCGAGGACCCAACTCGTGAGGGCCTGCTGGAGACCCCGGCGCGCGTTGCCCGTATGTATGGTGAGATCGCCGGCGGTATGGATCAGAGTGCCGAGGAGCACCTGTCCAAAACCTTTGCCGTCGCTTCGAACGACTTGGTTATCGAGCGCGACATCACGTTCTACTCGCTGTGCGAACATCATCTGCTGCCGTTTTATGGCAAGGCCGCCATTGGTTATATCCCCAACGGCCGTGTCGCAGGGCTCTCTAAGCTTGCCCGCACGGTTGAGGTCTACGCCCGTCGTCTGCAGCTGCAGGAGCAGCTGTGCGCACAGGTTGCCGATGCCCTCATGGAGTATCTCGCTCCCCAGGGAGCGATTGTGCTCATGGAGGCTGAGCATATGTGCATGACCATGCGCGGCGTGCAAAAGCCTGGCACCAAGACCGTGACGCTCGCTCGCCGCGGCGTCTTTGAGACCGATCCCGCGCTCGAGGAGCGGTTCTTTAGGATGCTGGGCCGCTAACCATGAGAGTCGTCAACGACTTTACATCGAAGACCGATGAGGGGACGTCGCGTCGCGGCTTTATGGCTTCGGGCCTGGCCCCCTTTGGTGCCATGCCTCGCATTGATTACATTTGTGCCAACGGGCTGTTCCGGCGGCACCTGGGCAACATCGTACAGTTGGAATCGGGGCGCATCTTCTGCCGCCACGGTATTGACCATCTGCTCGATGTCGCTCGCATTATGTGGATCAAGAATCTCGAGGAGCAGCTCGAATTTGACCGCGAGGTCATCTACGCCACGGCACTTCTTCACGATATCGGCAAAGATGAACAGTATGAATCGGGTATATCCCATGATGTTGCAAGCGAACGCGTCGCTGATGCGATTCTCGGCGGCATGCCCGATGACGTGGCGTTTGAGCCGGCCGATGCCGCAGCCATTAAGACGGCCATTCTGGGCCATCGAAAGCTGCGCGTGAACAGCCAACCGCTTGAGCGTCTGCTCTATGCAGCCGACAAAGCGTCGCGTGCCTGCTTTGCATGCCCCGCGCGCAACGCTTGCAACTGGAGCGATGATAAAAAGAACCTGTCGATTCGCGTGTAGTTAGTTTGCGCGGTCGGGGTTCTAAACGAAGGAGACGATCGCGTTGAGTAACAAGAAACTGCCCGAGAATGCAACCAAGACTGAAGGCGCCGAGCTCGCTCGCCGTGGAAGGGGCGAAATATCCACCGCAACGGCGGTGTCTCACGTGAGCTATGACGATCTGCGCCATGCCGATCGCATTGTCATTGACGGCCTTGAGGTTTTTGCCAACCATGGCGTGTATCCCGAGGAGAATGCGCTGGGTCAGAAGTTCATCGTTTCTCTGGTGCTCTATGCCGACCTGCGCGCGGCGGGGGAGCACGATAACCTGGATGCCTCGATTGACTACGGCTCGGTGTGCCACGATGTCGATGGCTATCTGCGCGAGCATACGTTTAAGCTCATCGAGGCGGCAGCCGAGGGGACAGCCCAGATGCTGCTGCGCCGTTATTCCTCGCTGCTTGGTGTGCGCATAAAGCTCGATAAGCCGTGGGCTCCTGTTGGCCTGCCTCTGGCAAGCTGCGGCGTCGAGATCGAGCGCGTGCGCTAGTCGACGCTAGAGCTTGTTGAGGGGTGGCTGCTTGAGCCGCTGCGACAGAGCTTTATTGTTGGGACAGTACGTGTCGAGCAGGGCGTGGAATCGCTGATTGTGGCTTGGCTCGAGCAAGTGGACGAGCTCGTGGGCGACAACCATGTCGAGGCATTCGGCAGGATAGGCGGCAAGTTCGCGTGCGATGCGAATGGCGCCGGTCTTGGGCGTGCATGATCCCCAGCGCGTTTTCATGCTGCGCACGGAGACGCGGGCCACGGTGACGCCCATTGCGATTTCGTACGCGTGCACCATATCGTACAGCGCCGTGGTGACCTCGGTTGCATAGAGCTGGTCGATACGGGCTTGGAGCTCATCGGACGTTAGGCCGTCGAGGATTGCGTGCCGCTTGGCCTGTGGGCCTTCGTCCGATTCATCGGTACCCATAAAACTTGCGAAGGTGGCCTGTTTGGGTCGCGGTGCGGGTGATGCAAAGTTGTGATCGAGTGCATCCTGTACCGTGATGGGCTTGCCCCAAAGTGCAATGATGGACGAGGGGCTGAGCGGCTCTCGTGCCGTCGTCTGACGCTGCTCGCGCTGGGCAAGTCGGCTGATAATCCAGGCGCTGTTGCGCTTCACAAACGCTTCGATACGCTCGCGGGTGGCGCCGAGCGGTGCGCTGGCGTGGACCTCACCGCTCGAAGTGACGCGTAGGTTGAAGTTCTTGACGCACTTTTTGGTAACGACGACGGGGATGGGCGTCCCATCCGGTCGGGATGCGGAAATCGTAAACTGCTGCGTCAAAAGCGGTCCTTTGGATTGGGGGACGGGCCGGCATGTCGACCGTTCGGCATGCCGGCCCGCTCAAGGGATGTGAAATTAATAACGCTCAAAGAAGGCAAGCGCGTTGTCGCTGCAGAGCTTTTGCATCACGGTCTTGCCAAAGTGCTTGGAGAGCATGTTCTGGAACTCGGGCATCATGCTGGCATCGGAGAGGAAGGCGGGCACCGTGGCACCGTCCCAGTCGCCACCGAGTGCGATGACGTCCTCGCCGCCCAGGTCGAGCCAGTGCTCGATATGTGCCGCTAGCTGGTCGAAGGTGACGTCTGCGGCGGTTTTGTCGGTTGCGTCGTTGGAAAGGAACTCGCTGCAGTAGTTGAGGCCGACGATACCGCCCATGTCGCGAATGGTGCGGAACTGGTCGTCGGTGAGGTTGCGCTTGACGCCGCAAACCGCGCGGGAGTTGGAGTGGCTGGCGACGAAGGGGCGCGTGGCGTGGGCGACAACCTCGTCAAAGCACTCATCGCTGAGGTGGGAGACGTCGAGCACCATGCCGGCGTGCTCCATCTGCGTAAGGGCCTCGATGCCGGCGGCGGTGAGGCCGGCGTGGGTGTCGTGGCCGCTCGCGAGCGGCCCCTGCGCGTTCCAGCTGAGTGATGACATGAGTACGCCCAGGCTCTTGAGCACCTCGATCAGCGCGGGGTCCTCGGCAAAGAACGTGGCGTTTTCGATGGTGTGGATGCAGGCGACCTTGCCGTCTTTGAGCGCAGGGCGAATGTCGGCGGCGCTGCGTACGTTGACCATGCGGTCGTGGTTGAGCATTGCCTGGCCGCTCATGTGCGCCATGATCTGCGCCTGGAAGCGCGCGGCGTGGGCGGTGGGAATCTCGTCGGGGACAAACGTGGCGAAGCACTGTGCCCACGGCGTGTTGCCGATCTTTGCGAGCGAGATGGCGCAGGCGTTGCCCTCGATGAGGTCGAAATCTTGCGGATGCGTTTCGTCGCCGGGGAAATAACCATCGGTGCCGGCGGTAAAGCGCAGGTCGAGATCGAGCGTGGCCCAGCCGATGCGGTCGGCGGTGTCGCAGTGTAGGTCAAATACGGGATATGCCATAGTTCCTCCGGTTGCAGCGTTTCTTTGCAAACTGTCTTTGAATTGTATGACTAGGGTATAGTTAGCGCCATATGTTCACGGCGGCTTGCGTTGTGCGCCGCCCTTATATACGGAGGTTTCCATGTCCAACCAGGGCAAGAAGGTCAAGACCCATTATCGTGGCACGCTCGACGACGGCACGCAGTTCGATAGCTCCTACGATCGCGGCGAGCCGCTGGAGTTCACCTGTGGCGCCGGCCAGATGATCAAGGGCTTCGACGCCGCTGTTGTCGACATGCAGGTGGGCGAGAAGAAGACCGTGCACATTCCTGCTGCTGATGCCTACGGCGAGCACAACCCCGAGATGGTCCTGACCTTCCCGGCCGAACAGGTTCCCAACATCGAGCAGATCGAGAAGGGCATGAAGCTCTTCCTGTCTACGCCGAGCGGTGTGCCCGTCCCCGCTGTGGTCATCGACGTAACGCCCGAGGCCGTGACGCTCGACGCCAACCACGAGCTGGCCGGCAAGGACCTCAACTTTGATATCGAGCTCGTCGAGGTTGAGGGCTAGAGTATGCCTGAACGCTTGATTTCGACGACATGCTTGGGAAATCTCAACGATCCGTCCTATGAACTCCTGCTTCGCCGGGAGCTGGGCGGTGTCTTTGAAGTTGACGAGTTGCTGCTCGATTGGGATCAGGCTGATGTATGCGCGTTTGTGGGCGTGACGGAGCTGGGGCGCACGATTGATGTTCGGCTGGATACTGCCGACGGCGGTCGTCTTGTCGACGGCGACGTGCTCGCCATTGACCGTTCGGGCGTGGTGCCCCTGGTGGTTGTCGTGCGCCTGCGCAGCGCCGAGGTCTATTTGGTCGAAGTCGATCGCATGGATCCGATTGCGCTCGCGCATGCGTGCTGGGAGATCGGCAACATGCATGCGCCGCTCTTCCGGGGTGACTCGGATGAGCATACCGTGCGCATGTATACGCCGGTGCAGCCGGTTTTGGGCCGTATGCTTCGCGGCGTCGAGGGAGCTCGAATCTCGATTGTTTCGCACGAGCTCGATGCGGGTCGACGCTTTGCGTCGAGCGCGGCCGATGTTGTCGTGAGCATGGCTCCGGACTTTACCATCGTTAAAAAGACGCGCGACTAAGCGCGCGTATGCGCAAGACGGGCTTTGAGGGGTGACCGATCAAGGTCCGTCTTGCTGTTGATAGGAGGCTTTGGGGGAAGCATATGGGTCTTGAGGGAATCAAGCTGATTGCATGCGATTTGGACGGCACGTTGCTGCATCCGGGGGAGCGCGAGCCGCGTTCCGAGGCCTTTGAGCTCATTGATGAGCTGCATCGTCGCGGTATTGTGTTTATGCCGGCGAGCGGCCGTCAATATGCGAGCTTGCGCTATCTGTTTGCCCCGGTGGCCGATGAACTCGCCTATGTATGCGAAAACGGAGCCCTGGTCATGAGCGAGGGGCGTGCCGTGGTCAAGCGTTCTATGGAGCGTGGCCTGGCCATGGATATCGCGAATGCCGTGGTCGCCTACCCCCATGCCGACGTGACCCTTTCGTGCGAGGGACACCTCTACACCATGAGCGGCAACGATGCGTTTGTTGACCACCTGCGTTATGAGGTCCATTGTGATGTGGCGGTAGTCGACCGTCCCGAAGACATTGACGAGGATGTCATTAAGATCGCCTTCCAGACGCCCGAGGCGGAGCAGCCGGCGGCGCTGGAGTATTTCGAGCGCCACTTTAGTGATCGAGTCGATGTCATGACATCGGGAACCGAATGGACGGACTTTATCGGCTTTGATTCGGGCAAGGGCTCCGCGCTTGCCGATTACGGTCGCGCTCTGGGGATTTCGCCCGATGAGATGATGGCGTTTGGCGACAATGAGAACGATCGCGACATGCTCAACGTCGTGGGCCGTCCCTATCTGATGGAGAGCTGCAACCCCACCATGCGCGGCATCAACGACCGTGTCCGCTACGCGCGCACGGTCGAAGAGGAGCTGCATCGCCTGCTCGCCGAGTAGATATTTGGGGTATGCCTAGAAATCTACTTTTTGCTGCAGAGTGCGGAAAGGTGGATTTTAAGGCATGTCCCAAACATCTACCGGCAGTCGGGGCAGAGACCCTCGAAGATGGTGTAGTGCGACGTGACGTGCCAGCCGATTTGCTCGGACGCTTTGGCGTCGAGCTGGGCATCGAAGGGGAGCGGTACGTCGATGACGCGGCTGCATGAGGTGCAGATGATATGCGCATGCGGCTCGATCGTGCGATCGAAGCGGCTGCCGCCCGGCGTCTTGATGGAGAGAATCTCGCCGGCGTCGGCCAAGAGATTGAGGTTGCGGTAGACCGTGCCGCGGCTGATCTTGTCATCCTGTTCGCGCACGGCGTTGTAGATTTCGTCGGCGGTGGGATGGTTATAGCTTTGGCGCACGGCGTCAAGAACCAGCTTTCGCTGCTTGGTATTCCTTCTTTGCACCGCCATGCGCCTCGCCTCTTTTCTATCAACGGTCGTAGGTAAATGATACCGTATTTAGCACACAATACTAATAACGAGGCATGAAACCGTCTTCATTGGTAAGTGGGGCTCGGGCCTGGGCGTCTACGAGGCGAAAACGCGTTCCCATGCGCTCGTAGGAGGCATGAAGCGCCTCGAGATGAGATAGGATATTTGCCGGAGCTCCCTGTATCTCCATCTCGACTGAGCCGTCTTCCATGTTACGCACCCAGCCGGTGAGCGCGCGTGCCTGCGCGAGGTTGGTGTTGGTAAAGCGAAAGCCAACGCCCTGGACTTGCCCCGCCCAGCGCAGGAAATAGCGCAGGGGAGTGTCTTGAGTGGCCCCGTCGCTTGCGAGCACAGTAAGCCTGCGGCGCAGCTCGAGCTCGACGTTTGATGGTTTTTGAGGCTCTCGACTGCCGCCGGTGACACTGGAGAAGAACGTATCGAAGAGGCCCATCGCTATGCCTGCTTGCCTGCGTCGGCCGGGAAGGTTATGCCGGCCTGCTGGCGCACGGCATCCATGATGCGCAGTGAGACGAGTGTGACATCGCGGTAGTGGCCAAGCTCGTGGCGTCCCGCCGGGGTCTCCCAAATCTCTTCCTTAACGTTATCGATGCCGCCGATGGCGGTGATAAAGTCTGTGAGTTCGTATTCCATAGTGTTGCTCGATTTGGGCAGGTCGAGCACGCGGCCGTTGTCGCCCTGTTCGCGCGGTGCCTCGGTCGCCGAGCCGCGTACGACGTCGCCGCGATAGTCGATGCGGACGTTGCGGGGCGTGGACAGATGGTCGATCTGGATAGTGCCACGCTCGCCTTCGATCTGCGAGGGCAGCAGGTCATTCGTTATTTTGGAGTGCGCGAGCTCGACGGAGATACGGCCACCGCCGTAGCTGGCGAGGATGGAACCGCAGCCGTCGATGGGGCCGTGCGTGAGCTGTCGCGTGGCGGGGTCGAGCAGAGTAGCCATGCTCGTAAGGCCGGAGGGCATGCCGAAAATCTCGACCATGGGCTCGACGGTGTAGACGCCAATGTCCATGAGGGAACCCGATGCCATATTGCAGTCGAAGATATTGGTGGCGCGTCCCGCGAGAATCTCGTTGTAGCGCGAGGAATATTTGCCAAAGCGCAATGAGGCGCGGCGGATGGGGGCGATCTCGCCCAGGGCGTCCTCGATGGCGTGGAAGGCGGGGTCGTGGAGGGGACGCATGGCCTCGAGGGCCACGACACCTGCTGCCTCGGCAGCGCGGAAGACTTCCAGCGCCTGCGCTTCGGTGGCGCAGAAGGGCTTCTCGACGATGACGTGCTTGCCACCGGCGATGCAGGCAAGGGCCTGCTCGTAGTGAAGCGCGTTAGGGCTGCCGATATAGACGGCGTCGACGTCGGCGGCTGCCGCGAGCTCATCGAGTGAAGTAAAGTTTCGCTCGCCACCGCGCTCGGCGGTAAAGGCGGCACCGCGATTGGCATCGCGTGAAAGCGTGCCCACAAACGCGGCTTGGTCGTTGGCGTTGACGACTTGGATAAAGTCGTCTGTGATCATGGATGTGCCGATGGTCGCGATGCGCAGCATACGTCCCCCTTGCGTTGTTTGGTCTACAGGATGAGTGTAGCGCGTGGGGATATAAAGCTGCGCGAAAACGCTATTACAGGTCGCTCTCGTTAAAGCCGGCGTCGATATCGAGGTTGCTGCCGTCGGCCGCCGTGGTGGCGAGCTCATCGCAGCGCTCGTTGAGCTCGTGACCGGCGTGACCCTTAACCCAGATGAACTCAACCTTGTGCTTGCTTTTGGCGGTGAGTAGGCGCTCCCACAGGTCGCGGTTCTTGACGGGTTGCTTGTTGGCGGTTTTCCATCCGCGCTTTTTCCAGCCGTCGATCCAGTGCTTGTTAAAGGCGTTGACGACATACTGCGAATCGGAATGGACTTCGACCTCGCAAGGGCGGTTGAGCGCCTCGAGCGCCACGATGACCGCCATGAGTTCCATGCGGTTGTTGGTGGTCTTGGCGTAGCCGCGCGAAAGCTCGGAGGTGAAGGTCTTGCCGGCGGGGTTGGTGTATTTGAGCACGGCGCCGTAGCCGCCGCGTCCCGGATTTGATCGGGCCGAGCCGTCGGTGTAGATGATGACCTTCACGGGCTTCCTTTCGTTGAGTGCATTTCATGTGAGTGACCATTGTAGCGCCATGCCCGCCGGGGGCCAGCAATCTACGATTTCTACCCCGTCTTCCGACTGTTAGTTGGCATGGATGATGCGGTTGAGCTCGTCGAGGTATTGCTGCAAGAGGGGAGAGGGCTTGCGCTCGTCGTGCATGATATAGCCTACGTGCATCGTTGGGGCGTCTGCTAGCGGGATCGATGCCATGCCCCATTGCATTTCATTGGAGAGGACACCGGTCGACAGGGTGTAACCGTTCGACGTGATAAGTAAGTTAGTAAGTGTTCCGCGGTCCGAGATTCGTATGTTGCGGTCGCAAGGGATATAGCTAAAAGGTTCCTCGGCGTAATAGAAGGAGTTTGAGGTTCCCTGCTCAAAGCTGTAGCGCGTATAGGGCGTGAGGTCGGCAAGGGACAGCTGCGGGCGGCGTGCGAGCGGGTGGCGCTCGCTAACGAAGACGTGGACCGTCGCGTCGAATAGGGGATGGAAGCTTGCGCGGGCATCGGCGAAGGCCTTCTGCAGAACGCGGGCGTTAAAGTCATCCAGATACAGAATGCCGATATCGCTGCGAAACGCACGGACGTCATCGATGATCTGCGATGTGGTGGTCTCGCGCATGATGAACTCGAACTTGCTGTCGCGGCAGCGCTCGACTACGTTGACAAAGGCCTCGACCGAAAAGGCGTAGTGCTGGGCGGAAATGGCGAGGCGGGCTTGCGGGGTGCCACCGTCCTCGTAGCGTGCCTCGAGCATGTCGGCCTGCTCTACGACCTGGCGCGCATAGCCCAAAAGCTCGGTGCCGTCGTTGGTGAGCGTGACGCCGCGGCTGGAGCGCGTAAAGATCTCCAGATGGAGCTCTTGTTCTAGGCTTTTGACGGCGTTTGAGATGTTGGACTGAGCGGTATAGAGGCGCTGAGCTGCGGCGTTGATTGAGCCGGACTCTGCCACGGCGATAAGAAAACGAAGCTGCTGGAGGGTCATCGGTGCCCGTCCTTTCGATAGCTATCTAAAAAACCGATAACAGGTTAGCGCTTTTAAGTGATTGACCGAGCGAAACAATGCCCGTACTATTCAAAACACACAAAGGCGGTAGGTAATTAAGCCGACCACGGAACCGGGATGTCAAAAGGAGGACCGCATATGAACTGCTTACCAAGACGAATGCCGGGCTCCTGTTTGCGCCCGTCGGCGTGATCAGGAGACAGCGACTTACTTCTTTTTTTATTTACTTTCGTTCGATCAAGGAGATCATCATGAGCCAGTTCATCAACAACCCCGAGCACACCTTTGGTTTCGATACCCTGCAGCTTCACGTTGGCCAGGAGAGCGCCGATCCCGCATCCGACTCCCGCGCCGTGCCTATCTACCAGACCACGAGCTATGTGTTCCGCAACTCCCAGCACGCCGCCGACCGCTTTGGTCTTGCCGATGCTGGTAACATCTACGGCCGTCTGACCAACTCCACCCAGGGCGTCTTCGAGGACCGTATCGCCGCGCTCGAGGGTGGCGTGGCAGGTCTCGCCGTCGCCTCCGGTGCTGCTGCCATCACCTATACTCTGCAGGCTCTTGCCCAGGCCGGTGACCACGTGGTGGCTCAGAAGACCATCTACGGTGGCTCCTACAACCTGCTGGAGCATACACTCTCCCAGTTTGGCGTCGAGACCACCTTCGTCGATGCCCACAACCTGGACGAGGTCGAGGGCGCCATCAAGGACAACACCACGGTCGTCTATCTCGAGACGCTCGGCAACCCCAACTCCGACATCCCCAACATCGACGCCATCTCCGAGATCGCCAAGAAGCACGGTCTGCCGGTTGTCGTCGACAACACCTTCGGCACCCCGTATCTGTTCCGTCCGCTGGAGCATGGTGCCAACATCGTCGTCCACTCCGCAACCAAGTTCATCGGCGGCCACGGCACCTCGCTGGGCGGTGTGATCGTCGACGGCGGTAACTTCGATTGGAAGGCGAGCGGAAAGTACGCCCAGATCGCCGAGCCCAACCCCTCCTACCACGGCGTTTCGTTTGCCGAGGCTGCCGGTCCCGCCGCCTTCGCAACCTATGTCCGCGCTATCCTGCTGCGTGACGAGGGCGCCTGCATCAGCCCGTTCAACGCCTGGGTCCTGCTCCAGGGCACCGAGACTCTGTCGCTGCGCGTTGACCGTCATGTCGAGAACACCAAGAAGGTCGTTGAGTTCCTGGCTGGTGACAGCCATGTCGCCAAGGTGAACCACCCAAGCCTGCCTGAGCACCCCGATCACGAGCTCTATCAGAAGTACTTCCCCCGTGGCGGTGCTTCGATCTTTACCTTTGAGATTAAGGGTGGCCAGGAGGCAGCTTGGAAGTTCATCGATCATCTGCAGGTGTTCTCGCTGCTCGCCAACGTGGCCGACGTCAAGTCGCTCGTCGTACACCCGGCTACCACCACGCACTCCCAGCTCTCTGCCGAGGAGCTCGCCGAGCAGAACATCACGCCCTCTACGATCCGTCTTTCCATCGGTACCGAGAACGCCGAGGATATCATTTGGGATCTGAAGCAGGCCTTCGCCGCGCTGGACGAGTAAGGCGACTTGTGCAAGGACCCCTTGCGACTCGATAGGTATAACTGCATAAAATGCCTGCTCAAGGCGCCTGTGCGAACAATGGTTGCACAGGCGCCTTTTTTGCATAGAGAGGGTGCAAAAACAGGGTTTTTGACATGCTTTATACATTTGAGTTGTGGAAAACTCCTGTTGAGAGGATGTGAGTTTTACGCAATTGACGTGCGCCTTTTGAGTAAAACCGCAGGTCGCGATTTGCTCGGGGTACTATGCAGCGCGATCGAATCACACGCAGCTCAAACGCAGCAAAAACGCACTACGGAGGTTTCTAGCTACATGAGGATCGATTCACGAAAACCGAAAGCCGCCGTCCTTTCCGCCGCTCTGACCGTGGCACTTTTGGCGGGTGCCGGCGCAACTGATGCCCACGCGGCAACACTATCCGATACGGTCGGATCCACGCCGTCCGAGGCGACGCTGATGCAGCCCGTCGACTATCGCGGCGACGGCTTTGGCTCCATGCAGGAGTGGAACGCCTCTATGGGGGCCAAGCGCGATTCCCTGGAGGTCCGCGCCCAGATCATCGTGAACATGTACGGTGACTATGCCACCGATGACGAGCGTGCTGTGCTTCAAGAGTGCATTGACGGCGCGGGCAGCCTTTTGACGATGGAGGAGGTCGACGCGAAGTCGGCCGAGCTCGACGAGCTTCGCTCCGCGCTCGAGGATGCTAAGCGCGAGGCGCTCGAGGCTGCGGCTGCCGAAGCCGAGGCCGCTGAGGCCGTTCAGGCTTCGTATTACAACGCCGGCTCCGGCTCGTCTTACGCGTCTGCTGCGTATTACGCGAACGGCTCGGGTCTGACGCGCTCGAGCGGCGTCAATAACTATAACGGTCGTCGTGAGACCTATTACAGCAGCAACGTGCTCTACCATCACCGCACGGGCGAGTGGACTCAGGATTCCGAGGGCTTTTGGCGCGATTCCGATGGTTACTACGTCGTTGCCGCGGGCGATAAGGCTCAGGGCTCCACGTTTACCGGTTCCAAGGGCGAGTGCAAGGTCTATGACTCCGGCTGCGCAGCCGGAACCACCGACTACTATACCGGTTGGTAATCTGCCATAAGCCAATAGGACATGACGGGCGGGCGTCTTTACCGAGCCTTTGGGCAACGTAAGGGCGTCCGTTTTTTGTGCATGCTTGAGCTAACAGAGCGCTTACCGTGGCAGTACGCCGCGCATATGGGCGCGGGGCACACTGGTTCTTGAGAATTAAGGTCTTTCTCTTGGAGGAAGTGGTCTTGTGAACGCTCGAGATATCGCCGTTGCCGCCGTCGCATTGGTGCTTGGCTGCCTTGGTCCTACGGCCGCGCTCGTTGCGGGCATGCAGGGGGCATGCGGGGCTACTCCAACCGTGGTTGGCGCGCTGATCGCAGCGGCGCTGCTGGGAAGCGCCGGCGTGCTGCTTTGCCGCGATGACGAGGACGAGGTGCCGGAGTCGCAACGCTAACTGTTGTGAGATTGGCTGCCGGTCATAGACGAAGATGAAAGCCGCCGCAGGGGGAACGGTTTCCTTGCGGCGGCTTTGCTGTTAAGGCTGTTGAATGCGGTGCGTTGGCGTTACCAGCTTGCCTCGATATCACGGATGCGCTGGTAGAGCCAATCGTTTTGCGGCACTTGGATATCGTGTTTGGCTGCGAGGCGGCAGATGGTGCCCGCGAACTCATCAACCTCGGTTTTGCGCCTTGCGACGCGGTCTTGAGCCATCGAGGGCATACCGGCGGGGTCGATTCCCTCGATGAGATGCACCATCTGCGTCAGGTCTGCCTCGGTCAGCTCAATGCCCTCGGCGTTGGCGACCGCAAGCGTTTCGCGCATGGCGGAAACAAAGCAGCGACGCTGCTCGGAGCCCGGCTCCGTGGCGCTTCCGTAGGTCCCGGCGTAGGCCATGCAGGTCTGGTTGATGCCGTCGTTGAGCATGAGTTTAGCCCACATGCGGTGCACAATGTCGCTCTCGACGGTATGGGCGATGCCGCATCGTGTGTAGAGCTTGTCGATGGCGGTGACGGTTGCGGGCTCGGTGCACGCTGCCGCGCCAAAGCGAATCTCGCCCGCATTGGTAAAGGTGAGCGCGCCGTCGAGGAATACGGCGTCCATGCCCTGGCAGATACCCAGGACGGTGCGCTTCCAGCCAAAGTGCTCGGCTATCTTTTGCTCGCTCGTAATGCCGTTGCACAGCGAGGCGATGAGCGTATTGGGGCCCACGATGTGTTCCATAGTCTTGAGCGCCTGGTCGAGTCCAGTCGTCTTGACCGTGAGAATGACCAGATCGGCGGGCGTTGCCTCGCTGGCGCGCACGGACTTGAGTGCGCAGGGCTCGCCGTTGACCGTAAGGGCGTCGCCTGCGTGACGCTCGAAACGGGCGTCGTCCATGACGTATTCGACGGCATCGTCGCCGAGTGCCTGGGCGATCATGCTGCCGTAGAGTAGCCCGACGCCGCCCTTGCCGATAAAGGCGACCTTGTTGATCTGCATGTGAATCATCTCCTCACAAAAAGGCGCCCGCGTGCGGGGCGCCTGATGGATTGTATGCCGCTGGGGCGTGTAGCGTGCACCGGAGGCTGAATTTAGAAGAACAAACGCATGGGAACTTATGCCGCGGGGCAGATGGCAAAAACGCGTGCGGGATATCCAACGCCATCGCGCACCTTGGGGAAGGTGCAGAAGATGACGGCGCCTGTGGCGGGAAGCTCGTCCAGATGGTCCATGATCTCGATCTGATAGCGGTCGACCGAGAGGATGTATTGCTCGCCGGGGTAGGGGTAGGCGTCCTCGCGTGTGGTCACGCTCGTCTCCTTTCATCGGGCTTTTTGCTGATGTTAAAGCGGTGCCGTGACGGCTCGATTTCTGCTGCGTTACGATACGTTCTCGATTGCGATTCCACGATGTTTCGGCTGCGTGACCATTGTGTTTCGCCTTGCCGGGGCGCTGATGGCGAAGGGAGGGGCCGTGCAATATCGCGTTGACCCCAAAAGCGGCAACCGTATCTCGGCGTTGGGGCTGGGCTGCATGAGGTTTCCCGGTGCGCCGGGACGCCCGGATGCGAAGACTGCCGACGCCATCATCTCCCGTGCGGTGGAGCAGGGGATTAACTACCTGGACACGGCCTATCTCTATCCCGGTAACGAGGCGTGCGTGGGTGCGTCGCTTGAGCGCCTGGGCTTGCGCGACCAGGTTTTGCTCGCAACCAAGCTGCCGCATGCTTCGTGCAAATGCGCGGAGGATTTCGATCGGTTCTTCGACGAGCAGCTGCGTCGCCTGCGGACCGACCGTATCGACTATTACCTCATGCACAACATTACCTCGCCCGCCCAGTGGGAACGTGTGGTGGCGTTGGGCATCGAGGACTGGATCGCGCATCAAAAGGCGGCGGGGCGCATTCGCCAGATTGGTTTTTCGTACCACGGCAGCGCGGCTGACTTCCTTACGATGCTTGACGCATATGACTGGGATTTTTGCCAGATCCAGTACAACTATGCCGGCGAGCATTACCAAGCGGGAACGGCGGGACTCATGGCCGCCGCCGAGCGAGGCCTCGCGGTGTTTGTGATGGAGCCGCTGCTGGGCGGGCGTTTAGCGGGCAAGCTGCCGCCACGGGCCCGCGCTGTGCTCGATAGTGCCCGTGACCCGCATTTGCGCACTCCTGCCGCCTGGGGTCTTTCGTGGGTGTGGAATCATCCTCAGGTGACGATGCTGCTTTCGGGTATGACCGATACCGCGCAGGTGGATGAGAACGTGGTGTTGGCCGATCGGGCCCTGCCGGATTCGATGACAGCTACTCAGCTCGACACGATCGCGCACGTGCTGGATGAGTTTGAAAAATCGAATCGCGTGCCCTGCACGGGATGCGGCTATTGCATGCCGTGCCCTAAAGGCATCAATATCCCTGGATGTTTTGCCGCCTACAACGCGAGTTATGCGCACAGCTGGTTTACGGGTCTATCGCAGTACTTTACGGCGAGCGCGGTGCGTACAAGCGAGGCCAAGCTGGTGAGCAATTGCGTCAAGTGCGGCAAATGCGCGCGCCACTGCCCACAGCATATCGATATCCCCGAGCGTCTCGATGACGTGCGCCGACGTTTCCAGCCTGGCCCCGTGACGGCAGTGCTTAAGGCCTTCGGCAAAACGCGCTCCTCATGACCCTTTTATAACTTGCGGTGGAATAGTTCCTGTTTGCGGCAGAATAAGGCATCAACAGGAACTATTTCACCGCAACTGATGGGAGGCTATCGTGGGTGACCGAGGTTTACGTAATGATTCGCGTGAGGTTCGTTGGGGCGTTTTGGGCGCTGGGCGCATTTCGCATCGATTTGCATCGTCGCTCAAGGAGGTGGACGGGGCACGGCTTGTGGCTGCCGCCGGTCGCACTCCTTCGCATGTTGAGGAGTTTTGCAGGGCGTTTTCGATTGATGCCGTGCACAGTTATGCCACAGCTGACGATAACGGCGATGCGGCTTATGATGCGTTGATTGCCGACCCCGATGTCGACGTAATCTACTTGGCTCTTCCGCATGGCATGCATGCGCATTGGGTCTGTCGGGCACTACGCGCGGGAAAGGCCGTGCTGTGCGAAAAGCCGGCCGTTTTGAATGAAGAAGAGGCCCATGCGATCGCCTCCGTTTCCCGTGAGCGCGGCGTGCTGTTTATGGAGGCGATGAAGAATCGGTTTTGCCCGATGCGCACTCGCGTGAAGGACTTGCTTGCGTCGGGTGAGCTCGGCCGTATCGTTTCGATCGAAAGCGTGCAAAAACTTGATTATGGTGAGCCCCCTTCGAGTTATCTGCTCGACCCGTTGCAGGGTGGCTGTCTATATGACATGGGCTGCTATGCGGTCGGGTGGTTTGATGATCTGCTTGCGGGTGCGTGCGATGTTTCGTCTCGTGAAGTTTGCTGGCGTGACGTATCGGACGGCCGCGTTGATTGGGTCGACGAGATTCGTATGAGCGTCGGCGGCATACCCATTCATATGGCGTGCGACGGCAAAGCTGCATATGAAAGCCGCTTAACGATTGACTGCGAGCGAGGCTCGTTGGAAATCGAGCGCCTCCATCGTCCCGAGCTCGCCTATGTGAAGTACTCCGACGGACGAATGCTCGAAATAAATGCCCCGTTTGAGGTCGATGATTTCTACGGCGAAATCCAGCATGCGACCCAGCTCATCCGGGCGGGGAAACTCGAGAGTCCCGTCATGCCCCTTGCCGCCACACAGCGCTGTGCGCACATCATCGATGCGATTCGCTTGAAACTTTAGGGCGTGGGGGCATGGCGCCAGCGCTTGGAATGCCTGGAGGCCTTTGCTCCTGATGCCCCTTTTATAACTTGCGGTGGAATACGGTCTGTTTGCGCCAAAATAAGGCACCAATAGACCGTATTTCACCGCAACTGATGAAGGGGAGTTGGAGATGCTGACGATCGGATGTCATCTTTCGACGACGAAGGGCTATCGGGCAATGGGGGAGACGGCGTTGTCCATTGGCGCCAATACCTTTGCGTTCTTTACGCGCAACCCGCGCGGTGGCAAGGCAAAAGACCTTGACATGGATGACGTGGCGGCTCTGCGCGAGCTTATGTCGCAAAACGACTTTGGACCGCTGGTGGCGCATGCCCCGTATACCTACAACCCCTGTTCTGCCAAAGAGCGGGCGCGCGAGTTCGCCTTGGAGGCTATGGCAGAGGACCTGCGGCGCATGGAGGCGCTGCCCGGCAACTACTACAACTTCCATCCCGGTGCGCATGTGGGGCAGGGCTCCGACGCCGGCATTCAGATGATTGTCGATGCCCTGTGTCAGGTGATGTTTGAGGGCCAGCAGACGACGGTGCTGCTCGAGACCATGTCGGGCAAGGGCACCGAGGTGGGCCGCAGCTTTGAGGAACTGGCGCTCATCATTGAGGGTGTTGCCGGCAAACGCCCCGAGCTGTCGGCCAAGCTGGGCGTTTGCCTAGACACCTGCCATGTGAGCGATGCCGGCTACGACATCATCCATGATCTGGACGGCGTACTCGACGAGTTCGACCGCGTGGTGGGTATCGATCGCTTGCATGCCGTACACATCAACGATTCGAAGAACCCTTGTGGCGCCCATAAAGATCGTCACGAGTGCATCGGCAAGGGATACCTTGGCAGCGAGGAATTTGGTGGCGGTATGCAGGTTATGCAGAATATTGTATCGAATGGCCACTTGCGTTCGCTGCCGTTTATTTTGGAGACTCCGAACGAACTTGCAGGTTATGCAGCTGAAATTAGACTATTAAGGTCATTGCAGCAGTAATGACTGTCACAAAGTAGAGTATTCCATTCACGTTATGGGTTTGTTTCAATCAGTTTTCTCATTGCAGATTCGTAATTCCGGGTGCATAATAGCCAACAGTTTTTGCAGACCTCTGAATCAAACGAGGTCACCGGAAGGAGACTGATTATGAAGCTGAAGAAGCTTGGCGCATTTGCCGCCACGGGTGCTATGGCGCTCGCCCTCGCTCTGACGGGCTGCGGCTCGTCCAACGCCACCTCTGGTTCTAATGCCGGTTCCAGCAGCTCTGACGACGCTAAGGTCGAGAAGGTCGACGGCTCCAAGGAGTACGCGCTCGTCAAGGACGGTACGCTGACCGTCGGCACCTCTGCCGAGTACGCTCCGTTTGAGTACAAGGATGACAACGGCGATTATCAGGGCTTTGACCTTGAACTCATCAAGGCTATCGGCGACAAGCTGGGCCTGGATGTCGAGTATGTCAACAATGACTTTGACACGCTGGTTCCGGGCGTCGCTTCGGGCGCCAAATATGACGTCTCCATCGCGGCTATCACCGACACGCCCGAGCGCGAGAAAGAAGTCACTTTCTCCGATTCCTACTACATGGACGATCAGGCTATCGTGACCAAGGTCGATAACGCCGACATCACGGCCGACAACTACAGCGAGAAGCTCAACAACGCCGATGCTACCATCATCGTCCAGTCTGGCTCGACCGCCGAGTCCTTTGCCCAGGAGAACTTCCCCAAGGCCAAGATTGTCCCCTACAAGGACGCCACCGAGTGCTTCAGCGCCCTGCAGTCCGATAAGGGCGACGCCGTAGTCACCAACCGCTCCGTTGCCAGCCAGCTGACCGCCGAGCAGTTCAACACCTGCCAGACCATTAAGCAGATTAGCACCGGCGAGGAGTACGCCATCGCCATCAACCAGGGCAACACCAAGCTCAAGGACGACATCAACCAGGCCATCAAGGACCTGACCGACGACGGTACCGTTGACGCCCTCATGGCTAAGTACAACATCAAGTAAAATAGCTACTTGATTGCTCACGGGCCCTTTCCGTTTTGGCGGAGAGGGCCTTTGCGCTTCTCTTGACGGAGAGTATTTCCGTCTCGTTTTGCCGGCAACTTCTACGATAGGAGCCACCTTGTCTCGACTGAACAAAGGGGCCGCGGAGCAGCGTTTTCCACTGCCCGCCTTGCTCCAAAAGCTAGTCTGCGTCATGGCCGTGGCGCTTGCGCTGGTGTGTGTGGGGGCATATGCGCCCACGACCGCCCAGGCGCTTGAGACCGCAAAGATTACCGCCCGACCCAACACCGGTTCGGGCAGCGCTGTGGTCGGCGGTACCGAGACGCGCATTACCTGGGAGGTCCAGGCCGATGCCGACGAGGAGCTGAGCGGTCTTTCTTTGACGTTTGTCGACGGCACGACGTTTGGTACCGATGACACGCGATTGACGATGCTCTCGGGCGAGGACCGCATGGATCGTACGCCCATGAAGCCCACGTGCAAGGCTGACGGCCAGACGCTCAAGATTGATTTTGGCGAGACGGCGCCTGCCGGCGGCTATTTCCGTGTCGAGGTTTACGGCGTGACGTTTCCCGTCGAGGGCGGCGATGAGGCCTTTAGTGGCACCTATACGCTCGCCGACGGTTCGACCAAGAAGATTTCAAAAATTCCTTCCGTCGAGATCAAGGGCGTGACGGCCTTCGATAACTTCCTGGCCGATCTTAAGGAGCAGCCGTGGGTCGAGGCCTGGAACTCCAATATGTTCCTGCGCCTGTTCTTGAACCCGGTCATTTTGGTCCAAAGCCTGCCGATCGTCTTTAAGGGCTTCCTTATGTCGCTCTCGATCGTGCTTGTGGCGTTTCCGCTGGCAATTCCCTTTGGCTTTGCCCTGTCGCTCATGCGCATATCCAAGTCGCGCATCCTGCGTTGCCTTGCCGGCATCTATGTGAATATCATCCGCGGTACGCCGGCGTTCCTGCAGATCTATATCGCGTTCTTCGGTCTGCCGTTGGCCGGCGTCAAGGTGGACGACTATGTCTTGGGCGTTATCGTCATGGCCATGAATTCGTCTGCCTATCTGTGTGAGATCTTCCGCGCCGGTATTCAGTCGATCCCCAAGGGCCAAAACGAGGCTGCGCGTTCGCTGGGCATGAACGCGTTCCAGACGCTGCTCTATGTCATGATTCCGCAGACGTTCCGCAATGTTTTGCCTACGCTGACCAGCGAGTTTATCTTGCTTTACAAGGATACGTCGCTGCTTGCCGCCGTGGGTGTGGTCGAGATCGTCATGAACGCCCGTACCATCGTGGCCACGACGGGCTCCATTACACCGTACGTGGTTGCCGCCCTGTTCTATCTGGTCATCACCCTGCCGCTTGCGCGCTTGGTGAGCGGTCTTGAGGCGAGACTGCTGGGTACGGCCGAAACCAAAAAGAAGCGTCCCACCAAGAGCGCCGGGCAGGTTGTCGCGACGCCTGCCGATCACATCGCCGGTCTGTAAGGAGGTCCTATCATGAGCGAAACCAATAACTCGAACGAGGTCGTCGTCAGCATCAAGAACCTCCAGAAGGCCTTTGGCGATAACGTGGTCCTGCGCGATATCGATCTGGATGTGCACAAGGGCGAGGTCGTCGTAGTCCTGGGTCCTTCGGGCTCGGGCAAGTCGACGATGCTTCGCTGCATCAATCGTCTGGAGCATCCTACGAGTGGTTCGATTGTCGTTGAGGGCGTGGACGTGTGCGCCAAGGGCGTCGACCTTAACAAGGTACGTACGCATCTGGGTATGGTGTTCCAGCAGTTCAATTTGTTCCCGCACCTGTCAGTCAAAAAGAACGTCATGCTTGCGCAACAAAAGGTGCTCAAGCGCAGCAAGGAAGAGGCCGAGAAGATCGCCGTCGAGGAGCTGACCAAGGTCGGTCTTGCTGAGCGCATCGATTTTATGCCGAGTCAGCTTTCGGGCGGCCAGCAGCAGCGCGTTGCCATCGCCCGCGCCCTGTCGATGAACCCGCACGTCATGCTCTTTGACGAGGCCACCTCGGCGCTCGACCCTGAGCTCGTGCGCGACGTCCTGGGCGTCATGCGCGACCTGGCGCACGACGGTATGACCATGATCGTCGTGACGCACGAGATGGGCTTTGCCCGCGATGTCGCCGACCGCGTCGTCTTTATGGACGGTGGCGTCATTGTGGAAGAGGGTACGCCGAGCGAGGTCTTCGACCATCCTAAGAGCGAGCGCACCAAGGCGTTCTTGGGCAATATCTCGTAGCCGGTTGATGTAACTGCCGTTACAAAAGAGCGGGGGCTGGACTTGAATCCAGCCCCCGCTCTTTTGTAGGGATGGGGATGTGCTTTGATGCAGGCTCTTTTGGAAGCCCTGGGTTCGTTACGCGAGCTCGGCTCCGAGGGCCTTGCAAGCGGTCTCGCCCTCGTCGTCGGGCACGTCGTAGCAGATGGTGGAGTCCACGACGTTGACGCCGGCATCGTCGGCGTCGGCCTTCCAGTTGTCCATCCACTCGCCCTCGGCCCACGAATAGGAGCCAAAGAGGACGACCTTCTTGTCACCGAGAGTCTCCTTGACCTCGTCCCACATCGGCTGGAACTCATCGTACTCGAGTTCCTCGGAGCCCATGGCGGGGCAGCCAAAGGCGAAGGCATCATATTCGGCGGCCTTGTCGGCAGAGAAGTCGGCGCAGGGGATGACCTCGGTCTCGGCACCGGCATCGGTTGCACCTTCGGCAACGAAGTTTGCCATGACCTCGGTGTTGCCTGTACCGCTCCAGTAGACGACTGCGATCTTGCTCATATGTTTTCCTTTCGGTTGCGCGGCGTGCGGCCGCGTTTTGTATGCTCTATCGGGTTGCCTGGACAAGTTGTTCCAGGGTGCAGCCCTGTTGATAGATGTAGGTAAGGTATTGCGTGCATGCACGATAGGAATCGAAGGTCGTGAGCGCCTGCTCAACGTTTGTGTATACCTTCCATGCGCCAAAGACCTTATAGTTTTCGCCGTGCTGGACGATAAACTGATGGACATCTTCGTAGGGATAGCCCAAAAAATAGCCAATTTCGTGGGGGAACTCGCACATGCACCCCGTATCGCAGTGCCTATTTCGCGCTAGCGCGCAGACGCTGCCGTCATAGGCGCTCTCTGCGGCATTGCTGCTTGCCAGCGTGATGCGCGCGGCGAGATGCACCAGGGATGCGGGCAGGTTGTGGACATCGTAACCTTCGGCGGCTAGCGCCGTCGTGGCACGGGGGTCGGAGAGGTATCGCATGAGGTCCGCAGGGCGATACACATAGATGAGCGCTCCGCAGGGGCGCCAGACCAAAACGCTCATATGGATTCCGAGTGGCTGGAGCTCGCGGTTGCATTGGGCTATGACGGCGAGCAGGCGAGAGCGTCGCTCTTCGATATGGGCGGCGCCGGGTTTTCCGTTTTGGTTGGCGTAAACGCCGGGATAGGTAAAGAGCGAAGCCGGCTTGATACCTGCGAGCGTAGGGGAGCAGTTGCGCACGACAGCCGTTTGGTATGTTGGGATGTCAATGGTTCGAGTCACGATGCTCCTTTCGGGTCCTCAGTTGTTAGCCTAGGAAAACTTATACACGAAAGTAAGCCATGGTCAACAAAAAAGTTTGAAGAGGGAAACTAATTGACCGAACGGACATGAATTTGGGTTAAGATGGGGACACCCCATGGGGGTATCTAGATAGTGCTACTTGAAAGGGGAACGCATGAGTGACTTGCTCAACTCTGCGAATCTCATCGTGCTGGCCGTCATTGCCGTCGGCATGTTTTTTGGACTGCGTCGCATTGCCGCTTCGACACACGGGAAGAGTTGCTGCAGCGATGGTGCGAGCGGCAAGAAGGCCAAAAAGGTTGTTGTGGTGGATACCGATGCATCGCACTATCCCTATAGCGATGAGCTGCTCATCGGCGGCATGAGCTGTGACGGCTGCGCTCAAAACGTGGCCAATGCCCTCAATGCGCTGGACGGCGTGTGGGCAACGGTGACGTATGCGGATCACACGGCACGCGTGCGCTCGAAGCGCCCGGTTGATCGCGACACACTCGAGACGGCAGTGAGGGGTGCGGGCTATTACGTTATGAAAATGTAGGCGTTGCCCTCTCCGGTGGGTACCAGCCTCCTGCCCATTGTGACTATCGGCATCCAAAAATTTGCGCAAAAATAACCTTTAGATGCGGCAAAAGTGGAGTTTGGTGACGGTTTGCGCGGAATTCGCTACCAATCGAGCATCTATGAACCCGTCCAAAAAATTACAGGTGTATATTTATACACTGATTATTGCTGTGCTCAGATTGCAATTAACCGTGGACAGAAATGAAGAATGCTAAAGGCTCTGTTAGACCAGGATTGACATACATGTGTCCCCACGGTGCCATATCT
>CAUFMB010000002.1 GCA_959026535.1 uncultured Collinsella sp. | reverse complement strand
AGATATGGCACCGTGGGGACACATGTATGTCAATCCTGGTCTAACAGAGCCAAAAGTAAACAAGCTTCGACAAAACGGAGGAATGACTATGAAGCTTTCTAAGATTGCGGCCCTGTTTATGGTGCCGGTATTGGCCTTGTGCCTTGTGGCATGTTCGGCGCCCGGTGGCAATGCGAGCGAATCTGCGAGCTCCGATCCTAAGATCGCAGAACTCACTGCGCAGAAGCCGGCCAATGCCGACGAGGCCGCCGAGCTGTATGCGAAGCTCATGCAGAAGGAGAACGAGATCTTTTCGAGTGATAACGCGCTGTGGGAAAAGGTATTCAATGCAGCAAATAAAGACTCGGCAATGATTGAGGATGGCAGCAATTACGGCGATTTCCTGCTCAAGACCATCGACGGCGCTAAGGATGAGTTTACGGCGGATGAGCTTAAGACGCTCAAGGCTGGTGCGCAGCAGATCAAGGAGATCGAGGACAAGCTCGAGAGCTTGGAGAAGGAGTTCCCCGGCTGTGGAAGCACGCCGAGCGCAGGCGAGAGCGTCGACGCTTCGACCGCTGGCATGACGGCTGGTGCCAATGCTTCGAGCGAGGCGACGAAGTTCCCCAGCTTTACGGGCAAAGACCTGGATGGCAACGACGTGAACAGCGACGAGCTGTTCTCTAAGAACAAGGTCACCGTCATGAACTTCTGGTTCACTACTTGCAAGCCGTGCGTGGGCGAGCTGGGCGATCTTGAGAAGCTGAATCAGGAGCTTGCCGAGAAGGGCGGCCAGGTCGTGGGCGTCAATTCCTTTACGCTCGATGGCAACAGGGGCGAGATCGCAGATGCCAAGGACGTGCTGAGCAAGAAGGGCGTGACATATAAGAACATCTGGTTCAAGTCGGATAGCGAGGCCGGTAAGTTCACGTCAAATTTGTTCTCGTTCCCGACAACGTATGTCATCGATCAGAACGGCAACATCGTAGGGGATCCAATCGTGGGAGCCATCAGCTCCGCCGAGCAGCGCGCAGCACTCGACAAGCTTATCGACCAGGCGATTGCGAATAGCGAGCAGTAAAAAACGCGTAAAGCATGGCGAGGATCGTGCGCCGCTGTGCGGAGTAGTCCGCTGCCTTTCAAGATAATCTCCACCATATAGAGGTCCCGCTCGGGGCCTCTTCTTTTAGGCGCCGTCCCGTTCGTTTTTTGATGCGGTTCCCTACATTCCTCACTGGTGTCGGTGAAAAATGGGGATAGAGTAGGACAAACGCGTCGAATACGAACGGCGGGGGAGAGCGGGCAGGGTGCCTGCGCAGGAGAGGTTGCCGTCCATGTTGGAGCTCAAAGGTATTTGCAAAAGGTACGTTACGCAGTCGTTTACGCAGGTGGCGCTCGACAACGTAAGCCTGTCTTTTCGCGATAACGAGTTCGTGGCCATTCTGGGACCTTCGGGTTCGGGTAAAACCACGATGCTCAACGTTATCGGTGGGCTCGATCATTTCGATTCTGGCGACCTGCTGATCGACGGCATTTCGACCAAGGATTTTCGCGATCGCGATTGGGATGCCTATCGCAACAACCGCATCGGCTTTGTGTTCCAAAGCTATAACCTCATTCCGCATCAGACCATTTTGGAAAACGTGGAGCTGGCGCTCACGCTCACGGGCGTGGGGCATGCCGAGCGCCGCCAGCGTGCGCGCGAGGCATTGGAGAAAGTCGGCCTAGGCGAGCACGTTAACAAGCGCCCGAGCCAGCTTTCGGGCGGACAGATGCAGCGCGTGGCCATCGCCCGCGCCCTGATCAATGACCCTGAGATCGTCCTTGCCGACGAGCCGACCGGCGCTTTGGATTCAACGACATCCGTACAGGTCATGGACCTGCTCAAGGACGTGGCGCGCGACCGTCTGGTTATTATGGTCACGCACAATCCCGAGCTGGCGTACCAGTACGCCACACGTATCGTCAACCTGGCGGACGGCAAGATCACCGACGATTCCGATCCTTTCGGTGTCGCTGACGCCACGCGCCGCGAGGCCAAGCCTACGCGCAAAACCTCGATGAGCTTTGTGACGGCGCTGGGGCTTTCTGCTCGAAACCTCATGACCAAGAAGGGCCGCACGGCCATGACGGCCTTTGCGGGCTCGATTGGCATTATCGGTATCGCGGCGATCTTGGCGCTCTCCAATGGCGTGAACAATTACATCAAAAAGGTCGAGGAGGATACGCTCTCGAGCTACCCGCTCACCATTTCCAAGCAGGATTACGACCTGTCGTCCATGATGGGCGGACAGGGGGCTGCGGATGATGACTCGCCTGAATATGTGGATTCGTCCGACGACAGTGCCGGCAGCAAGGCTAAGGGAACCGATAAAATTCCCGTGGTTACGGCCGTAAAGGATATGTTTGCGAGCGTTAAGTCTAACGACATGACGAGCTTTAAGGCATGGCTCGATGCCGGTGGCGACGGCATCGACAAAGAGGTCAACGCCATTCAGTACGGCTACGGTGTATCGCCGGTTGTCTATCGTGCCGGCAAGGGCGATGAGAAGCCTGTCCGGCTGGTGCCCAACGCCATGACCGAGGCCATGAGCGGAGGCGCGAGCTCGGCGGCAACGGTGAGCATGGAATCCATGGGAACCTCGGTCTTTAACGAGATGATTGACGACCAGAGCCTGCTCGACAGCCAGTACGATGTCGTCGCCGGTCATTGGCCCACGTCTGCTAACGAAGCCGTAATGGTGCTTTCGAGCCGTGGAACGGTGGGCGACTACACGCTCTACAGCATCGGCGCGCTGGATATCAACGAGCTCAACGACCTGGTTAACAGCGCTATGACGGCTGACGGCAAGGTTGAGACGCCCGAGACCGGCACCGACTTTACCTACGACGATGCGCTGTCCACGACGTTTAAGGTGCTGTCGCCGGCCGATGCCTATCGCAAAAACGAAGAGACCGGCATGTGGACCGACATGTCTGGCGACGCCGACTTTATGGCCGCCAAGGTTGCCGACGGTATTGACGTGCACATTGTGGGCGTGGTGCGACCTAACGAGACGGCCAACGCGAGTGCGTTGTCTCCGGGTATTGCCTATACGCATGCGCTGACCCGCCAGCTTATGGAGCGCGCCGCCGATTCGCAGATTGTTCAAGAGCAGCTTGCCCACCCCGAGACAGATGTGTTTACCGGCAAGTCTTTCGATGAACTGCAGGGCGAGGCCAAGCAAGGTGTGGATCTGGGCAGTATGTTCAGCGTGGACGAGGCGGCGTTCAAGAGTGCGTTCTCGTTCGATACGTCTGCGCTCTCGGGCGCTGCCGGCGGTATGGACCTTTCTGGTATCGACTTGTCCGGGCTGGACATTGACCTTTCGGGCGTTGGGAAGGACATCGACTTCAGCGACATCATGGCAAAAGCGCCAACCCCAGATTTCTCGGGTGTCTTCGATGGGTTGGAGCTTACACCCGAGCAGATGCAGCAAGTGGGGGCGCTCGCCAACCAGCTGTTTGAGGGCTTTTTGCAGTCCGATCAGTTTAAGGCGCTGTCGACCGAAGATCTTAAGGACGCATCAAAGCTCGCTGCCGCATTCTCGACGTATCTTGAGAATGATGACGCAGCCCAGCAATACCTGGCTCAGCTCAAGGCCCTCGGTGGCGATGCCCTGGCCGAACGCTTGCAGCACGCGATGACCGACTACGTACAAAATCAGCTGGCTCCGTATCTGCAGCAGGCTATGGATCAGGTGATGAAGTCGATCAGCGATCAGATTGCGGCGACGGTGTCGGCTCAGCTCAAGGCGGGCGCGGCAGGGCTTATGGACCAGGTGGCGACGCAGATGTCTTCGAGTTTTGCTAACCTGGCGAGCGCCATGCGCGTGGATGCGAGTGCCTTTGCTCATGCCATCCACTTCAACATGGACGCCGAGGACCTGAGTTCGCTCATGATGAGCTATGCGAAGGCGTCGAAGCTCACCTACGACAACAATCTGACCACGTTGGGCTATGCGGACGAGGCAGACCCCATCTCAGTCAAGATTTTCCCGCGTGACTTTGAGGCCAAGGAGCGCGTGCTCGATCACATCGACGCGTACAACAAGCAGGTCAAAGCCTCTGGCCACGATGAACAGGCAATCTCGTACACCGACTACATGGGCATCATCATGGGCTCGGTGACCGACATCGTGAACACCATCAGCTTGGTGCTCATCGCATTCGTGAGCATCAGTCTGGTGGTGAGCTCCATCATGATCGGCATCATCACCTACATCAGCGTACTGGAGCGCAAAAAGGAGATTGGCATCCTGCGCGCGATCGGCGCGTCGAAGCGCAACGTGGCCAACGTATTCAATGCCGAGACCTTTATCGAGGGCCTCATTGCCGGCGTCTTTGCTGTTGTCGTCGTGGTGGCCGTGAGCTTTCCGGTTAATGCCTGGGCGCTTACTGCCAAACAGGTACCCAATCTGATGAGCCTGCCCGTGCAGGATGCGCTGGTGCTCATTGCAATTTCGGTGCTGTTGACGGTCGTTGCCGGCCTGCTGCCTGCCCGCAGCGCATCCAAGAAGGACCCCGTCGAAGCCCTGCGCTCCGAATAATGCGACAAAGGGACAGTCCCTTTGTCACATTGAGACCCTCGCGAAATTGGGGTCTAATACTTTCCCCAGAAGTGAACGAGTCAAAATGGACCCCCGAAGCGTCGACACTTTCGAGATGCAATTACCTGCGGTTTTACCAGCAAAATCCTGTGGTTTTGACGTCTGAAAATGTCGATGCTTCGGGGGTCCAAATACGGTCGTTCACTTCTCGGAAAAGTATTAGACCTCGTTGTATGGGGTGCGGCTGGAGGGTGGTCATCGTTCAATAGCTACATCTTTCTTGTGAATCGCCTGAAGCACAAGGCATAATGCATGTGACAAAGGGGCAGTCCCTTTGCTGCATTGATTTGAGAGTAGATGTTGATGATTCTATCGTTGGCCCCTATGGAGGGGATTACCGGGCATGTGTTCCGTCGTGTGCATGCGGAGTGCTTCGGTGCGCTCGATTGCTATTACACGCCGTTTTTGCCGCCGCCGCGGGTGGGAAACCGCTTTGGCGGCAAGGCGTTTAAGGAAGTCGATCCGGCTAACAACCAAGGGCTCAACGTGGTGCCCCAGCTCATGTCCAAGAACGCGGACGAGTTTGTGTGGGCGGCACAGGTGCTCGCCGACATGGGCTATCGGGAGGTCAATCTCAACCTGGGTTGCCCTTCGGGAACGGTTGTCGCTAAGGGCAAGGGCTCGGGTTTCTTGCGCAATCTCGACGAGCTCGAGGTGTTCTTGAGTGATGTGTGCGAGCGGTCGCCGTTGCCGGTATCGGTAAAGACCAGGCTGGGGCTGGAGAGCGACGACGAATACGAGCGCGTGCTCGATCTATATTGCCACATGCCGCTGGCAGAGCTGATCGTGCATCCGCGCGTACAGAAGGACCGCTATACGGGCTCGACGCGCAAAGAGTTTTATGGCGAGACGCTGGAGCGCGCGCCGTTCCCCGTGGCCTATAACGGCGACATTTTCGATCTTGAGGATATGGACGCACTGGTGGAGGCCTATCCCGGGACACGCCATGTGATGCTGGGGCGTGGCTTGCTTGCGAACCCCGCGCTGGCTCGCATGGTCAAGGGCGGCCCCACTGCAACGGCTGCTGAGCTGCAGCGTTTCCACGATACGCTGTTTGCGGCCTATGCAGAAGAGATTGGCGGTAATGCGGTCTTTCGTATGAAGGAGTGGTGGTTCTACGCCAAGTGCGCTTTCGCCGACCCCGCTACCGTTCACAAACTCGTACGTAAGACCAAAAAGGTCGACGAATACCGCGCCGCCGTCGAGCGCGTCTTTCGCGAGCAGCCACTCGCACCCACAGCCCGCTTCCACGGCTAGCTAGTCATTGGCCATTGGGGACGTTCTTTAACGACTAGTCATTTAAGAACGTCCCCGATGACTACCCACAAATAGTTGTACACCAGCATCCAAAGATGTCGAAAAATGTCGACTTTGGATGCTGGTGTACATGTTTGTGCCGTATGGGTTTGTGCGTTGGGACGGGCCGACCGCAATAGCACGCTAGAGCAGGTTCTTCTGTACCCACGCGATGATGTCGCTCGATTCGTAGAGCGGTTTGCCGTTAATGAACAGGCAGGGAACCTGGCGCTTTCCGCCGACGGCGATGAGTGTCTGTTCGGCATCGGAATCGGTCGAGATATTACGCTCGGGAATGGTCACGCCGTTATCGGCCAGGAAGCGCTTGACCTTTATGCAATACGGGCAGCCGGTCATAACGAATAGTGCGAGCTCATGATTAGTAGCCATAGGTCTCCAATCGGTTGAGGTTTCGATTGAAATACCCAAAGCCGCCGCGGTCTATGCGCGCGTCAACGATGACTCGATGGCCTGGACCAGAAACGCCGTGGCTCCGGTGCCGCAGGGCTTGTCGTAGTAGTCAACAAAGCGCTGGTCGGCAAGATAGCCATTGGCGAGGCCCAGGTACGCTTCGTTCTGGGGTTCGCATCCCCAGTTGAGACCAATCCAACGACGATGCATCGCGACGAGCTTGCGAACCTCGCTTCCATCCGCATCGCCGTCGCCCATGGCAATCGAGAGCTGACCCAGAATAGCGCGTTCAAGTTCTTTCATGTCGTTCCATGTCTGAGGGTCCATGTCCAGTAATGTTTCGTTTGCCGCATCGACGGCTTCATCGCCATAGCGCGCCCGGGCCTCGGCGCCGTAGCGCTCCTCGTTTTCCTGCACGGTGCGCCAGCGCTCCAGTTGCGGCAGGACGGCGCCCATGAGCGAGACGGCTTCGTCGAGCGACATGCCGGTGTTTTGCGCCAGCCGCGGGGCACAATCTTCAATCATCGCCTCCATGGTGGTGTCGTAGGTGTACTTGCCGTGGTCGTAGCACCACTTGCAGTAATGGTCGGTCGTGGCGCCCGTGGCGTCGGTGCCGCAGTCATCGGGTGTGAGTATCATGCCGCAGCTCTGGCAATAGTGCTCGGGCATTTCGAGCAGATGAGACAGGGGCTCGCCGGTCACGGCGGCGATGAGCTTCATCATGTCGATGCCCGGTGTGACCTCGCCGCGTTCCCAACGGCTGATGGCTTGGCGTGTGACGAAGAGCTTGGCGGCGAGCTGCTCCTGAGTAAGGTGATGGGCATGACGAACGGCGATGAGCTTTTCTGCAAAGGCCATGACGGCTCCTTTCTGCTGGTTGATGGCTTAAGCATACGCGGCGGCAGACGCCCTTCCAAGCAACCGTTGGTTGCACGACGGGAGACCGCGGCGAAGAATTGCGCGCAACGCCCCACGCCTCCATGCCGTACAATGACCGGCATGGAACCTATTGCACGCATACATACCGACCTGCCGCAGAAGTTCGGCATCCCGCGCAACAGCTTTTTGGCGCCCCATCTGCAGGGGCGCATCGTCTTTGAGCCGGAATTTGCCTCCAACGCAGCAGTTGAGGGTCTGGATTCCTTCTCTCACTTATGGCTGCTGTGGCGCTTCGAAAACGGAACGCCCGGCGGCACGGCTAAGGACATAGCTGCCGATGCCAAGTCGCAGGACAGGTCCGGCACCAACGTCAAGTGGTCGAAAACCGTGCGCCCGCCGCGTTTGGGTGGAGCCGAGCGCGTGGGCGTGTTTGCCACGCGCAGTCCGTTTCGCCCTAATCCCATTGGGCTCACCTGCGTCAAGCTCGATCGTGTCGAGCTCACTGACGATGGCCCCATCATCCATGTGCTGGGGGCCGACCTGCGCGACGGCACGCCCATCTACGACATTAAGCCCTACATTCCGTTTGCGGACTGCCACCCGGATGCGACCGGCGGCTGGATCGAGGACGCTCCGTGGCAAGAGCTCGACATCGAGTTCCCGCAGACGCTGCAGGATATGGTCCCGCCCGCAAAGCTCCCCGGCTTGGTCGAGGTCCTTCGCCAAGACCCGCGCCGCGCAGGCAGCAAGCACGAGCCAAACCGCGTCTATCACCTGGCCTTTGCCGGGCTCGACATATCTTTTACGGTCGATAAAGCCCAGCTAACCGTGGTCGCCGTCAACGACGCGCAAGACTAACCTACCATTCGTCCGCACCCGTCAAATTAAGCGCCAAACCCCATGCCAAAACCGCCCACGCTGGTGGACAATAACGCCTATCGAAACAGTCTACTTTGCACGGGAGCTCAGCATGAAATACGACTTTAGCTCGCTAATCGATCGCCACGGCATGGACTCCATCGCCGTTGACTCCTGGGGCGAGATCCCCGGTATGGCTCCGAACGCACCCGACGAGGGCTTCGACCGCATTCCCATGTGGGTGGCCGACATGAATTTTGCCACGGTGCCCACGGTCCAGGAGCACATCATTCAGCGCGCTCAGCATCCCATGTTTGGCTACTTTAACCCGCGCTCCGAGTATTTCGACCGCATCATCGAATGGCAGAGCCGCCGCAATGGCGTCGAGGGTCTGCGCCCTGAACATATCGGCTACGAAAACGGCGTGCTGGGCGGTGTCGTGTCGACGCTGCGTGCGTATGTTCAGCCAGGCGATGCGGTGCTGGTCCACAGCCCTACCTACATCGGCTTTACCAAGTCCATCGAGGCCGCGGGCTATCGTATTGTCCACAGCCCGCTTAAGCTCGACGACCAGGGCGTGTGGCGTATGGACTTTGAGGACATGGAGCACAAGCTCGCCCAAAACCACATCCATGCCGCGGTGTTCTGCTCGCCGCACAATCCCTGCGGCCGCGTATGGGAGCGCGACGAGATTGAGCGCGCCATGGACATCTATTGCCAGCACGATTGCGTGGTGATTTCGGACGAGATTTGGTCCGATATCATCCTGCCGGGGCACAAGCACATCCCGACGCAGTCGGTGAGCGAGGATGCCCGCATGCGCACGGTTGCCCTCTATGCGCCGAGCAAGACGTTCAACCTGGCGGGCTTGGTCGGCAGCTACCACATCATCTATAACGAGACGCTGCGCGACCGCGTGTGCGCCGTGTCCAACAAGACCCACTACAACGAGATGAACGTCCTCTCCATGCACGCGCTTATCGGTGCCTACCAGCCGCAAGGCTACGAGTGGGTGGACGAGCTCAACCAGGTGCTTGCCGGCAATATCGAGTACTTCTGCGATTACGTGGACGAGCATTTTGAGGGCGTGTCCTATTCGCGTCCGCAGGGCACGTACATGGTGTTTCTGGACTGCACCGAGTGGTGCCGAGAGCATGGCCGCGATATTCAGTGGTTGCTCGATGAGGGGGCACGCGTGGGCGTGGGGTATCAGGACGGCCGCCCGTTCCACGGACCCTGCCACATTCGCGTGAATCTGGCGCTGCCGCTTTCGCGCGTAAGGGAGGCGTGCGACCGCCTGGACCGCTACGTTTTTAATGCACGGTAAGTGAGCACTGCATGTGGGGCCTTCTGCCAAGTCGGCTGGAAGGTCCCACACGGTAAAGCGCCTGTAACAATTGGGCACTCGTGTGGTTTTGTTTGCTATTATCTTTAACCATTTAAGTCTGTAAACAGGATCGTATGGAGCTCGATGAAAAGATCCCGTCGCTCGGTTGCCATTTCGTTGTTTGTTGCGCTTGCAGTGGCGAGCGTCTTTGTCGTAGCGATAGCTGGCTGTTCCGGGTCGAATGACGGAGCCTCGACATCTGCATTAGAAGGTCTGGACGCCTCGCAAGTCAAAGACGACGACCTTAAGACGCTCAACGTCGGAAGCGACCTCTATCCACCGTTTGTGTATACCGACGAGTACGGCGATATCGTTGGCCTGGATGTCGAGATATTGACCGAGGCTTTGGCTCGCATTGGTTACAAGCCAAAATACCAGCTGATTGACTGGGAAAAGAAGAAGGAGCTGCTGGCGAGCGGCGAACTCGATTGTGTCATGGGCAGCTTTAGTATGACGGGTCGCGAAAACGAATATCGTTGGGCCGGCCCGTACCTTGCGAGCCGCCAGGTGGTCGCGGTCGATCCCCAGAGCGATATCTACACGCTTGCCGATCTTGAGGATAAGATCGTGGCGGTTCAGTCCACCACCAAGCCCGAGGACATTTTGCTCAATCGCATAAATGAAAACGTTCCGCAGATCAAGGAACTCTACAGCTTTTCGGACGGTTCATACCTGAACCCGGCGCTCGTCGAGGGCCTGGTCGACGCCATCGCCGCGCATGAGTCCTCGCTGCTCACCTACGAAAAAGACTATGGTGTGACATATCGCATTTTGGATGAGCCGCTGCTAGAGGTCGGTTTGGGCACCGCTTTCGATATCAACGATACGCGTGGCATCGACGTCAAGCTCACTCATGCCTACCAAGAAATGCTTGCCGAT
Organism: uncultured Collinsella sp.; assembly: GCA_959026535.1. Taxonomy (GTDB): domain Bacteria; phylum Actinomycetota; class Coriobacteriia; order Coriobacteriales; family Coriobacteriaceae; genus Collinsella. The sequence continues at coordinate 68,357 of CAUFMB010000002.1, read as the reverse complement.
GGCACCATGGAACGCCTGGTGTCAAAGTACTTCGATGACCCTTCGCCATTTTTGAATATGGAGGGCCTGTCATGATCGATGCGCCCGACCACGCTGCTCAGGAGCGGGGCAATCGTTCGGCAGGGGCATGGCTCCTTGTCGCTCTGCTGGGGATAGCGCTCTCGGTTGTTGCCGGCATGATGAGCTACGGTTACACGACGGCCCAAGCCGAGCAGCGCTTTGCCGACGTTGTCGATTACGTGGCGACGCAGAGCCTTTCCTACGATGCATTCAATAGCGCCTATACGACCAAAAACCTGATACGCGTTATGGAGATCGCCGGAGAGGCAGCGCGCGATATGGAGCGCGACGGTTCGGTGGATAACGCCATGCTGGAGCAATACGCCGACCAGTTCAACGTGAGCGCGCTGATCGTGACGGACGCATCGGGCAATTTGGTGTCCGAGTCCTCGACGGGCGATGTGAACTACGGGTCGCTCGCTACGTATCTCAAAGAATCACCCGTGCTGGAGGTGGCAACTCATCCGCTTAAGTCCTATACCGCCCGCATCACGCTTGCGGATGATTCGGTCGCAGACATTGGCTGCGTGACTCGGCAGGATGGCGAGGGCATCGTTATCGCGGTAAGGCATCAGAGCGCGAAAGCGGTTGCAAGCAATACACTCAAACTGCAGAGCTTGCTTGATGGCTATGAAACCATCGATAGCGGCAATATCGTGATCGAAAGCGACGGCAAGGTCGTTGCGACCAATGCCGTTGAACCCACCGTATTGGGCGTGTTCGATCTGCCTGCGACGGATGTCTTTATTGTCGACGGTATTAAGGATCGATGCCTGGCTGGTAAGGTCAGATTGGTTAACGCCGACGGCGAGTGGTATTTGGGCACATTTGGAAAAGCGCACAAATTCTATGTGTACACCTATGCCTCGGCGCAGCGCTACTTTGAGGTCGCCGCGGCTGTTGCCGCCGGCGTGCTGGTGCTCTACGGCGGTGTTATAGCCGTTGTTGTGACGGTGCGTCGCCGCGCTGATCGTCGACGTTTGACGGACTTGCTGCAGCAGGAGCGCGACTATGGCGACAAGCTGGCAAAGGCGGCGTGTGAGGCCTCGTCTGCCAACTCGGCAAAGACGGAGTTTTTGCGTCGCATGAGCCACGATCTGCGCACGCCCATCAACGGCATTCGCGGCATGGTCGAGGTTGGCGATGCCAATGCGGACGATCTGCAAAAGCAGACTGAGTGCCGCTCAAAGATCTGGACGGCATCGGGACTGCTGCTCGACCTTGCCAACGAGGCCCTGGATATGAGTCGCCTGGAGAGCGGGCAAATCGATCTGGAGCTTGTTCCCACAAACTTGGTGACCCTCAACCACGAGGTGCGCGATATTCTGGAGCGCCAGGCCGAGGAGCGTCTGGTGACAATTATCTGCGACCAGCAGACGCTTAATCATCCCTATGCGCGGGTGAGCGTGACGCACCTCAAGCGCTTGTTGCTCAATATTGCCGGCAATGCCGTCAAGTACAACCGCCAGGGCGGCTATGTTCGCCTGGTGTGCCGCGAGGTGGAGCCAGCGGATGGCGTCCCCGTCTATGAATACACGATCGCCGACAACGGTATTGGCATGAGCGAGGAGTTCCAACAGCGCCTCTACGAGCCGTTTTGCCGTGAGGGGCAACAGGTGGAAGGCGCTTCATCGGGAACTGGCCTGGGCGCGCCTATCGCAAAACAGTTGGTCGAGCTTATGGGCGGAACCATGAGTTTTACGAGTGTCTTGGGGCAGGGGACGACGTTTACCATCCGCCTGCCGTTCGAGAAATGCAAGCGCTCCGAGATTCCTCAGGCTGTGCGCGTGGACGCGGGAGACGGCGATGCACTCCAGGGCTTGCGCGTTTTGCTCGTAGAGGATAACGATCTGAATGCCGAGATCGCGCAGTTTACGCTCAGCCGTGCCGGTGCCGTCGTGACACACGCTAGGGATGGTGAGTCTGCCGTCGAGATGTTTGCCGCGAGCGTGCCGCACGAGTACGACGTGGTGTTGATGGACATCATGATGCCGGGCATCGATGGCCTTGAGGCCACACGTCAGATTCGAGCACTCGATCGCGAGGATGCCGCGACCACGCCGATTATCGCCGTGAGCGCCAACGCCTTTGCCGACGACCGCAGGCTTTCGCGTGAGGCGGGCATGAACGCGCACCTGAGTAAACCCGTGAGCTCGCAGGAGCTCATTGAGGCGCTTGCGCACATAGCCGCCGACGCTCTATAAGCATATGGCCTGGTTCCAAGGTGGGTTGGAACCAGGCCATATTGTTATTGATGAGGCCTGCTGAGGGGCTTACTTTTCCTGAATCTGCTTGCCGCAGAGATGCTCAATCGTAATCTCGTAGAGCTGGACGCCCTTAATGTCCTTGGCGATTTCCTCTTCGACTTCCTCGGCGGAAGGGTAGTACTTAAGGGCGAGCTGGCGGACTTTGTCTTCGATAAACGCGGGAGTGTCGTTCGCCAGGCGACAGCGGCCAAAGACCACGGTACTCATAACGTAGGGAGCCCAGTCACCGTCCTTGTGCCACTCGTTGCCGTAAACGGTAAAGCAGACCTTGTCATCGCGCTTGAGTGCGTCGACCTTGTGGCCGGCTTTGGCGCCATGGAAATAAATCTTGTCGTGCTCGGCGTCAAAGAAGTAGTTGACGGGAATGGCGTACGGGTAGCCATCGTCGCCGTTGACGGCAAAGACGCCGCGCTTGCAGGTAGCGAGCAGTTCGCGCGCTTCCTCGTCAGTGATGGCGCGTTTCTTTCGACGTAAGGGCCTAAACATCGTTGGCTTCCTTTCTGGTCGTGCGTGGTGGTTGAGCACAAACTATAGCGAAACGGATCCGTTTTTCTTGATGCGGGCGAGTATGTTTTTGAGCTTGTTAAAGTCGAGCGGTTTGGACAGATGGGCGTTCATGCCGGCGTCGTGTGCCGCCTTGGCGTCCTCGGCAAAGGCATTGGCGGTGAGCGCGATGATGGGGATATCGGCTGCATCGACCTTCTCGCTCAGGCGAATCGCGCGGGTTGCCTCGTAACCGTCCATGTCCGGCATCATAATGTCCATCAGGATCGCATCGAAGCTGCCGGCGGGATGAGACAGGTACAGATCGACGACTTCGTTGCCGTTGACGGCGCGGGTGACCACGACGCCCTCGGATTCTAGCAGCGTCTGGGCAATCTCGGCATTCAATTCGTTGTCTTCGGCGAGCAGCACGTTCATGTCGGCGAGCGAGCAGTCGAGCGCCCTCTCGACCGTATTCGCCCGCGCCCGGGGGTTCTTGTCGATATCGAGCGGAATTTCCACGTAGAACGTGGTGCCCACATGGAGTTCGCTGGTGACTTCGATGGTGCCGCCCATCAGTTCAATAAGCGACTTGACGATTGGCATGCCCATGCCGGTTCCTTGGAACTTGCTGCGCGCATCGTCACCTTCTTGGGCAAACGGCTCATAGATATGCTTTAAAAACTCGGGAGCCATGCCAATGCCGGTATCCGAAACGCTAAAGCAAAAGAGCGCGCGCCCGTTATCGAGTGGCTTGGTCTTTGAGCTAAAGGTGACGGAGCCGCCGTGCCTGTTGTACTTAATGCTGTTGTCTAACAGGTTGATCATGATCTGTCGGATATGGATGGGACTGCCGACCATGTATGGCCCCGTGGCGTATGGCAGACTATTGTCCTGCATGGTGATGCCGTTATCGGATGCGCGGAGCTTGCACAGAACCAGCGTATTGTCACAGAGCTCTTTGAGGTTAAAAGGCGCATGCTCCAGTGTTAGCTTGCGGTCTTCGATTTTGCCCATCTCGAGGATGTCGTTGATCAGCGAGAGCAGGTGATTGGCGGCAACGCGCGCCTTGGCACGGCTCTCGCGGGCGACTTGCATATCGCCTTCCTTCAATTCCTCGATCTCGATAAGGCCCAGGATACCGTTGAGCGGCGTACGGATGTCGTGGCTCATGCGCGTGAGGAATGCCGTCTTAGCAGCGTTGGCAGCATCGGCTTTTTTGCGCTCGGTTCGAGCGCGCACGAGCGCCCAGATGAGCAGGACGATGCCGACCGACAACATACCGATGAGGGTAGCTGCAATGGCGGTGCGGTTGCGGTGGAGAAACTGGAACGTGTCCGATTCTTGCGCCGTGTACGACGTTGAGGAGTAATTGCTTGCGGAGAGCGATTCTCCGGCATTGATGATGCCCTTGTTGATGATTCCCGACAGCTCGGGTTTTCCGCGCGAAATCCAGCACGAGAGCTCACGGGTGTCAGGGAGTTCGGCCGTCTCGCAGTCCTCGAGATCATAACGGTCACCGATGGTTTTTACGCGTGAACTGGGAGCGACGATGCAGTGCGCCGTTCCCTTCCTGAGGGCGTCGAACGCTTCATCGTCGGATTGGTATTCGGTCACGGTCGCTGTGGGGAACAGACTTTCAAGTACATTTCGGTTGATAATCGATGATTTGGTGCAGGCGATGTTCTGAAGGTCTTTGTTCAGGTTGCTTCCGGTGTGGATGGCGGTGAGGGATATAGTCCCCAACGATACCGACTGCACAACGCCCGATTGCTCGGCAAACCAGTAATCTCGGTATATTGGCAGCGCAACGTCTATGCTTCCCTTTGACAGGGCCTTCGACATCATCTTGTAGCTATCAAAGGCGACGGTTTTGACCGTAATGCCAAATTGATCGTGCAGCGTCGTTGCAAGCGATGCGAGCGAGCCTTCCATTTCGCCGTCTTCGTCTTCGTTGCAGTAGGGGAGTTTGCCCGTAATGTAGCCGAGCGTGATGGTGTTGCCATTTGCTTTGAGCCAGGAGCGTTCGGGGCTGTTGAGCGATGATGAACCGCTGTTTTGGGTCGAGTAGTTAGATTTGACTTCGTCGTTATAGCGTGGGTTGACGCGGGCGATTGCCGTCATGGCAGCATTGATGTCGTTCATCAGGTCGGAACGACTTTTGGGGACGGCAAGGTAGTAGTCGCTTGAACCAACGTAGAACATGGGCGACGCCTCGGGCGACGAAATGGTGTCGTTCATGATTGCGGCATCGACTTCGTCGTCTGCGAGCGCGTTAAAGAGATCGGATCCTCCGTCATACTCCCTGTATGCGCAGGCGATTCCTTCGTTGGCGAGCCATTGCTGGCCAACGAAGGTTTGCATAACGCCGGGGTTGCAGCCGATAGTGAGACCCTGGAGTGCTTGAGGGTCACCCTTTGCGAGGTCGTCGCGATCGGGCTTGGCGTAGATGTAGTAGCGCTCGGTGCCCTCGGGGTTCGAGGAAAAGAGCAGCTTTTGGGCGCGTTCCTCGGAGTAGGAGATGTTGGGCATGAGGTCGATTTCGCCTGCCTCGAGCATGTCCATAAGCTCGGTGAAGGTGCCGGAGACGTATTCGTACCGCCAGCCGGGCGTGTAGTACGACAGGGTCTGGAGGTACTCGTAGCCCCATCCCGAGAGGCGCTCGCCGGGGGTGCCGTCCTGGAAGCCTTCGTTGTTGACGAGCCAACCAACGCGGACCGTCTTGACTGGCTGACTAGAGTCAGCGGCAAAAGCTTGGACAGGCGCGACGGTGCTCAGTACGGCGAGCGCGGTAAGCGCGACGGCCAGGGTGCGATATATAACTGAACGAAGGACAGTGGCAGCTCTCACATGCAATCCTAACGAATCGAGACATTACCGCATAAGGATACCAGCTCAGCCTGCCCAGTCGGCAGCCGCACAGCTAAACGCTCCCGCCCGGCAGTTGGGGACAGTCCCTTTCTGCCGGCACAAAAGGAACGTCCCTAGCTGCCGGTTGTGGGACAATACCGAGCGAACGTGATTGGGCGTCTGGGAAAAGGGGTCGCGATGAACAGGTTGAGGACGCTTTCCGACGTACTGCGACAGGCTGGCTTTGCACGCATCACGGGTCTGTTTCTTATCTTTTACCTGCTGTGCTCGACGGCTGTCTGGCTGTCCGAGCCCACGACCCTCACGTTTGGCGATGGTCTCTGGTTTAGCTTTGAGACGGTCTCGACGATCGGCTTTGGCGACATTCCGGCCGAGACACCGGTTGCCCGCGCCATTACCGTCATTCTGAGCATCATCAGCATCTTCTACATCGCCATGCTCACGGGCGTGGCGGTGAACTACTGCAATACGCTTATCAAGCTGCGCCAAAAGGACACCATGGCGCGCTTTATGGACGATCTTGAGCATTTGGAAGAGCTCGATCGTGACGAGCTCGCCGATCTTTCGCGTCGCGTGCGCGAGTATCGTCGACGCCAGCGCTAAGACGAACGTCGTGCGCCACAACAAGGGGGACCAAATATGAATATCACCGTGTATCTGGGTGCCAGTGCCGGCAATGATCCGGCGTTTCTGCCCGCGGTGCAGGAGCTGGGCAACTGGATTGGCGCCAACGGACACGCGTTGGTATACGGCGGGTCCAAATCGGGCCTGATGGGTGCGCTCGCCGATAGCGTGCTCGATGCTGGCGGACACGTGACGGGTGTTGAGCCGAGCTTTTTTATCGAGGCCGAGTTTCAACATGACGGTATCGACGACCTCATCGTGACGAGTGATATGGCCGAGCGCAAAGCCAAGATGATTGAGCTCGGCGATGCGTTCATCGCCTTTCCCGGTGGGACGGGCACGCTCGAGGAGATTGCCGAGGTCATGTCCGCGGTGTCGTTGGGGCACCTGAGTGCTCCGTGCATCCTGTATAACCTGGACGGTTACTACAACGACCTCAAGGCGCTGCTCGGGCACATGATTGATAAAGGGCTTTCGAGCCCGAGGCGCCAGCACGGCATCTACTTTGCCGACGATTTGCGTGAGATTGCCTCGATTATCAACGGATAAGTCTTGAGCCTGCTCCACTATGACTCCCAATGGTGCCGTTTGCGGCGCAGGTGGTTGGCTCGTTCGGGCAACGCGCGCTCTACAATAAAATGTATCTATGTCGACTTTGACCGCGGGAGGACCCGATGGATAACCTTGCCAAACCCACAAACCGCGCGCTGTTTTTGGTCAGCGTTGCTGTGACCGGTGCACTCGCGGGTGCTGCAGTCTGGCTATTCTTCTTTGCGATGGAGCACGGCATCGACTATCTATGGACTGAGATCCCGCACGCACTGGGCGTCGCTTCGCCCGAGCTCGCCAGCGGCCCGTTTGGCTTTTTGCCGTACCCGTTTTTCGTTTGCCTGTTGGGCGGCTTGGTGATTGGCCTATACGAAAAGATGACGGGCATCAAGACCGATGACCTCAACCAGGTGATGGCAAAGGTTAAGCAAGACGGGCGCTACCCGTACGACAACCTGGGCAAGCTTTCGCTCGCGGCATTGCTGCCGCTGCTGTTTGGTGGAAGTATTGGACCGGAGGCCGGCCTGACCGGCGTCATCGCGGGTCTGTGCAGCTGGGTCGGCGATCGCATGCGTCGCTTTGGCGCCGAGTTTAGGGAGCTCACGCTGCTGGGCACCCAGGCTGCTCTGACGGCGCTCTTTACCGCGCCCGTGTTTGGCTTTGTGGCGCCGCTTGCCGGAAGTGCTGACGGCCAGGGTGCCGGCGATGGTGAGGATTCCGAATCCGGTGAGATCACCATCAGGCTGCCCAAGGCGCAAAAGACCGTGGTTTACGGCATCGCGATTGCTGGCGGCCTGGGCACCTACCTGCTGCTCGGCCAGCTCATGGGCGGCGGCATGGGTATGCCGAGGTTCGAGGCTGCCGTGGTGGGCAATCTGGAGCTTATCTGGCTCATCCCTCTGTCGCTGATCGGAACAATCTGCGGCTGGCTGTACTTTGTCTCTGAGCACGCGAGCGAAGCGCTTGCTCATGCAATAGGGGCGCGCCCTGTCGTCAAAGCCATGCTGGCCGGTCTGGCGCTCGCCATCTGCGGCACGGTCCTGCCCTACACCATGTTTGCCGGCGAGACCCAGGCCGACGTGCTCATGGAGACCTATCTGACCATCCCCGCCGGCGTGCTTATCGCGACCGGTCTTGTTAAGGCCATGCTGACGCCCGCCCTCATCAACCTTGGTTGGCGCGGCGGTCACTTCTTCCCGGTTATCTTCTCGGGTGTGAGCCTGGGCTATGGCCTTGCTATCCTCACCGGCGCCGATCCGGTCTTTTGCGTCGCCGTCTGCACGGCATCGACGATGGGCGCCGTCATGCGCCAGCCGGTCATGGTCGTGGGCCTGCTGCTCATGTGCTTCCCACTCAAGGGTATCGTCTGCATGATCATCGCCGCCGTTATCGCCGCCGGCATTCCGCTGCCCAAGCCGCTGCGCAAGTAGCGCGGTTTTTCACGAGTCAATTCCAGGGGTACGAGATGATCCTGTACTTTAGCGCGACAGGGAACAGCGAGCATGTGGCGCGTCGCATTGCAGCGGCGACAAGCGACAAAGTTATGTCGATTGAGCGCTTTGATGCCGAGATCCTTCACCTTGCTGTGATGGAAGGCCCCTGTCGGCTGGGGTTTGTCGCCCCGGTATACGCCTGGGGCTTGCCGACGCCAATGATCGAGTTTTTGAAGACTGTCGACCTATCGGTTGCTGCCGGCACAAAGGGCGGCGAGCGCCCCTATACGTTCTATGTCTCGACATATGGTTCGACGACCGGGCAATCGGCCAAGTTCGCCCGCGATCTGCTACACGAGCGTGGGCTCGAGTTAGATGCGGCGATGAGCGTCAAGATGCCCGATACCTGGACGCCTGTTTTCGACCTGTCTGACCCTCAAAAGGTTGAGGGTATCAATAGAGCTGCCGAGGCGCAGATTGATGCCGTGATCGAGGCGGTGCGGGCACGCCGCACGGGCAACATGATGCGCCATCGCGTGCCTCTGTTTGCATCGTGCGCGTATCACGCAATTGGGCTGCCGCGCATGCAACAGACGAGCAAGTTTGCCGTCGATGCCGATCGCTGCATCGGCTGCGGCCTGTGTGCCAAGCGCTGCCCCATGGCGGCGATTGAGATGCGCGACGGCCTTCCCGTCTGGACAAAGCCGGAGTGCGCAGCCTGCCTTCGTTGCCTGCATTGTTGTCCCAAATTTGCCATCTCGCACGGTAAGCGCACGGCATCCCACGGTCAGTACAGGCATCCCAAGCCAGGTGTGAGGATGTAGCGGCTGCTGGCCGCGCTACTTCCAAACTGCGAGCGCGGCGGTGCCCAGTACGATGAGGGCGAGACCGATGACGCTGTGTCGTGAGAGTTTTTCGTTGAATGTCAGGCGCGCAAATAGTACTGATACGACAATCGATAGTTTGTCGATCTGCACCACGACGCTCACCTGGCCTGTGGCGATGGCGTAGTAATAGAGCAGCCACGATGCTCCGGTCGCGATGCCCGATGTTGCGAGAAATGTGAGTTCGCGCCGGTCAGCGTGCGCGACCTGATCCAGTTTTCCCTTGGCTGCCACGATCGCCCATGCCATAACCAGTACCACGCAGGTGCGGATTGCCGTGGCCAGGTTTGACTCGACGCCTTCGATGCCAACCTTGGCAAGGATGGACGTGAGCGCCGCGAACACGGCAGCGCCGAGGGCGTAAGCGAGCCAGGTCCGGTCTTGCTGCTGCTCGGGTCCGGCAGACTGCTTCTTCTCGATCATTAAAAACGTGCCGAGGGTGATGACAGCGGTTCCCACGAGCTTAACCGCAAGGTTGCTCGTCTCGCCAAAAAGCACGATGGCGATCAGTGCGGCGAGTACGGTGCTCATCTTGTCGACCGGTACGACCTTATTGACGTCTCCGATGCCCAGCGCCTTAAAGTAACAGATCCACGAAGCGCCGGTAGCGAGTCCCGAGAGGACGAGAAAGAGCCAAGATCTGGGTTCGATGCTGCCGATGGTTCCAATGGATCCAGAAATGCCCGCCATTGCCCAGGCGAAAACGAGCACCACGCAGGTGCGAATGGCCGTCGCGACATCGGAGCCGGTCTGCTTGATGCCGCATTTGGCCAGGACAGATGTGACGCCGGCAAAGAAAGCCGACACAAATGCTGCTGCGACCCACGACACGGGTGAAATGCCTCCCCAAAGAACGACCGCGCCAGATTTACGGCGCTCGTCCGATGATACCGCCCCGCCATGAAGCTTTGGTATCGCTGTGGTGAGACAGGGGCCATAGTTCGAGAGGGCATTTGGTTAAGGCTCGAATCGAAGGTGAATGGTTTTCCGCGAAGTGAACGAGTAAATCTGGACCCCTGGAACATACACACTTTTTACGAACAAAACTGCAGGATTCTTAGACAAAAACCGCAGGAATTGAGTCCTTAAAAATGTCGATGCTACAGGGCACTGTTTTTACTCGTTCACTTCTCGGAAAAGTATTCACCTTCGATATGCTGACGGTGTCTTTTTGGTTGCCAAGAACTAGACGGCCTGCTGTGAAGGGCGGTGGTGACGCTATGCCGCCTCGTTACATTGAAAAAATAAGCGGGGTACCACCTAAGCTTTTTTAGCCGTCGATTACAGATCGCGTGCTCGATAAACCTTGGTGCTGACAGCGCAGCTGATTACACATAGTGCGAGCGCCAGTACGGCAATTCCTGCACACAGACAGCCAAGGACGGCAGGATCGGGATTCGCCCCGGCAATCGACATAAGCCAGTTGCTGATGGGGTTGGAGGAGCTCAGCGCTGCCATGGTAAGGCATCCGAGTAGGGCAAACAGGCCAACGGATAGGCGCAGTGCCTCCATGTGTCCAAATCGGAAGAACAGCGGCTGTGCCAAGAACACCATCATGAGGGAGATGAGCATCGATGCTGCCGAGGCAATTGCGATCTCAAAGATGGTTTGTCCTGTCGAGGCCACGCCCGCGCTGTTGAAGAACGGAAGGGCGATGATGTTCAAAAGCACGGCGGCGCAGGCCATGATGGCCGAGAAGACAACGATGCACAGGTAGCGTGCGCAAATAATGTCTTTGCGCGTGAGAGGCAGCGTTGCCCGATAGCGCTCCCATCCGTTTTGATTGTCGAAGCCGGCCAGCGAGCTCATGACCATGATGGGCGACATGGCGCTGACCGCGCAGGCGCCGGCGCTCATGCCGGAATCGCCATCCGACGCGTTGGCAAGGGTTAGCACGACGAAGATGAACAGGCCGACGCCCGCGATGCTCGGGGTGAGCGTGCGAACGATGGCGAGCTCGGACATAAAGGCGCGTTTCATTTCGAAGCCCCTTTCAGCATGAGGCGCAGATAGTCATCAATGGTTGCCCGATCGCAGGGAATCTCGGGAAAGGCTTCGAGCGTTTCGCGACGGTTGGGCACGAGCACGTCCACGCTATAGGCGTGGTGGACGGCACGGGCGCCTTCGACGCAAGCCATAAGCTCGGCGGCCTGTGCTTGGGTACAGTGGGCGATGCCGGCGCGGTCAGTAATGTCCTCGCGCGGCAGGTCAAAAATAATCGAGCCGTTATCGATGCAGATGACGCGGTCGGCGGCGCGATCGAGGTCGGACGTAATATGGCTCGAGAGCAGCACGCTGTGCAGGCCGTCGGAAACAAAGGCGAGCAGCTCATCGAGCAGCTCCTCGCGTGCCATGGGATCGAGGCCCGCGGTGGCTTCGTCCAAAACGAGCAGCTTGGCCTGGTGGCTGAGCGCGCAGGCAAGCTGCAGCTTCATGCCCATGCCGCGGGAGAGGTCCTTGACCTTTGCCTTGGGATCCAAGCCAAATCGGTCGATGAGGCTGGCGAAGGTGTCGTGGCTCCAGGTGGGGTACGCCGGGCCTACGAGTGCCTCGATCTGGCCCGCCTTGAGCGTTGAAGGGAAGGGGCATGTGTCCAGGACGAGACCGACGCGGGAGCGCAGGCAGCGCTGTGTCTCATCGGGCGCGTCGGCGCCACAGCGCTGCCCAAACAGGTGCACCTCGCCGGCATCGAGCTTGATAAGCCCGAGCGCGGCGCGAATCGTCGTTGTTTTGCCGGCACCATTGGCACCAACAAAGCCGACGATCTGGCCGGGCTCCACGGCAAGCGTGACGTCGCGCAGCGAAAAGCGGTCGCTTACAGTGCGTGAGATGCCTTTGAGTTCTAGCAAGTTTTGCATGGTATAGCCTTTCTTGCAGATGGCTACTGCATGGTTTCGGGGGCCACCAGGTCGAGCATCTCGTGCAGTTTGTCGCGCGTGACGCCCAGGGTTTCGGCTTGGCTCGCCGCTTTCGCAAGTAGCTCTTCGATATGGCAGAGCTGGTTTTCGCGCAAAAGCTCCTGGTTGCCCTCGGCGACAAAACAGCCCTTGCCCTGCACGGTGCAGATAAACCCGAGCTGCTCCAGGTCGGCGTAGGCGCGCTTGGTGGTGATGACGCTCACGCCAAGATCGCTCGCGAGTGCACGGATGCTGGGGAGTTTGGCGCCCGCAGCGAGCGTGCCCGATAAAATCTGAGCTTTGACCTGCGAGGTTATCTGCTCGTAGATGGGCTTATCGCTCGAATTGGATAGGATGATGTCCACAGCGGCTCCTTAGCTGATGGGCTACACGTGTATATAACCGGTAAGCACAGTATATATACACTATGCACAGTTATGCAAGAGGCAAATGCTGATTGGGCCGGCTACCCAGGCCCCAACTGATGAATTTGTCCTGATAGGCGCTCTAGAGCGAGGTTTCGCGGCTACAATAATGCGGTTACAACGACGTAATGCACTCAATGCAAGAAAGGATCCGCATGGCAAGCCTGTCGGATGAAATCTCGTCGCGCCGCACATTCGCGATCATCAGCCACCCGGACGCCGGTAAGACCACGCTTACCGAGAAGCTGCTGCTCTATACCGGCAGCATCCAGACTGCCGGCTCGGTCAAGGGCAAGAGCTCGGCCAAGCATGCCGTCTCGGACTGGATGGACATCGAGAAGGAGCGCGGCATCTCCGTCACCTCCTCGGTGCTGCAGTTCACCTACAACGGCGCCTGCGTCAACATCCTCGATACCCCCGGTCACCAGGACTTCTCGGAGGATACCTACCGTACCCTTATGGCCGCCGACGCCGCTGTCATGGTCATCGACGGCGCCAAGGGCGTCGAGGCCCAGACCAAAAAGCTCTTTAAGGTCTGCACGCTGCGCCACATTCCCATCTTTACCTTTGTGAACAAGCTCGACCACGAGGCTCGCGACCCGTTTGAGCTCATGGAAGAGATCGAGAACGTCCTGGGCATCAATACGTATCCCATGAACTGGCCGATCGGCAGCGGCCGCAACTTCCGCGGCGTGTTCGATCGTCAGACGCGCCGCGTTATCGCCTTTGAGGGCGACGGCCACGCCAATGCTACCAAGAAGGTCGCCGAGGTCGAGGCCGAGTTGGGCGATCCTTCCATGGATGAGCTCATCGGCGAGGAAAACCATAAGAACTTGATGGACGACATCGAGCTGCTCGATGGCGCCGGTGATGAGCTCGACTTGGATGCCGTGGCCTGCGGCAAGCTGAGCCCGGCGTTTTTTGGCTCGGCGCTCACCAACTTTGGCGTGGAGCCCTTCCTCAAGGAGTTCCTGCGTCTGGCCCCGACGCCGCGTGCCTATACCGATACGCTCACCAGCGAGCCGGTCGATCCCTGCCGCGACGACTTTAGCGGCTTTGTGTTTAAGATCCAGGCCAATATGGACAAGAACCACCGAGACCGCATCGCCTTTGTGCGCATTTGCTCGGGCAAGTTCGAGCGCGGCATGGATGCCTTCCACGTGCAGGGCAACCGCAAACTCAAGCTTGCCACGGGCACGTCGATGATGGCCGATGACCGCGCGATTGTTGACGAGGCGTACGCGGGCGATATCGTGGGCCTGTTCGACCCGGGTATCTTTAGCATCGGTGACACCGTGTGCTCTGGCAAGCGCCACGTGCAGTATCCGCAGATTCCGACGTTTGCCCCCGAGATGTTCGCTCGCATTACGCAGGTTGACACGCTCAAGCGCAAGCAGTTCGTCAAGGGCATGGAGGAGCTTGCCCAGGAGGGCGCCATCCAGATCTTCCGCGAGCTGGGTGCCGGCATGGAGAGCGTCATCGTGGGCGTGGTCGGCGTGCTGCAGTTTGAGGTGCTCGAGCGCCGCCTCAAGGCCGAGTACCGTGTTGAGGTTCGTCGCCAGCCGCTGCCCTATACGGACATTCGTTGGATCCAGAATGACCCCGATACCATCGATATCCCGGCTCTTTCGCTCACGCGCGACACGCTGCGCGTCGAGGACATGCGCGGCGGTAAGCTGCTGCTGTTCACGAGCCCGTGGAACGTGGATTGGGCAACTGACCACAACCCCGACCTTATCCTGTCGGAGTTTGGCAACGTGGCCTTTTAACGCATCGGCGCGGTGGCCCTGCGGGGCTGCCGCGCCGTTTGCTTGCCTTATGCCGTGTGAGCGGCTATTATACCCACCGTCGTCTCAAGACCGGGGCGTCCGAGCAGTTCGGGTCCGATATCCTGCTCGTTAAACCTAAAACCAAAGGAGTACATAATGATCAAGAAGGTCATGGAGGACTACAAGGTCCTGTTGCGGAGCATTCCCGCGGCAACGGTTTCGCTGTTTTTCGTGAGCGTCATCATGATGAACCTGCTGGCCAACAAAGAGCTCATCAGCCTGCCGTATCTGGCGCTCGACTGTGGCTTTGTGGTGAGCTGGGTTTCGTTTTTGTGCCAGGACATGATCTGCAAGCGCTTTGGCGCCAAGGCATCCATCAAAATCTCTATCCTCGCGCTGCTGGTCAACCTGGCCGTGAGTCTGTGCTTTTGGGCATGCTCGCTCACGCCCGGCATGTGGGGCGCCTACTACGACACGGGCATGATCGAGGTCAACACTGCCCTTAACGCCACCATCGGCGGCACCTGGTACGTGGTGCTGGGCTCTTCGCTGGCAATGCTCGTTTCTGCCGTGGTTAACTCCACGCTCAACCAGTCGCTCGGCCGCATGCTCAAAAAGAATAATTTTGCGAGCTTTGCCTTTCGCTCCTATGTGTCCACGGGCATTGGCCAGTTTATCGACAACTTGGTCTTTGCCATTGTGGTGAGCCACACGTTCTTTGGTTGGACCTGGGTGCAGGTCCTTATGTGCTCGCTGACCGGCGCTGTCGCCGAGCTGCTGTGCGAGGTCTTCCTGAGCCCCGTGGGCTACAGGGTCGTGCGCGGCTGGGAGCGCGAGAATGTGGGTTCCGAGTACCTCGAGCGCCACGCAACCGCCTAAGGAGCAAGTATGCGGGTTTTGATCACGGGCGCTTCGGGCGGTATCGGAGCCGCGTGCGTGCAGCGCTTTTTGGACGAGGGCCACGAGGTTGTGGGCTTTGATCTGCTGCCGGCGGCGGTCGAACACGAGCGCTACCGCCATCTGATCGTTGATGTCCGCGAGCCGGGCTCGTTTCCAGGCGACCTTGAACCCCAGGTGATCGTGAACGTTGCCGGTACGCAGGATTCGGCCGACGACATCGCCGCCAACCTGTATGGCACCATCAACGTGACCGAGCGCTACGCCTTTGTGGGGGAGGGGCTTGCCGCCAAGCCGGCGCCGGCGATTAGATCCGTGGTCAATGTGGGGTCGGCGAGCGGGCATACGGGATCGGAGTTTCCCGCCTATGCCGCCAGCAAGGGCGGCGTTATCGCCTACACCAAGAACCTTGCAAACCGTCTGGCACCGCAGGCTATCGCCAACAGTGTGGACCCGGGCGGCGTTATCACGCCGCTCAACCGTTGCGTGATGGAAGACGAGCACCTGTGGAACCAGATTATGGAGCTCACGCCGCTTAAACGCTGGGCCACCGCCCAAGAGATCGCCGAGTGGATCTACTTTGTGGGCGTGACCAACCGGTTTATGACCGGGCAGAGTCTGCTGATCGATGGCGGCGAGGCCGGCCGCACACAATTTATTTGGCCCGAATAGGAAACGCGCCCGATGGAAAGCCGTCGGGCGCGTTTTTGATGTATCGATTATTAGTCGAGGCAAGTCCAGTTGACGGGGGTCGAGCCGTGCTGTTCGAGTAGCCGATTGGCAGCGGAGAAGGGGCTCGACCCCATAAAAGCGGGGAGTTCTGCCGTGGCACGGTTGGCTGAAAGCGGCGAGGGGTGCGTAGAGGCCAGGCAGAACTTGCCGGTTGCCTTGCCCGCGCCGGTCGCGGCGAGCTTGCCTTCGACCATCTGCTGGGCAAAGCGACCCCATGCCAAAAAAACTACCGGCTGGGGCAGCTGGCAGCAGCGTTCGATAATGTAGTCGGTCAGGGTGCTCCAGCCCAGCCTGGCGTGCGAGTTCGCGGCATGCTCGCGCACGGTGAGCGTAGTGTTGAGGAGCAGGACGCCCTGTCGTGCCCATGGTGTTAGGTCTCCCGTGGCGGGAATGGGGCAATCCAGATCGGCTTTGAGCTCCTTATAGATGTTGCGCAGGCTCGGCGGCAACTTGGTTTGCGTCGCGGGGACCGAGAACGACAGCCCCATGGCCTGGTTGGGTCCGTGATAGGGGTCTTGACCCAAGATGACAACTTTGACCTGGTCGGCCGGCGTGTAGGCGAGGGCATTGAGGATGTCGTCTTGTGCCGGGTAGATAGTCTGCTCGGCACGCAAAAGGGCGATGCGCTCGAGCAGCTGGTTCGTCGTGTCACGTACCGGCTGCGGCGCATCGCCCAACCAAGTTGCTATGTTGCGGTCGCGAGTTGCGCTGTCCATGGGGCTCCTTTATGGCAGATGCTCTGTTGGCATCTATTGTAAAGGCGCACCGGTTGCCTTTATGCCGCGGCTGTATAAGGAGCGGGGTCTACGAGACGCGCTCGGGCGCTCCTGTCATGCGAGCCTGTCCATGTGCGCGGAGGCGCGGAAGCTCGACGGTTGCCACCATGACGCCGGTGAGGATGAGAGCGGCGCCAAGGAAGGCGATGGGGCTCAGGACCTCGCCGACCAAGAAGAACGAAAAGACGGCGGAGCATACCGGCTCGAGCGAGAAGGCGAAGCCGGTGGTCTCGGCAGGCACGTGGGGCTGCACGAGCGTTTGGGTGATAAAGCCATAGGCAGAGCAGATGAGTGCGAGTGCGATGACGACCACGACCTCGCTGGGCGTACTGGGAAGCGTGAAGCCGCCAAAGGTGAATGCGGCGATGCCCGAGAACAAGCCGCCGAAGCCCAGCTGCCAAACGCCCAGGGCCAGCGGGTCGACTTCTTCGACAAAGCGCTTGGCGACAATGATATGTCCAGCGTAGACAAAGGCCGAGAGCAGCATGATGATCGCGCCGGGATTCAGGCTGGTAAAGTCTGCGCCCGAGAGCAGCAACATACCGCAGGTGACGATGGCGGTGCCGACGAGCACTTTGCGCTCGGGGGCGCGACGCAGCAGGGCGGCGTTGGCAAACGGCACGATTACGACCGTCAGGCTCTGCAAAAAGCCGGCGGTGGAGGCGGAGGTGAGGCTGGAGCCCAGGCACATGCAGGTGAGCTCGGTTGCCATGATGGCACCGATGATGGCGGCACGAACCATAAGGTCGCGGTTGATGCGCAACGCGTGCTTGTGGAAGAGCAGCAGGCAGACCACAAAGGCGATGATGCAGCGTAGCGCGACGATGCTCGTGGCGTTCATGCTGTCCATACCGATCTTCATGAGGGGATACGAAAAGCCCCATGCGACGGGAACGGAAAATGAGAGCGCGATTGCTTTTTTGCGATCCATGGGACTCCTTTTGTTACAGAACGGTTTCGCACAAAGGATTCTGCTCCCAGATTTGGATGTAGTAAAGCGAATGTATCTTCAGTATGATTAAGAAACGCTAAAGTTGGTGCGAAAAGCGCTGGCAAAACGTTTTACGGCTGCATTGATGTGGAGGCACGATGGCATCGCGGTATCAGATTGTTTGTATGGTGGTCGATCGCGGCAGTCTTAAGGCCGCGGCGGACGAGTTGGGCTATACGCAAAGTGCGGTGAGCCAGGCCGTCAAGGCGCTCGAGCGCGAGCTGGGCACCACACTTATCGAGCGCGGTAAGCAGGGCGTTTCGCTTACGCGCGACGGCAAACAATATCTGCCGTACCTGCGCCAGATCGTGACTGCCGAGGTCGAGCTCGAGGGCAAGCGCCAGGAGCTGCGGGGGCTTTCGTCGACCGATATTCGTATCGCGACGTTTACCAACGTGAGTCGAACCGTGTTGCCGCGCGTGATCCGCGACTTTGGTGCGCTGCACCCGGGCGTACGCTTTACCCTCAAGCAGGGCGACTACACGCGCAACGCCCAGCGGGTGCACGATGGCGTGGTTGATTTTTGTTTTACGGCGCGCGGATTTACCGCTGGGCTCGAGAAGCGCGTGGTCTATCACGACGAGTTGGTAGCATTGTTGCCGGCCGCGCATCCGCTGACGGCAAAGGAAAAGGTGACACTCACCGATCTGGCGTCCGAGCCGTTTGTGCTGCTGGATGAGGGCGAACAGAGTCTGGTGCTCGATGCATTCGCGTCGCATGGGCTGTCGCCGCACGTGACGAGTGAGGTGACCGACGACTACACCATCATGGCGATGGTGGAGGAGGGGCTAGGCGTGAGCATGCTCTACCGTCGTACTGTGGAGGGCATGCGAGCCGATATTCGTGTGCGGCCCATCGTGCATGCCCCCTCGCGCGACGTGGTGGCCGCCTGGCGCAGCTGGGACACCATGCCCATCGCCACGAGGCGCTTTATCGACTATATGAGCTCACATATTGTCAATTAATGACTGGCGTGGCGTTGAGTGCGGTGTTTAGCGGGCTGTCGCTTTGGCTTGGGTGGCGCGATAGGTGCGTGCCGGGTGGCAGAGTAGCACCGCCACGACCATAAAGAACGCCGTGGTGCCCAAGCTGATGGGATAGACCATCATGATGTTCGCAAAGGTGCGGAAGTGCGGGAACACGCAGAACACCCAATAGAAGCGGATGCCGCAGACGCAGATCATGGTGATGAGGGCGGGCGTGAGCGAGATACCAAAGCCGCGCAGGTAGCCTGACATGTTTTCGTAGAACATGCTAAAGGCGTACGCCGGGAAGATCGAGCACACGCGGATATAGCCAATCGAGACGATGTTGGGATCGCTGTTGAACAGCGATAGGATCTCGCGCCCCAGGCCGACAATAACGATAATCGTGGTGAGTGCAACGATACCGCCTTCGACCAGGCAGACCTTGAGCGTTTTGGTGCAGCGGTCGATCTTGCGGGCACCGTGGTTTTGTCCCACAAAGGTGGTGCAAGCCTGGCTAAAGCTGTTGAGCAGGTTGTAACACACGTACTCCAGGCTCATGGCGGCGCTCGATGCCGCCATGACCTCGGTGCCCAGGCTGTTGATGGCAGACTGGATGATGATGTTGGCGACAGCAAAGACGGCGCTTTGGATGCCGGCGGGCAGGCCGATCTTGACGATGCGCTTGAGGGCGACGGGGTCGATAGCCAAGTCGCGCGGGGTGACGCGGACGACGGAGTCGGTCTTGAGCAGGCGGATAAAGAGCGTAGCGGCGCTGACGGTGTAGGCGATGGCGGTGGCGATGGCGACGCCTGTGACGCCCCAGTGGAGTACGGGGACAAAGATGAGGTCCAGGCCAATGTTGAGGACGGTGGACACAGCAAGCGCCTGCAGCGGCATGCGGGTGATGCCGACGGAGCGGAAGATCGCGGCCTCAAAGTTGTAGAGCAAGATCGAGGGCATGCTGAGCAAAAAGACGCGCAGGTAGAGCGAAGCGAGCGGCATGGTTTCGGCGGGAACGTTGAGCGCGGCGAGCATGGGCTCGGCAAAGATCTCGCCCAGGGCGATGACGACAAAGCCCACGAGCGCCATTAAAATCGAGGTATGGACGGCGCGTTTGACCATGTTCTGATCGTTGCGGCCGATAGCGTTGGCGATGACCACGTTGGAGCCAAGCGACATGCCAATAAACAGGTTGAGCATAAGGCTGGTAAGCGGAACATTGGAGCCGACCGCCGCCATGGCGAGGGTTCCCTGGTCGCCCGAGAAGTTACCGATGATGACCGTGGCGATGAGGTTCGACAGCTGCTCCAAGATGCTCGTGGCGGCCACGGGGAAGGCGAACAGGGGAATATTGCGCCACAGCGAGCCGGTGGTCATGTCAATGTGCTTAGATACGGTGTCAGCCATACGCTCTCAATCTCTAACATGCTATTTTGTGCTTATTTGCGCAGACGATGATACTCCTAATCGACTAGTCATTGGGGACGTTCTAAAACGACTAGTCATTCAAGAACGTCCCCAATGACTAGGCGGGGAAGGCATGCGACAATGGTGGGCGTTGTGTTGTTCGCGCTAAGGAGTTGCCATGTTGTTGTGTCCCGTTTGCCATGAGCCGCTGGTGGATGACGAACGCGGTGCTGCATGCGCGGGTGGGCACCGGTTTGACCGTGCGCGCGAGGGCTATCTATATCTGCTGCGCTCGTCCAAGAGCGGCGACTCCATGGGCGATCCCAAGTCGCAGGCACGCAGCCGTCGCGACTTTCTGAACCGCGGTTACTATGCGCCGTTGCGCGATGCGATGGTCGAGCTGGTGCGCAAGCAGGTGTCTGGGCGTGCTGCATCTACGAGCAGTCCCATGTCGCTGCTCGATATTTGCTGCGGCGAGGGCTATTACACGAGTGCCATGGGCGCGGTGCCGGGCGTGGATGCCTACGGTTTCGACCTGGGCAAGGAGATGGTGCGCCTGGCCGCCAAGCGCGGCGATGCGACCTATTTTGTGGCCAACATGAAGGATATCCCCGTGGCCGATGGCGCCTTCGATATGGTAACCGAGCTCTTTGCCCCCTTTAACGAGCGCGAATTTGCCCGCGTGCTGGCTCCAGAGGGCTCACTCTATACCGTGGTGCCGGGTGCCCGTCATCTCTTTGGGCTCAAGGAGGTGCTCTACGATACGCCGTACCTTAACGATGAGAAGCTGCCGAAGACCACCGAGCTCGAGTTGGTCGGAACGCAGCGGGTGTCTGCGAACATTACGCTCCAGACCCAGGCAGACATCGAGGCGGTGTTCCAGATGACGCCGTACTACTACCGCACGCGCCCTGCCGACAAAGAGCGCCTGGCAAACTTGGACACCCTTCAAACCGACATCGACTTCATCATCGCCGAGTACCGCCACTAACCTACCAAAAAGGGACAGGTTTATTTTGGTAGGTTTTATCTGGGCAAACGTAAAGGGCCGACCGCGGAGATGCGCGATCGGCCCTTTTTAGTTGCTTGGCTGCAGGGGTTATGAGAAGCGAGCGCTTACAGGCGGTCCTTGTTCTCGGCCTTAACGGCGTGCGCCTGCTGAACAAAGAACAGGTCGTAGACCACGATGACAAAGGCGCCATAGTTGATGGCGTCACCGCCAAACGCGGGAAGCGTGAGAACCGCCTTGGCAAGCGTGGCGACCGCGGCAACAATACCGAGCTTAAACGCACCGTCTACCTGCGAAGGCTTGTTGGCACCCTTGATGCCCGCAACGCCCGCGGCGAGATCGACGAGGCCCTTGGCGATAATCACGACCGCGGCGAGCATGGCGTTCGACCCGTACGTGGAATCGAGGCCGCCGGTCGCGACGCCGGCGATTCCAGTGACGAGGTTGGCGATGCCCAAAACAAAATAGATGAGGGCAAGGATTTTGAGTGTCTTGCGCGCGGCGCTCATAGGTAGTCCTTTCAATGCGGGCGCTGCCAGTCTGGCGCGTCCCATATGCTGCACATATCGTGAAGCACATTGTAGTTCAACGTGACGGCGTGTGTGTCAGAAAGCGCTTCTCGTCTGTGCGGGGCAATCTTTCAAAAAGGAAAGCCAGCTGTAAGGCAAATCGATGGCAGCTCATGTGCGGCGCTGAGATGATGAGGCCGTAACAAGGAGCTGGTCTCAAGGAGGAGCCATGATGTACGGAGCAGGGCAAGTGCGTGAGCCGCGGTCGTTGGGAAGGCGCATGGGTGATTCTGTGATCGCTGCCGTGTGCACGGGATTAATGGCGGTGCTTTGCATTGGGATGCTGTGGGCCCTGTCGCATGTGGGACAATAGCGGACGGTTGGGTGCCGACATGAACGGCGCTCGCGTATTCGTTTTGCTTGTTAAGGAGTACCCATGGGCGTCGTCGATCCCTTTTCTATTGCTCGGGCCGCGGGGCTTGAGCTGACCGGGACGTCCGAGGGCCTCACGCTCACCGACGGCACGATGGAACTGCGTGCCGATTATACTCGCATGCTTCCGCGGCTCAAGCAGGGCCGTCTGCAGCAAGAGCTGCTGGTAAAGGCTGCGCGCGCAAAAGGCATCGAGAGCCCATGGGCGATTGACGCCACGGCAGGATTTGGCGAGGATTCGCTGCTGCTGGCGGCCGCGGGCTTTACCGTCGATCTGTATGAGCAGGATTGCGTGATCGCGGCGCTGCTTCAGGATGCCCTGGATCGCGCGGCAGATGATCCGGCGCTTGCGGCTGCCGTGTCACGCATGCGCTTACATGCGGGCGAGGACAGTATTGCCGGCCTTCGCCATGCAGCTGAGTTGATCGGGCAGGGCGAGCTCGCGGCTCCCGACGTGGTGTATCTGGACCCCATGTTTCCCGAGCGCACCAAGAGCGCGGCGGTTAAAAAGAAGTTCCAACTCTTGCACCATCTGGAGCAGCCGTGTGCCGATGAGGAGGCGCTGGTCGAAGCCGCGCTTGCGGTGCGGCCGCGCAAGGTCGTTATCAAACGGCCGGTGAAGGGGCCACTGCTTGCCGGCGTTAAGCCGAGCTATCAGCTTGCGGGCAAGGCCGTTCGCTACGATGTTTTGGTGCCGCCGCGCCCGTAGCTTGCGTACGATGGTTGACGCTCCATCGGTGCCGTGTCGATGCGGGGCCTATTTCCAAGGGTGCGACGTCAGGTGCCAGCCGCCGCAGTATTCGCATTTGTAGCAGGCCAGCCCGCGGCGTCCGCGGTTTTCGCAGTCGGCCATAACGGCCTCGGCCTCGGCACGCGTGTCGTAACGGTTTTTGCGCTCGCACGACTTGTAGCGCCAAGCTTCATCGCGCTCGGCGTCCAGGGCGTCGCGGCGCTCGTCCTCGCGTGCAAACAGGTCGCTCATATCGCCGCCGGTGGCAGCGCCTAAAAACTCGCTTTTGGCCTTTGACCAGGCGGCTCGCTTTTTGCTTCCCATCTGCTTCGTGCCCTTCTCAAAACGTTGGTATCATTGCTCAATCAAAGTGATACCAATAAACGTGAGGTCGCCGCGTGATGATCAGAAAAACCCTCGATACCGACACTCCCGCCGTCATGGCTATCTATGACGTGGCCCGCGCCTTTATGCGCGCGCATGGCAACGCCACGCAGTGGCCCGAGGGCACGCCTTCGGCCGAGCAACTGGCTGCCGATATTGCCGCTGGTGGCAGTTATGTGTGCGAAGTCGACGGTCGCGTGGTGGCGACGTTTGCCTTTTTACCGGGTCCGGACGAGTGCTATGACGTCATTGAGGACGGTCAATGGCGCAGCGACACTCCGTACGCCGTGCTGCACCGTGTGGCGTCCGATGGCACCGCGCACGGCATCGCGGCTGCGATGTTTGCCTTTGCCAAGGAGCGCGCCAACCACCTGCGTATCGACACGCATCAGGATAACCTGCCCATGCAGGGTGCGAGTATTAAGGCGGGGTTCGAGCGTGCCGGCGTCGTGTATGTGTCGGACGGCACGCCGCGTGTTGCGTTTGACTGGCTGCGCGAGGCATAAGAGCGAGGGCTCATATCAATAATTCGTGCGAACGAAAATGGCCCCGGGTGGGGCTATTTTCGTTCGCTGCACTGTTTTGCAAGCCGGCTTTCGCAAGGCGCGAACCTACGAAAATCGCCGCGCGGCAACGCAGGGCGATGAGCTCGGTCGGGGGATAGAGTCCACTTCGCCCGCCGGCCCGTAAATTGTATCATCCAGTGTGGAACGAGGATGCCCGTTGTCGCGTGCGATGGGCTTGCAATAAGAGGAGAGCCATGTCGAAGCAAGTGGTCGTTGGAATCTTGGCGCATGTCGATGCTGGCAAGACCACGCTGGCCGAGGCCATGCTGTTCAACGCGGGTCGCATCCGCAAGCGCGGCCGCGTGGACGATGGCGATTCGCATCTGGACACTAACGCGATCGAGCGCGAGCGCGGCATCACGATCTTCTCGTCGCAGGCCGTGCTCGACCATGGCGATACCCACGTCATGCTCGTGGATGCGCCGGGGCATGTCGATTTTTCTGCCGAGGCGGAGCGCACGCTGCGCGCACTCGACTACGCGATTTTGGTTGTGGGCGCCAACGAC
This sequence comes from uncultured Collinsella sp., assembly GCA_959026535.1. Classification (GTDB taxonomy): domain Bacteria; phylum Actinomycetota; class Coriobacteriia; order Coriobacteriales; family Coriobacteriaceae; genus Collinsella. The sequence goes on along the minus strand of CAUFMB010000002.1, from coordinate 44,188 downwards.
GGCGTGCAAGGGCACACCGAAACCCTGTGGCGCCTGCTTGCGCGCTATGACATCCCGACGTTCATCTTCATCAACAAAATCGATTTGGAGAATCCCGGCCGCGATGTTTTGCTGGCACAACTTAGGCAACGTCTTTCCGAGGGCTGCCTGGATGCCAACGAACTGCTGGCGGGCGGCGCCGTTCAGGAGGACGCTGCTGCGTTGGACGAGGCGGCGCTCGAGGAGTTTTTTGAAGCGGGCGAGCTTTCTGTCGCAACGCTGTCGCGCATGGTTGCCGAGCGCAAGCTCTTTCCCTGCTTTGCCGGCTCGGCGCTCAAGGACCAAGGCGTGGACGAGCTGCTGGATGGCATATGCGCGCTGATGCGCGAACAGGCGTGGCTCCCGGAGTTTGCCGCGCGCGTCTATCGTGTCAGCCGCGGGGATCACGGCGAGCGTTTGGCTTGGGTTAAAGTGACCGGCGGCACGTTGCATGCCAAGCAGATGATTGACGGACGTTCCGGTGCCGAGACATGGGAACAGAAGGTCGATCAGGTACGCATCTATAACGGCGAGAAGTATGAGCTTGCCCAAGAAGTTGCTGCTGGCGGTATTTGTGCTGTGACGGGTCTTGCGCACGTTCGCCCAGGGGACGCCCTGGGCGCGGAGCCCGCGGGCGATGCGCCCGTCATTGCTCCGGTCCTCACCTATACGGTGCTTCCGGGCGAACACGATGTCCACGCGGTGTTCAAAGCGCTGACTGAGTTGGCGGATGAAGATCCCATGCTCGGCGTAAGCTGGAACACGCATCTTGAACAAATACATCTGCAGCTCATGGGGGCGGTGCAGCTCGAGGTCGTGCAGCGGGTGTTGGCCGATCGTTTTGGCCTTTCGGTTGCGTTTGAGTCTGGCGGCATTCTCTATAAGGAGACTATTTCGCAGCCGGTCGAGGGCGTGGGCCACTTTGAGCCACTGCGCCACTATGCCGAGGTGCATCTGTGCCTGGAACCGTTGCCGGCGGGTTCGGGCGTGCAGTTTGGCACCGTGACCTCGACCGACGAGCTCGATCTTAACTGGCAGCGTCTGGCACTCACCAACGCCATGGAGCGCGATCACCTGGGCGTGCTGACCGGCTCGCCCATCACCGATGTGCGCATTACGCTCACGGGCGGCCGTGCGCATGCCAAACACACCGAGGGCGGCGATTTTCGCCAGGCCACGTACCGCGCGATTCGTCAGGGGCTCATGCGGGCGCGTGAGGCCGGCGCGACGGTGCTGTTGGAGCCGTGGTACCACTTTGAGGTTGAGGTGCCGGGGGAGTGCGTGGGCCGGGCGCTCTCGGATGCCACGCGCATGGGTGCCGAGTACGAGCCACCGACGATGGCGGGCGATCGGGCGACGCTTGTGGGTCGCGTACCGGCATCCGAGGTGCAGGATTACGCGCTGGAGGTGGCTGCCTACACGAGTGGTCGTGGGCATCTGTACCTGGAGTTCGCCGGCTATGCGCCTTGCCATGATGCCGAGTGCGTAATCGAGACGGCCGCCTATGAGCCCGAGGCCGATCTGCCCAACACGCCCGACTCGGTCTTTTGCTCTCACGGCGCCGGCTACACGGTCAAATGGTACGACGTACCCGCCGCAGCTCATGTAAAGGTCGATCCCGCCACCTTCCGCCCCTGGCGAGCGGCGGACGCCGAGTTTTTCGGCCATAGGTGATAGAGGGTCAGTCTCTTTGCCGCATTTAATTGGTATAACTCGGTATAAGTTGGTATAACTGTTACCAGGGTTTATCGATCCGAGGAGGCCGACATGAATCCAAATCCCTTTAAGCCCACGGCTGGCAAGCGGCCTCCGATGCTCATCGGTCGCGAGTCGGTCGTCGAAGATTTCGAGGAAGGGCTCGATAACGGCGCCGGAGCGCCGGGTAGGCTCATGCTCATTACGGGAAACCGCGGCTGCGGCAAAACGGTTCTCCTGCGGGAGCTGCAACGTCTAGCCAGCGAGCGCGGATGGGCGGTTATCTCCGATTCCGCTTCGCTTGGCTTATGCGACCGCTTAGCCGACGCGCTTCGCTCGAATAAACCCGTTGTGACGTCAATGGAATTCGGGCCGTCGTTTGGCCGGATGTCGGTCGAGGCGGCGCGAGCAAAGGGCGAGACGTTACGAGGGCTGGTCAACGAGCGCCTCAAGAAGCTCGGTCCAGGCAAGGGCATACTGTTTGCGATTGACGAGGCTCAATCTGCGTCTATCGAGGAGCTGGCGGCTCTTGCCGTTCTCTATCAACAGGTGCTCGGAGACCAGGATGCCACGGGCTTGTCCGATAGCGACCAGCGCGGCCTTGCGCTTGTTTTTGCCGGCTTACCCAGTATGGTTGACGATCTGCTCGAAGAGCCGAGCGTGACGTTTTTGCGGCGTGCCCAGCAGCGTACGCTGGGGGCGATATCTTTGCCCAAGGTGCGCGATTCGTATATCCAGACGGTCAAAGACGCTGGTCTTTACGTTGACGCGGAGACGGCGGACCTTGCGGCACACAAGAGCATGGGGCATCCCTATATGGTTCAGCTGGTGGGCTATTACATGTGGCGCTCTGCCGTCCGGCGTGGCTCTCAGGTCATTGAAAGGTGCGATGTCGAGAATGGCCATGCGGATGCCGTCTCCGAGTTCTACGAAGCGGTCGACGCGCCCCTGTATTATGGATTGCGCAGTCCGCAACGCCTCTTTATCGAGGCCATGGCTGCTGACGAGGGTAAACCGACGCGTATGGCGGATATCATTGAGCGCTGCGACCGTACTCAGAGTTGGGCGAGCAAATATCGCGCAAGCCTGATTCGCGAACGCGTCATCGAGGCTGCCGGATACGGTCTCGTCCGGTTTACCGTGCCCATGCTGGGCGAGTACATTCGCGATCGAGTTTTATGGCATGAGTAGGGTGATAAAGGTGACGGAACAGAAGATGAGCCCGCAGGCTATCGAGGTGCGTGGCGCGCGTGTCCATAACCTTAAGGGCATCGATATTGATATCCCGCTGGGAAAGCTCGTGGGTATTGCCGGCGTGTCGGGTTCGGGCAAGAGTTCGCTGGCACTGGGGGTTCTTTATGCCGAGGGCTCGCGTCGCTACTTGGAAGCACTCAGCACCTATACTCGACGTCGCCTGACGCAGGCCGAGCACGCCCAGGTGGACGAGGTATTGCACGTACCGGCGGCCCTCGCATTGCATCAGCGCCCCAGCGTGCCGGGCGTGCGCTCGACCTTTGGTACCATGACCGAGCTCAACAACAGCCTGCGTCTGCTCTTTAGCCGTTGCGCCCATCACGTGTGCCCGCACTGCGGGGCGCGCGTGGAGCCGAGCCTTAACGTGGCTGCGGGCCTGTCGCTCACGTGCCCTGCATGCGGTCGCGAGTTCTACGCGCCGAGTGCCGAGGACCTTGCCTTTAACAGCGGCGGTGCGTGTCCCACCTGTGGTGGCACCGGTGTCATGCGCGAGGTGGACGAGGCGAGCCTGGTGCCCGATGAGTCAAAGACCATCAACGAGGGTGCAGTGCTTCCCTGGGGTACGCTCATGTGGGATCTGATGAAGCAGGTGGCAGGCGAGATGGGCGTACGCACCGACGTACCGTTTAACCAGCTCACGCCTCAAGAGCGCGATATCGTGTTCCACGGCCCGGCGGTCAAGAAGCACATTCTCTACGTTCCCAAAAACGGCGAGGGCGCCACGCCGCTCGACTTCACCTATTACAACGCCGTCTATACCGTCGAGAATGCGCTCGCCAAGGTTAAGGACGACAAGGGCCTCAAACGCGTTGCGCGCTTTTTGCGCGAGGGCCCATGCCGCGACTGCAGCGGCACGCGTCTCTCCGAGGCGGCACGCCAGCCCCAGGTGCGCGGTATCAATCTGGCGCAGGCGGCGGCCATGACGCTGGGCGAGGCGATTGAGTGGGTGCGCGGGGTGCCCGCATCCTTGCCGCCCGAGATGCGGCCCATGGCGACGGATATCTGCGATTCGTTTTTGAGCACGGCCCGTCGTCTGGTCGACCTGGGTCTCGATTACCTTTCACTCGATCGCGCCGGTGCCACGCTTTCCACGGGTGAGCGCCAGCGCGTGCAGCTTGCTCGCGTGGTGCGCAATCGATCGACGGGCGTGCTCTATGTGCTGGACGAGCCCTCGATCGGCTTGCATCCTGCCAATGTCGACGGCTTGGTGGGTGTGATGCGCGATCTGGTGGATGACGGCAACACCGTGGTTGTTGTCGACCACGATACGCGCGTACTGGCGGAAGCCGACTATCTGGTCGAGATGGGCCCCGTTGCCGGAGCAGGCGGCGGTAATGTGATTGCCGCTGGCACGGTGGACGAGCTCGAACAATCGCAGGGCAGCCGCATCGCCCCGTTTTTGCGCTCGGACCCCAAGCGCTTGCGTCCGCAGGTGACTGACGACGAAATGTTCGACCAGGGCCACATCCGCATGGCAACCGATGCCATCCATACCGTCAAGCCGCTCGAAGCCGATATCCCGCGCGGCCGCCTTGTCGCGGTGACGGGCGTTTCGGGCTCGGGCAAGACGACGTTGGTGCTCGAGACGCTCATCCCGGCGCTTAAGGCGCAGGCAGCCGGCGAGCGCCTGCCAAAACATGTGCGCTGGGTCGATGCCGAAGGCATTGCCCGCGCAAACCTGATTGACGCTACGCCTATCGGCGCCAACGTGCGCTCGACAGTGGCGACTTATGCCGACATTCATGACGAGCTGCGTCGCGCCTTCGCCCGTACGTCCGAGGCCAAAGCAGCCGGCTACAAGGCGGGTGCCTTTAGCTACAACACTGGCGCCTTGCGCTGCCCTACGTGCGATGGCACGGGCTCGATATCGCTCGACGTGCAGTTTTTGCCCGACGTCGAGATCGTCTGCCCGGCATGTCGTGGATCACGTTATGCAGACGCGGCTTCGCATATCCATCGCGAGGGCAAGGACGGGAGCCTGCTTACGTTGCCGCAGCTCATGGACATGAGTGTGGACGAGGCTATCGACGCCACGCTGGGACTCAAGAAAGTTCAGACGCGCTTGCAGACCTTGCACGACCTGGGATTGGGCTATCTCACGCTTGGTGAGCCCACGCCGGCGCTTTCGGGCGGCGAGGCACAGCGTCTTAAGCTTGCGAGCGAGATGGGCCGCGTGCAGGATGATGCCGTATTCGTGTTCGACGAGCCCACGATTGGACTACATCCGCTCGATGTTCAGGTGCTGCTGAACGTGTTTGACGGTCTCGTTGCCAAGGGCGCCACGGTTATCGTGATCGAGCACGATCTCGACCTTATCCGTAACGCCGATTACGTGATCGACATGGGCCCGGGCGGTGGTGGCGCCGGCGGGCAAATCGTCTGCGCCGGCACGCCGGGCGACATCGCAGCCTGCTCTGCAAGCATCACTGGCCGCTACCTATAACCGAATGTGACAAGGGGACAGTTCCTTTGTCACATTCCCGGAAAGCCTGTTTGGCGCAGGGCCTCGTAGAGGACGATGGCGGCGCTGTTGGAGAGGTTGAGTGCGCTGATGCGGTAGTCGTCCGGGTTGACGAAGTTGCCGCAGATGTCTTGTTGAAGGATGGCCTCGTGGCCGTCCTCGGTATGCCCCAGCGATTCCTCGTAAGCTTCCCAAGCCTCGGCGTTATCGAGCGAGTCGCAATCGCGCAGCATCGGGATGCGCTCGCAGCGCGCGGGCGCCGCGGCGAGCAGTGGCTCGGGAATGCCCGAGCTCTCGCTGCCAAAGACCAAGTAGTCGCCATCGCGGTAGGTACTCTGTGCATAGGTGCGGCGTGCCTTTTTGGTCAGCAGATGCAGGCGACCATCGGCAGGGGAGAGGCCGTTGCGCGCAAGAAAATCCTCCCAGCCAGCATAGGTCGTCACGTCCAAGTTTTGCCAGTAGCCCAGGCCGGCGCGGCGTACCGTCTTGTCGTCGAGCGAAAAGCCCAACGGCTCCACCAGATGCAGGCGGGTGCCGGTGACAACGCAGGTACGGCCGATATTGCCCGTATTGGCCGGTATCTCGGGCGCATACAGCACGATGTTGAACATGAATCTCCTTGGCTCAGAACGAAAAACCACCACGAAGAGCACCTTCGTGGTGGTTTGGCGGTTACATAGGCGGAAAAATGCCCGCTTGGATAAACCTAGGCGCGGTGCCAGTCGGTCAAGCAGGCATCGAGGGAGGCGATGAGCGCATCCTTGTCCATGTGACGGCCGATGATGCACAGGCTCGTCATGCGGTCGCCCGTCTCGTCGTCCCAAATCTGCATGATCTCGGGGTTCTCGTCGATGATCTTCTGCTTCTCGCCCTCGGGCGCCGAATCGACAAACAGGCCGTTCTCCATCAGGCGCATCTGGTGGCCGGCCTGCTCAAACATGTAGCACATGTCCGGATCGCCGGTCTGCCACAGCGGACCCTTGACGCGGATGACCTCGTCGGGCCACTCCTGCTCAACAAAATTGGTGAACTTCTGCAGGTCAAACGGCTTGCGGCGCGAGTACACAAAGGTCTCGATGTCGTACTCGAGCACCTCGGGGTCGTCGTGCTCCTCGGGATGCTCCATGGCCTCGATCCAGGCGGCGGAGTTGTAGGCGCGCATAAAGTCGAAGCGGTCGGTATCGAGCAGTTCCTCCATGGGGACCTCGCCGTTTTGGGCCTCGACGATCACGGCGTCCTTCTGCAGGCTGCGCACGATGGCCTTGAGCTCGGCGATCTGCTCGGGCGTCACGGTATCGGTCTTGTTGAGGATCAGCGTGGAGCAGAATTCGATCTGCTGGATGAGCAGGCTTTCGATGTCGTCCTCGTCGATATCCTCGGCCAGCAGGTCGCGACCGCCGTTGAACTCGTCGTACATGCGGGCGCAGTCGACCACGGCCACGATGTTGTCGAGCGCGAGCTTGGGCTCGCCGCCCACCTTGGCCTCGTCGCAGAAGCTCGAGATGGTGTAGGCGATGGGGATAGGCTCGCAAATGCCCGATGCCTCGATGATGATGTAGTCGAAGTTGCCCGAATCGGCGATGCCCTGCAGCTGGTTGGCCAGGTCATCCGAAAGCGTGCAGCAGATGCAGCCGTTGGTGAGCGGGATGAGGTCATCGGTCTCGGAAAGGCCGCCGTCGGCGATAAGGCTGGCGTCGACGTTGATCTCGCCGATATCGTTGACGATCACGGCGGCGCGGATGCCGCCGTCGTTAGCGAGGATGTGGTTGAGCAGCGTGGTCTTGCCGGCACCGAGGTATCCGGTAAGCATGATGATCTTCACGGGTTTGTTGGGCATGTGCCCTCCTTTGTTAGACATGGCTTACAGTTGAATCTTATGCCAAACGCCTGCTCTTATACCCACGCGCCGGCAAATAACACAAGCTACTCCCAGGCTCCCCATACATCGGGGCAATAACCGACGGTGGCCTTTTTGCCGTTGCGCACAATGGGCTCGGCTAGAACCTGCTGGTTCTCGAGCAGCTTGTCGAAGCGCTGACTAGGGGTGAGGTGCTGGATGAGTGCGAGCGTTTCCTCGTCCTTGGCTTTGGGGTTGAGCAGCTTGTCGATGCCGCCGACCGCCTGCATCACGCTCGTGAGCTCGCCCTTGCTCATCTCCTTTTCCTTAAGGTCAATAAACTGCACCTTAATGCGGCGCTCCTTAAAATAACGCTGGGCCTTCTTGGTATCGAAGGACTTTTTGGTGCCAAAAATCTGGATATTCATGCTCCGCCGTTCTACCTGATGAAGTTGGTCGTTGCGCGATCTGCCTCGGGTGCGTTGATACCGGCGGCCTGTCCTGCCTCGATACAGCGCAGGAGCCAGGCCATGTTTTTGCCGATGTTTCGCATGGTGGCAAGGCCCTCGGCATCCCCATCGGCGTCGCCGGGCACGCGGCCAAACACGTTGTTCCAGTAGGTGGAGGCAACTACGGGCATTTGCTTAATGGTGAAGTACTTGTTGAGCACATCGAAGGTGGTCGAGGTGCCGCCGCGACGGGCGACGGCGACCGCGGCGCCGGGTTTGTGCTCAAAGGCATGCCCGCCTGCATAGAAGGCGCGATCGAGGGCCGAAAGGATGCGTCCGCTGGGGTGCGCATAGTAGACGGGTGAGCCAAAGACAAAACCATCTGCCTGCTCGGCGGCAGCGATGAGCTCGTTCACCACGTCGTCGTCAAAGGTGCAGCGACCGCCAAGCTTGCCGCACAGGCCACAACCGATGCAATCGCGAATGGGCTTGGCGCCCAGCTGAAACACCTCGGTATCAATGCCCTCTGCATTAAGTTGCTCGGCGACCTCGGCGAGTGCGCGGGCGGTGTTGCCGTTTGCCTTGGGACTGCCATTGACCAAAAGAACCTTCATCACAAACTCCCTCTGCTTTTGGTGACTTCTGCAGAGGATTATCGCACGATGGGGGAGGCGGTGCGGGCGCGGTGCTAATCCAGTTTGGTGCCTGGCACCTGCACGGCTTTCCCGAGCAACGCTTTAAGCTCGTTCAAAATGGAAACAGGCTGACGGTCGACGCCGTCCAGATGGAGCGTGGCCACGCGAATGGGCGGCTGATATTCAAGCGAGCCGATGAGCACGGGAGAACCCAGGAACCGTTCGATGTCGCTTGCGATCTCATCGATTGCCTCGGGGCCGAGCTCATCGAAGAGTGCCACGAATGTCGGCCCCGTCGAGCGGAACAGGCGGCCCTTGCCGCGCGAACAATCCATGAGGCAGGCGGCGCTTTCGGCGAGCACGCGGTCGCCTGCATCGAATCCAAAGCGGGCATTGACCTCGGCGATATCGTCGACCTTAATGGCAATAAAGCCTGCCTCGTGCGGCACGCGGCGCATCTCTCCAATAGCGTTGACCAGCGCGTGGACATCGCCCAGGCCCGTTACCGAGTCGGTCGTATCCGCTAGGCTTCGGTTGACGATAATGCCCACATACATGCTGGGCTCGGTATCGGTGCCGTCCAAGCGGTAGCCCGTGCAGTCGCAAAGCGCGTATTTTCCGGTGGCATCCATTACGCGATACTGCATGTAGTGGAAGTGCCACGTGCCGTTTATCACCATGTCGAGCTCGGCGCGTACGTTGTCGCGGTCCTCGGGATGAACGCGGGCGAGCCACATGTCGAGTGAGTTAAAAGGGTGCTGGGAAGGCAGGTCAAAATCGCGCACGGCGTTAACCGACCATTGCGATTCTCCAGTATCGAGGTTAAGGATGAACGGATAGCGCGTCTCGGAGCTCATGGAGATCGCTTGGAACACCCGGTCGTTGCAGGGAAGCTGATCGACGATTGGGCGTTGCGGCGCGTCATTGTTTTCCGGTTGCTGTACACGATGCATAAGCTTATAGCGATACATCTTGCGATCGGCGTCCATCGTCATCTGGCGACGCGTGTCGCCGGCAAGTGGATCGACGCGCGAGCAGCCAAAGCTAAAGCTGGCGATCATGGGCGCCTTGCCATCTGAGCTCGCCTCGATCAGCCCGGCACGTACCTGCTCCAAGCGCTGCTCGAGCTCAGTCTCGTTTGCGGAGAGCGAGATAAGCACAAACTCGTCTCCACCGATACGGAACAGCATCTCATCGTGCTCCATGGTTTCGGAGAGCGTGCGGCAGATGCTCAGAATATAGCGATTGCCTTCGGCGTGGCCAAACCTATCATTGCAATGCTTGAGATGGTCGATGTCAATATAGGCGCAGGTGAAGGGGTCGCCTTTGCGCCAGAGCTGCTCGACGTGACGGTCGAGTCCGCTGCGGTTGCCCAAGTTGGTGAGCGGATCGATATAGGCGTTGCGCTCAAGCAGCCGGCGCTCTTGTTGCAGGATGGCATGCGTCTTTTGCAGTTGCTCACCAACGGCGCGTAGCTCAGCAGGCAGCGCGGCAACATCGAGTTCGGCGGTCGAGATGCCATTCGCAAGTCGTTGGAGATAGGCAATAATCAATTGCTCACCCAGGCGATATGACTCGTTCATGATGGATAACCTCCTTGGGCGGAACAATGGTTTGTATCATATCCCCAATTCGGTTTGAATTGGGGATATAAGTCAGCTAATGGAGGCAAATTCCCCCTTCGGCGGTGGCGTTTTGCGCGCGAGCGTATCAGTTGTTATTGCCACCATCGAGCAATGCCTCAAAATCCTTCGCCGGCATGGGGCGGTAGTAGAGGAAGCCCTGAGCGTAGCGGGCGCCCATTTGTCGTAGCATGTTCGCCTGTTCATTTGTCTCGACGCCTTCGACCTCGACGGGCAGATGGAGCGACTGCGCCATTTCGAGCATCGATGAAATGATTTGCGTGCTGCGGCCTTGATCGCGATCGGTGGGTACAAAGGCGCGGTCGAGCTTGATGACGTCGACGTTGACGTTCTTGAGCATCGCGAGCGTGGACTGACCGGTGCCAAAATCGTCCATATAGGTCGAGAAGCCGCGGGTGTGCAAGTCGGCCGTCAGTTTGTCCACGACCTCGGACTCTCCCGTATAAGCCGTCTCGGTGATCTCGATACGCATGAGCTCGGGCGGTAGGTTGTATTGGGCGGCGAGCGCCCCCATATGCTCGGCAACGTCGCAGGCAAGGATATCCACGCGCGACACATTAAGCGAAACCGGAACCACACGAAGCCCTCGATCGATGCGCTCGCGCAGCCACGAGGCGACACCCTGCCAAATGTACTTGTCGAGCGTCACCACAAAGCCGCTTTCCTCGAGTGCGGGGATAAACGTTGCGGGCGAAATGAGAGAGCCGTCCTTGTCAATCCAGCGGGTGAGTGCTTCGGCGCCAATAATCTCACCGGTTTCCATATCGACCTGGGGCTGCAAGTGGTAGGTAATACGACCATCTGAGAGCGCGTACTGGAATTCGGTCAGCGTGCGGTGGAACGCGACTTCGCGCTCGTACTCCGCGGGGCAGAAAATGGCAATGCGCTCCTTAAAGTCGTTTTTTGCGCGCCGATTGGTAAACATGGCCTTCGCCTGCGCATCGATGGTGATCTCCTCATTGGAGTCGATGGGGTAAACGCCCATGGACGGCCAAAAACCTACGCCGTCGTTGTGCTTGGCTACAGCTTCGCGCACGCGCGCATAGACACGGTGAACGAAATCGTGCTCAAAGGGTATGAGCAGACAAAAGTCGTCTTGTCCCCAGTATCCCGCGGCACCCATGTTGGCGTTCTCGATATCCTTGAGCACCGTGCCCACATCGGCAAGCATACGGTCGCCTTCGGCCTGTCCATACCATTCGTTAAATAGGCGCATGTGGCCCATGTCGACGGTGGCGATACACCAAGCGCTGTCGCGCCTTGCCTTGATGAAGGCATTGGCACGGCGCATAAACTCGCTGGGGCGGTAGAGGCCTGTGAGCATGTCGAGGTGCTCGGCGACGGCGCCTTTGCGTTCCATCTCGGGTATGGGCAGACTGTCGTTGGGAACAAGTCCGCCGGCCGTGCGAAGGCGACGATCGAGTTCGCCCAAAACAGTCGATGCTTGGGAGTCCAGGCGTTCGTAAAAGGTCGGGACGACAAGACAGACGGGAGCAATGGTGTCGCCTGCGATTTGCACAGGAGCGAAAACGGCCTCTTTAAGGTGGCGGGTCAGTTGCTCGAATGCCTCGTGGTCCAGGTCATTGCTGAGCACGACGAACTGGACGCTACGTGAACGGTAGACCCTGCTCCTGCCGCGGGTGATCGACAGCATGCGGCCTGCGTATTCGGCGAGCATGTTGTCGACAGCCTCGGCTCCGTAGAGCTCGTTGAGCTTTGTCGTGCCACGAACGCGCACCGCTATAAGGCCCGTCTCGCAACGGTCGCAACGACAGGCGTCGATGGCATTGACCAACATGCGCTGGGTGCCGAGGCCTGTCGCGGCGTCGACGGTTTCGGCAAGTGAGTGGTTGACGAGCTCGCCGACATAGAGCGAGGGGACATTTTCGTCGCCGTCGATGCGAAACCCGCGAGCACGGCAGAGGACGTAGTCGCCGACGGCATTGCGCACACGATACTGCATGACGCGACGGTGCTTGGTGCCGTTATAGACCTGGTCGATGTCGTTGATGTAGGCCTCAAGGTCATCGGGATGCACGCGCGTTTTCCAGTAATCGCGACAGTTGTCTATGTGCTCCGAGGGAAGGCCAAGATCGCGCAAGGCGCCTTGCGACCAAAGGGTGCGATGTTTGTCCAAGTTCTCGATAAAGAAATAGCGGCCCTCGTTGAGCATCGAAAAGGCGTCGAAAATACGGTCGCTTATTTCGAAGTCGTCGGCGTGGACTTGCGTGATATTGCGTCGATCAAGGTGCATGGCATGACGTAGCTTGTAGTCGTACATGCGATGGTCGGCATCGAGCGTCATGCGATTGGGGGCTTCGCCCAGGGCGGGGTCGGCATACGACACTCCATAGCTAAACGAGCGGGGCATCTCGGAATCGTTGTTTTTGAGTAGGACCGTTCGGCAGTGTTCCAGACGTTCGGCGAGGTCGTCCTCGGTCGCAATCGTAGATAGGATGGCAAACTCGTCGCCGCCTATGCGAAACGCCGCTTCGTCCACTTTCATATACAGCTTGAGATAGAGGCTTACCTGCAAAATATAGCGGTTGCCCTCGTCATGGCCAAAGACGTCGTTGCAGTGCTTGAGATTGTCGATATCGATGTACGCCATGGTAACGGGGGTGTCCTGCTCCCAGAGCTCCTCGAGGGAACGGGCAAAGCCGCCGCGGTTGCCAAGTCCAGTAAGCTGGTCGGTAAAGGCGGTCCTAATCAGATCATCCTGGCGCTCGAGAAGGTCGCGGACGGTCTTTTCGAGCTTCTCGGTATAGTTGTTGGCGCTATCCATAGCTACGCTGCTTTCTTGGGTCGAGGCGCTGCGGCGCACTGGTTGCGCTGCGCGGTGGGGGCTAAAGGCGTTTGTCGTTAACAAGCGGCGCCATGTTGCGGCGGCAGCGTATGGCCGCTGTTCTGCAAAAGGATGCCGCGCGGGTCAATGGATGCGCTGTCGGCAATGAGCTCCTCGAACGCATTGATTGGCATGGGGCGGTAGTAGTAAAAACCTTGGACATAGCGCACACCGAGTTCATGCAGAAAAGCGATTTGCTTGTCGGTCTCGACGCCCTCGACTATGACGGACATGCCGATTTGCCAAGACATGTTGATGACAGACTTGACGATGCTTTCTCCCTTGTCTGCCTGACTGGTTTCTAGGGGCATGAAACGGCCGTCGAGTTTGATCACATCGGCGTCAATCTTTTGCAACATGCTGAGCGACGACGATCCACTGCCAAAATCGTCGATGAGCACAGAGAAGCCCAGAGAACGGAGCTTGCTGGCGAGCGTTGTAACATCCTCGGGATTATTGGCATACGCACTTTCGGTGATTTCGGCCTTAACGTAATGCGTGGGAACGGCATACCGCATTGCCAGGCGTTCGAGCTGCTTGGCGACGTCAACCGAGATCAAATCGGTTTGGCTTATGTTGACGGAGATGGGCACGCAGGGCAATCCCTGAGCCAAACGCTCGGAGAGCCATGCAAAAACGAGGCTCCAAATATGGCGATCGAGCGTCACCGCGAAGCCGTTGCGCTCGAGCAGCGGTACAAACGTACCGGGTGAGATAAAGCTGCCATCCTCGTCTTTCCAGCGGGCTAGCGCTTCGCCGCCTATGATCTTTTTGGTTTCCATGTCACATTGCGGCTGGATGTGGAAGGTTATCCGTCCCTGGTTTAGAGCGTGCTGGAATGCCGAGAGCAGATGGTCCTCGCGCTCGCGTTGCGCGTAGGTCTCGGGTTCAAAGAACTTGATGCGGTCTCTAAAATCGTGGCGCGCGCGGGTGAGCGCGGCCTTTGCGTGGTCGTAGAGCAAAATGTTGATGCGCTCTTCTGAGCCTACGGGGCAAACGCCGAAGGCGGGCAAAAAGCCGACCGAGTCGTCGCGCGTGGCGACGATGCGCCGGATGCGTTCGTAGAGCGTATCGATGGTCCTGCGGTCGCCGGGGAGATAGGCGACAAAGCCGTCCTGACCCCAGTACCCGGCGATCCCGCCGCAATCGGCTTGTAACGTCTGCAGCGCGCTTCCTACCTCGGCAATGAGGGTATCGCCTGCCTGGCGTCCGTACCACTCGTTAAAGACGCGCATGCGTCCCAGGTCGATGGCGACAATGGCGCGGTCTTCGTTGGGGTGCGCGGACCGATGCGTGTCGGCGACGTGTAGAAAATCATTGCCACGCATGAGACCGGTCATCTTGTCCCGTCGGTCGTACGCGGCAAAACTACCGACTTGGGTCAAAGCGCTTGGACTGTGATGTGTCGGAGCCGTGCTGCGTATCTCGGCGTCAAGGCGACGATTGAGGCTGGACAGCACCGTGAGCGGCTGCGAGGTGATAGACGAATAACGCGCAAAGGTCGTGTGGGCGACAGGGACGATATCGATGTCATGCACCGTGATGGGGGCCATGAGCGTTTGCCACAGCCTTTGGGCGGCATCGGAAAGATCGATGTCGGGCTGGCTGTCAAACATAAGAACAAACTGCAGGCCATATGAGCGGAAGAACTCGGGCGATTCGGGGAGCTGAGACAGGATGCGCCCAGTGAGCTCCATGAGAACATCGTTGCCCGTTTGGTAGCCATAGACGGCATTGATACGGTCGATGTTCTCGAACTTAAACGCCACCAAATCGGTGGGTTTGGCGAGTTCCCTACGCTTCTCGATAGCCGCCATCAGTGCGCGCACATCGCCCACACCGGTAGCGGGATCGGTGCTTTCGACAATGCTCGCGTTTGTGATGGAGCCGGCAAACAGCGTGGGCTCACTTTCGTTGCCGTCAAGACGTATGCCGGAGCACGTGACAGTAATGTATCGGCCGCTTGCATCCTTGGCGCGATAGCGCATTCTGTGACGGTGTTTTTTGCCGGACATCACCTCTTCGATATCCTGGCGCCAGGCATCGATGTCGTCGGGATGGATGTGTTGCGACCATACCTTGTCCATCTGATGGACGTTTCCGGCTGGTAGGCCAAAATCCTGTACAGCGTTTTGAGACCAATGAGACTGATCGGTGTCGACGTTGCAGATAAACAGGTAGCGTCCGATATCCGTGAGCGATAGCGCCTGGAAGATGCGGTCCCGCACGTCAAGAAAATCGTCAAAGGTGTCGAGTGCGCGATACTGCTCGTTGAACGCTTTGTTCATGCGATTGCGTGTGGCGTTGGCGAATTTGTAGTCGTACATGTGCCGGTCTGCCTCGGCCGTCATCTTGTGGAACACATCGCCTGCCTTGGGATTGGCGTGGGCGCAACCGTAGCTGTAGCTCATGGGAGTCTGGCCATCATCGAACGTCGAGCTGGCAAGAGAAGCCCGGCAGGCCTCGAGCCGCTGGTTGAGCATCTCAACCGAATCGGTTATAGAGATGAGCACGAACTCGTCGCCGCCTATGCGGTAGATGCGCTCATCGGGATGGCAGTGCAGCTTAAGGCAGTCGGCGACCTTGATGATGTAGCGGTTGCCTGCTGGGTGTCCAAAATGGTCGTTGCAGACTTTAAGACCGTCGATATCGATATAGGCAATCGTGTGTTCGAGCTGTCGATCCCAAACACATGTAATGTCATGGTTGTAGGCGGTGCGGTTGGGCAGGCCCGTGAGCGAATCGATGTAGGCATCGGCTTTGAGTTGCACGATGCGGTCGTTTAGGTGGGCGGCGGCATTGGTTGCTTCTGCGAGCAGGCGCTCGGCCTCGGGCTGCTGTGCGCCGTAGAGCTTCGATAACTCGGCGAGACAGGTGTTGAACTGGTCGATCTCGTTGTGCTGTTGCGGCTCGGCACCCTGCACCTCGTTTGTTTCCATGCCCCCGCCTCGTTGCATTGCTGAGCTTATTTGTCAGCTTGCTGTTTGTTATCGAAAAGTACTGAATAGTATAAACATCTTATAGGCGCGCAAGGGGATGGCAACGCCGCGAGGCGTTTTTTATTCCCCAAACGGCAACGCCTGGGTGCGCATGAAAAATGCGACTGGGGCGGTATATGTTGACGGGTATACTTGTTCCGTTTAAATTTGCGGGGACGGAGATGGTCGCATGACACAGCCAAATATGACGCGCACGGTGGGGCTTGCGCTCGAGGGAGGCGGCTACCGCGGTATGTATACGGCGGGCGTGCTCGACGTTTGGATGGAGCACGGTTTGACCTGCGACCATATGGTGGGTGTCTCGGCGGGCGCGGCGTTTGGCTACAATTTTAAATCGCGCCAGATCGGCCGCGCCATTCGCTATAACAAGGCCTATTGTGCCGACAAGCGCTATGCGGGTGTAGCAAGCTGGCTGCGGACCGGCGATATGTTCAATGCCGATTTTGCCTATCACGAGGTGCCCATCGAGCGCGATCCCATCGATTTGGAGACATATCGTGCCTGCTCCATGCGGTTTACGTGCGTGTGTACCGATATCGAGACGGGCAAGGCTGTCTACCATGACCTGCCTTATGGCGACGAGCGGGATATCGAGTGGATCCGGGCGTCGTCTGCTATTCCCGTGGCGACGCGTCCCGTTGCTATTGACGGGCATAAGTATCTGGATGGTGGCGTGGCTGATTCTATTCCCAGCGCATGGCTGTTTGCGCAGGGGTATGACCGCAATATCGTGGTGCTCACGCAGCCGGCGGGCTTTGTGAAGCAGCCCAACAGCGTGATGCCCATGCTGCGGCGCGTGTTCCGTCACTACCCAGAGTTTGTCGCAGCGCTTGAGCATCGGCATGAGGTCTACAATGCCACGCTCGATGACCTGGCACGTCGCGAGTCTGCCGGCGAGGTCTTTGTGGTGCGGCCGAGCGAATCGGTGAAGGTGCCGTCGCTGTGCCGCGAACCGGATGAGCTCGAGCGCATCTACCAGGTCGGTCGCCGCGATGCGGAGGCGACTTTGCCGGCGTTGGAGGCCTACCTAGCGGGGTAGGGGTTGCATACGGAAAGCGCATCCCGGAATGGAGGTCCAAACTGGGATGCGCTTTCCGCTCTAGAAGATATGAGACTGTGGATCAGCTGCTCGGCTTATGCCTATGCCTGCTGCCAGGTGTCGACGAGCTCCTTGGCGGCGGCGTGGGGGTCGTCGGCACTGCAGACCGCGCTCACCACAAAGAAGCCGTCGACGCCGGTGGCCTTGAGCTGCGGCAGGTCGGCCGTCTTGACGCCGCCGCCCACCACGATGGGCACGGGGCTTGCCGCGTGGAGTGCGGCCAGGTCCTCAAAGCTTTTGGTGATGATGGAGCCGTCGGCCGCGCGTCCGCAATCGCGCTTGGTCTCGGTCTCGTGGAGCGGGCCGATGCCCAGGTAGTCGACCAGACTCATGTCGGCGGTCTTGACGTATTCGAGCATCTCCTCGCAGCGGGCCGAAAGGCCCACGATGGCATCGGGGCCCAAAAGTTTGCGGCAGACCTCGACGGGAATATCGCTCTGGCCCACGTGCACGCCATCGACAGCAATACCCTGCTCGCGCGCGGCGAGTACGCAGTCCAGGCGGTCGTCGATTAACAGGGCGACCTGACCGGTCTTGCCGGCCTGTGCGATTGCCTGCGCGGCGTCGCCGGTCAGTGCGATGATCTCGCGGGCGCTTGCCACCTTGGAGCGCACCTGGATGCAGGTAAAGCCGGCATCGAGCGCCTGGGCCACCACATCGCCCACGGGACGTCCCAGCGTGTTTTCGGGGCCGAGTACCAGATAGGCCGAGATATCAAGGTTGTCGCGGATGCTCATCGTGCTTCCTCCTGCTTTTTGATCTGTGCTTCCATGCGCTCGAGTTTGCCGGTCATGGTGTCGGTAAATCCGGGTCGAATATCGGCCTTGAGCACGACTTCGGTGCGGATGCCCTTGCTCGCCAACACAAAGGTTGCGTCGCGCACGACTTGCATGACCTCGTCCCAGTCGCCCTCGATTTCGGTGAACATCGAGGTGGTGCGGTTGGGAAGGCCGCTCTCGCGAATGACGCGCACGACCTCGGCGACCTCGGCGGAGAGTTCATCGCCGGTGCCGCACGGGGCGATGGCCACGGCGACGAGCGTGTTCATGCCGGTATTGGTTGCGGGCTCGGACATGGCTTATGCCTCCTCGAGCTCGAGCTGGTTGTTGGCGATGTCTTGGGCGGTCGCGCGGTAGAGCTCGTCGATAAAGGCCACCTTAAAGCTTGCCGGGGCATCGGCGACAGCGGCGGCACGCGTGCCGGCAACGTTGTAGACCGCGGTGCCGCAGACGGCTGCCGTAAACGGATCGGTGACGCAGGCGTACACGGCCAGCACGCCGCCCTGCGAGCAGCCGCAGCCGGTGATCTTTGACATGAGCGGGCTGCCGCCGTGGGACTTGGCCACGGTCGTGCCGTCGGTGATTAGGTCGACTTCGCCCGAGACCACTACGGCGCCGCCGGTGTAACGGGCGAGCGCCACGGCGGCATCGCGGGCGGCGTCGACCGTGTCGGTGGTATCGACACCGCGCACGCGGCTCAGATCAGCCGCCTCGCCCTCAAGACCCCACAGGCCGGCGAGTGCGATGATCTCGGAGGCGTTGCCGCGCACGATGGCGGGCTTGTACTGCTTGAGCTCGTTTACCAGCTGGGTGCGCAGGCTGCCGATGCCCAGGCCCACCGGATCGAGCACCCAGGGCTTGCCGGCGTCGTGTGCCGCCTTGGCCGCGCGGGGAATCGTCTGCTCGTAGATGGGGAAGAGCGTGCCCATGTTGAGATAGATGGCGCCGCCGCCGGCAACGAGCGCCTCGCCCTCGTCGGGCAGATAGACCATGGCGGCCGAACCGCCCACGGCGAGCTGCGCGTTGGCGACAAAGTCGATCGTCACCGTGTTGGTGATGGAGCCGGCCATCGGATTGGTGGCGCGAATCTCCTCCACGGCCTTGACCATATGTTGCTTAAGCTGTTCCGAATCAATCACTGCACATGCCTCCTTGGCATAGAAAAGGGGCGCTGTGCATAGACAGCGCCCCTGCAAAGGCGGCATGCTCCCTACGCCAGCATTAACTGACAGGTTCAAAGGATTGGGCCCTATGCCCTCTCAGCCTTGTGGTTTGCACCGCCGGCACTCCCGCATCGAATCTGTTGTTCCCTATACTAACGCACCTGCCAAAAAGGGACAGGTTTATTTTGGCAGGTCGTTACAATAGGTAGGACCGATACGAATGGGGACCTCATGATCAAACTTGTGCTGACCGATATGGACGATACGCTGATTCCGGCCGGGCATGACGGCGCCAGCGACTACGCCATTGAGGGCATTCATGCCATGCAGGCGGCGGGTCTGCACTTTGGCCCGGTTTCGGGTCGCCAGCCGTCTGCGATGGGCTGGATGTTCCGCAATCGCGCCGAGTGCTTTTCGACTGGTGCGTTCTGTAACGGCCAGGTTATGTTTGTCGACGGTCAGGCGATCGCTTCGCGCGCGACCGACAACGATGCCCTGATGCGTCTGGCCGATTACCTCGAGCAAGAGACCGACGATACCTATCTAAAGGTCTACAGCCTGGGTGATGACTTTTGGGATAACGATGCCTATTGCGTGACGAGCGACCCCGAGCGCGTGCGTCGCGCTATGGAGTCGGGTGGCAACGCGTGGCTCAAGGGCGAAGAGGCCCCGTGCCGTCCCGTCGTCGATGACGCGCCGGTGTTCAAGGCGAATATCTGGAGTGCTCGTTCGCGTGAGGAGCTCGCGGAGCTACGCGAGCGCGTTGCCGCTGAGGTGCCGGAACTCTCGCTCGTGTTTCCCAACAATCGTGTGCGCCTGTTCGACATTCTTCCAGCAGGTTGGGACAAGGGTTGCGCTGCGCTGGAGCTGGCGCGCGCTTTGGACCTGACGTCCGACGAGGTGGCCGTATTTGGCGATTCCGATAACGACCCGCCCATGATCGGTGCCGTCCCCAACTCCGTTGCAGTCGCCAATGCCAACGAGGCCGTCACGGCTGCCGCGCGCTGGCATATCGGCGCTGCGGCAGACGATGCGGTTGCCGGGGCTCTGCATCAGATTGCCGCCTGCGCCGCGACGGGGGAGATGCCGTCGTTTATGCGTCAGGCAGATGCGGCGGGTTCGGGTATCGCGGACGTCTAGGGAGGCCATCATGAAGCTTCAACAGCTCAGGTATGTCGTCAAAGTTGCCGAATGCGGCAGCATCACCGAGGCCTCGCGCCGGCTCTTTGTGTCGCAGCCTTCGATTACCGCGTCGATCCGCGATCTCGAAAACGAGATGGGTGTGCACATCTTTGAGCGCACCAACAAGGGTGTCATTGTGTCCGAGGAGGGCGAGACCTTCTTGGGCTACGCGCGCCAGGTGCTCGACCAGGCCGATCTGCTCGAAGGCAAGTACAAGGGCGCGTCCGAGCAGGTGCCGCACTTTAGTGTGAGCTGCCAGCATTATTCCTTTGCCGTCAACGCGTTTGTCGATGTGATCCGTGAGTTCGATGCCGCGCGCTATGACTTTACCCTGCGCGAGGAGCAGACTCACGAGATTATCGAGGACGTCGCGCATATGAAAAGCGAACTGGGCATCCTATATCTGTCCGAGCACAACCGCGAGGTCATCGAGCGCATGCTGGTGGCCAACGAGCTCGTGTTCGAAGGGCTCTTCTGCGCCACGCCGCATGTCTTCGTCTGCGCCGACCATCCGCTGGCGGCCCGCTCCAGCGTGACGCTCGAGGACTTGGAAGACTACCCGTTCCTGTCCTACGAGCAGGGCAGTTACAACTCGTTTTACTATTCCGAAGAGCTGACCTCGACGTTTGAGCGTCGCAAGAATATCCGCGTGCGCGACCGTGCGACGCTGTTCAACCTGGCCATGGGCCTCAACGGCTACACGGTGTGCTCGGGCGTGATCAGTCACGAGCTCAACGGCCCCGGCATCATCTCCATTCCGCTTGATGTAGACGAGTACATGGAGATTGGCATCATCACGCGCAAGAACACGACGCTCACGCGCTACGGCCAAGCCTATATCGACGCGATCCGCCAGCATATCTAGACTGCTGCGTCCTGTACAGGTCAAATCTCTTCATGGCAGTCCCAACTGATATAGGAAGCATCTATATCAAACTGTTATAAACGTATATTTTACGATTGCCATATGAGCGCTCATACTTTGTCCCAGTAAAGCAACCAATTCAAAGGGAGATATCTATGAGTGCTTTAACCACGCTGAACGCGCCGTTTCGCGCCGATATCGTCGGCAGCTTTCTTCGTCCACAGGCCGTAAAGGACGCCCGTGCCGCCTATGCTGCGGGCACACTTGACGCCGCCGGCCTTAAGGCCGTCGAGGATGAGGCCATTCGCGACCTGGTGGACAAGCAAAAGTCCGCTGGCCTGCAGGTGATTACCGATGGCGAGTTTCGCCGCAGTTACTGGCACCTCGACTTTATGTGGGGGCTCAACGGCATTGAACGCCGTACCTCGCGTACGGGCTATATGTTCCACGACGAGGAGACCACAGCCGACACCGCCGTGGTAACCGGCCCCATTAGCGGCGAGAACCATCCGTTCGTCGAGCACTTTAAATTTGTCAAGGCGCTCGAGGGGGAGGGCCAGGTCGCGCGGCAAACCATTCCGGCGCCGATCCAGACGTTCTCCGAAGTCACGCTCGACCGCTGCGACGGCCAGCAGGAGAGCCTGCGCGCTGTCTATAAGACCGATGAGGAACTTGCCGACGCCATCGCAGCCGCTTATCGCACGGTGATCGCCGACCTGTACGCAGCAGGCTGCCGCAACATCCAGTTTGATGACTGCACCTGGGGCATCTACTGCGACACCGATTTTGTCGCCAAAACCGGCATGAGCCCGGTCGACCTGCAAAAGGTAAGCGAGCTGGGCGTGGCGCTCAACAATGCCGCCATCGCGGACAAGCCCGACGATCTGGTCATCAACACGCATGTGTGCCGCGGCAACTACCACTCCACCTATGCCTTCGAGGGCGGCTATGACCCCATCGCGCCGTACCTGTTCGCAAACGAGGATGTCGATGCATTTTACCTGGAGTTCGATACGCCGCGCGCCGGCGGTTTTGAGCCGCTCAAGTACGTTGCCCCGGGCAAGAAGGTCGTGCTGGGCTTGGTAACCACCAAGGCGGCAGAGCTCGAGAACGAGGATGTTATCGTCGAGCGCATCCGTGAAGCCGCAAAGTACGCGCCGCTTGAGAACCTGTATCTGTCGCCTCAGTGCGGCTTTGCCAGCTGCGAGATTGGCAACAAGCTGACCGAGGATGAGCAATGGGCAAAGATCGCGCTGGTCAAGCGCATTGCCGAGCGCGTTTGGAAATAGCGCTAGTGTTTGCAGGTGGCGGCGCGTGCGAGGCATAGTGTATCGCGTACAATGGTTCGGATCGTATCGTTCGGGCAGGTTATCCGATATGCCTGATCGCCCTTCCATTCGAAAGGACATCCATGTCCCAGTCCTCGACGCCCGCCGTCAGCGATGCCATCTACGACGCATCGTCGCTCGGCCGCCCGCGCATGTTCCTGCTCGGCCTACAGCACCTGTTTGCCATGTTTGGCGCCACCGTGCTGGTGCCCGTGCTCACCGGCCTCTCGGTATCGGCAACGCTTTTGTTTGCCGGCTTGGGCACGCTGCTGTTCCACTTCCTGTCGCGCGGTAAGGTGCCGGCATTTTTGGGCTCATCGTTTGCCTTTATTGCCGGTTATGCCGCAATCGCGCCCAACGGCGAGACCGAGCTTTTGCCCTACGCCTGCCTGGGCGTAGCCTGCGCCGGTCTGCTCTATCCGGTGCTGGCGGCGCTCTTCCGCGCGTTTGGCGCCAAGCGTGTCATGCGTTTCTTTCCGCCGGTGGTGACTGGCCCCATCGTCATTTCCATCGGCTTGATCCTGGCAAGTTCCGCTATTGCTAACTGCCAGACCAACTGGCTTGTGGCTGTCATTGGCGTTGCCGTTATCGTCATCTGCAACATCTGGGGCCGTGGCATGGTCAAGATCGTGCCGATTTTGCTGGGCGTTGTGGTGAGCTATGCCGTTGCGGCTGCGCTCGGCGAGGTTGATTTCTCGGGCGTTGCCGCCGCTCCGTGGGTCGGTCTGCCCATCGTGTGGGACAACACCGTGTTTGCACTCTTTGGGCCGCAGTTCGATAGCGGTCTTGCCACGACGGCCATCATCACCATCATGCCGCTGGCCTTCGCGACCATGATCGAGCATATCGGCGATATCTCTGCTATCGGTTCGACTTGCGAGCGCAACTACATTGCCGATCCCGGTCTGCATCGCACGCTGCTCGGCGACGGCCTTGCCACGATTCTGGCCTCGCTCTTTGGCGCTCCGGCCAACACTACGTATGGCGAGAACACCGGCGTGCTCGCCCTGACGCGCGTGTTCGACCCGCGCGTAATTCGAATTGCCGCGTGTTGCGCCATCGTGCTTTCGTTCTGCCCCAAGTTCGCGGCTGTCATTGCGGCCATGCCGGCGTGTGTGATCGGCGGTGTGTCGCTCGTGCTCTACGGCATGATCAGCGCTGTGGGCGTCCGCAACCTCATCGAGAACCAGGTCGATTTCCAGAACAACCGCAACGTGCTGGTTGCCGCGCTGGTGCTCGTGCTTTCGCTCGGCATCGCGTACAGCACCGCCGGCGCCATCGTGTTGGAGCTGGGCGGCGTGACCATTTCGCTGTCCGGCATTGCCGCGGGCTCACTGGTGGGCATTGTGCTTAACGCCATCCTGCCGGGTAACGACTTTGAGTTTGATGTCTCCGAGCTTGAGGAGGCTGCTGAGTAGTAGTTGTGTTCAGCAAAATCAAAAATATGGCGCCCATGCGTACGCGTGGGCGCCATTTTTAATGCGTCAGTATCCAGTGTATGCCGCGGGCCATGCGCAAGTCGGTTTGGGCAAAGTGATTGCCGGGGTTGAGCTCCATCGTTGTTGGAATGCCGCGCTCGATGAGTAGCTCTTCCATTGCGCGCGTGTCGTCGAGTACGTGCCTCATCATGCGGTTGGGTGTCTTGGTTTCCTTTTTGCCGAGTGACAGATAGACGGCTTGCGGGCTGCCGGCAAAAGGGGCCGTGCTGGCGCGATCGACAAAGTCGGGAAACCATAGCGACCCCGATGCGCTCGCGGCGCGGTCAAAGGCGTCGGTTTGCCAGAGGGACCAGAGTGCGAAGAGGCCCGCGAGCGAGTAACCGGCAATGCCGCGCCGGGTGGGCGGTTGAGGAAGCGACGACTCGACCTGGGGGATTATCTGATTCAGCAGCTCATCAAGAAAATCGGCAGCTTGGCCGCCGAAAGGCTCGGCATCGCGTACGGTCCCGTCGCATGCCCAGGGGCTCAGCTCGCGATTCCAATCGAGCCCGCCAATGGCGACGAGAGTGAATGGCGGACAGTCGAGCTCTCGGCAACATTTATAAACCTCGCTGCCGTCGCCCACGACCACAGGAAGGTAGATGACAGGCGCGCTTTCCGTATGATTCGAATAAACGGTTATCTGCTTTTGATGCGCTTCCATGACGGGCTTCTCTCAGTGTTGTGATATCGGCAGCCCCAATTGTCGCACGCCAGCGTATGCCGGTTGGGCTAGACCAAAGACAATCTCGTGCATCCCCTGCGGACGCATATGGAAAACGCCACCGCCGGAGGGGAGCTCGGCGGTGGCGTTGTTAAACGGTGCTGGGGCTCGGGGCCTTCGCGGGAGCTGCCATGTGCGCAGAGGCGTCTAAGAACGCTTACGGCTCGCCATGGTGCCTGCGGCGATAGCGGCTGTTCCCGCAAGGACGGTTGCCACGATGGCCGCACCCGAGGTGTCGCCGGTTGCCGCGAGCACGCCGGTAGTCTTGGCTTTCGTGGTTGAAGCCGCAACGGCCTTGGTCGGCTTTGAGCCCTCAGGCTTGGGGTTCTGCTTGGACTCCGCGGGCTTGCTTTCTGCGGGCTTGGTCTCGTCGGGCTTGGGGTCTTCCGGCTTGGCTACCTCGGGAGGTGCGATGGTCGTACTTTTGGCGACTGCTTTGATATAGAGGGAGTCGACCGTGGCGTGGCCCGTGCCGATGGCTTGGCCTGCCTCGTAGATGCCGTCACGGAGCTTGCGATAGTCAATGACCTTGCCGCCTTCGGGCGTCTGGATGGCGGCGTTTTCAATCTTGATGGTGCCGATTGTCTTGCCGTCAGCGCTCATGGCACGGGCAAAGATTGCCGCTGTATCTCCTTCGGCCGTTACCTTGCTGCGGATGATCGAGATGACTGCGGGTGTGACGCCCTCGCTGGTCTGGGCGATGATGCCGATGTTCTCGCCTTGGGGTTCGCGCCTCGTCTCGCCATCTTGGTTTTCGCTGTAGGGGATGGGGCCGTCGCCGTTCTCGACATAGCGGGCTATGGCCTTGACAACGGAGTCGCTGATATAGATGTGGCCGCCCTTCTCGTTGGGTCGATCGTTTCTGGTGGAGAATGCAGCCGAAACCTCGCCTTCCGCAAACGCGTCCACGGTGGAGCCGTTCTTGATGACGATGTCGTCCCCGTCAGTGATGAGGGCGATGGCCTGGCCGCCGTTCGCGCTGGTACGGACCATCACGGTCGCGTGATCGAGCGTAACGCCCTTGTAGGCATAGACACCATATTCAACACCGCTTGCGTCAAGGGAGGCGTTCGTGACCGCGAGACTGCCCTTGGCCTCGACGGCAGCGTCTTTCTCGGAGCTTGCCTTGACCTGGCTGCCGTCCGAGATGTTGATATTGCCGCCGCTCCAAAGGGCCTCACCATCGGCTGAGCTTGCCTCGACCGTCCCGCCACCCTTGATGGTGAGGTTCTTGTCGGCTCCAATGCCCTTGTCCTTGGTAGCCCTGGCGGTGACGGCTCCGCTGTCGTCAATCGTGATATTGCCGTTTGCCCTGATGCCATCCGATGCACCCGTGGCGTTGACGTTGCCCGAACCTTTGATAGCGAGATCACCTCCGGCATTGATGGCATCAAACCCAGTGCTCGTGGCGTTGACGGATCCGGCTCCGTCGATGTTGATATTACCCGTGGAGAGGATAGCGTCCTCAGTAGATGTCACGCTGAGCGTGCCGCCCTCGTCGCCTTGGATATTGAGCTCGGCATTCTCGTTAGTGCCATGAGAAACCTTGATGCTTTCGATCCATTCGGCAGTGACGATGTTGGTTCCCGAGTAATTCACGTTGAGCTTGCCTGCGGCCTGGATCTCGCCGCCGTTATAGTTGTTGAGCTTCAAGTCGTCGGCGCCGTCCCACGACCAGGTACCGGCCTCGTCGCTCGCCGCGGTGTTGTACTTGTTGCCGCCGACCTTGACCCATTCCGCTGCGAGCGAGACGCTCGGCATGAGCAGCGAGCTCACCGTGAGCGCGCACACGGCGCCCGCGACGATGCGGCGCGTCACGCGGCGCCAGCTGCCGTGCGCGAGTCCTATGCGACGGCGAACGTCGGGTTCGGCAACATGGGTTCCGGCGGTAGTGTCATTGCGTCTGGGGGTCGTGAACAAGGCTGCCATGGTTGCTCCCGTTCTCATAGGGCCTATACGACTAGATTCAGCGTATCTGCTGGATGTTGCCGGCGGTAGTGCCGTTTGGAGGGCAAAATGGCCAAAATGGGGGAGAAATAGGCCGCACGCCGGCGCAGGGACCGGCGCTAAAAGAAAAGCGCGGGGCCGCATGGCGATTCCGCGCTTTATTGTTCAGCTTTTGCAGCCTTGCCCTTACGCTACGAAGAAGTAGACGAGGAAGGCAAGGGCCGCGATCCACCCGTCCCGTGCGAAAAAGTGTTTACGAGCGCTTGCGGCTCACCACGGCGCCTACGGCGATGGCGGCTGTTCCCGCAAGGGCGGCTGCCACGATGGCTGCGCTCGAGGCGTCGCCGGTTGCCGCGAGCTTGCCGGTGGTCTTGGCTCCCGTGGCTGCAACTGCAACGGTCTTGGTTGTCTTCGTGCCCTCGGACTTGGAACCCTCGGGCTTGGTCTCGCCGTGCTTCTCCTCGGGCTTGGTCTCCTCGGGAGGCACGATGACCGTGCTCTTGGCGACAGCGGCGTCATAGGGGGAGTCGATCGTGGCGTCGCCCGTGCCGATGGTTTGACCCACCACGTAGAAGATGCCGTCATCGAGTTCTTCCTTGTTGCGATAGCCAATGATCTTGCCGCCTGTGGGCGTCTGTATGGGAGCGCCTTCGATCTCGATGGTGCCGATTGTCTCGCCGTCCGCGCTCACGGCAAGGGCGAAGATTGCCGCCGTGTCTCCCTCAGCTGTGACCTTACTGCGGACAATCGAGATGGTCGCGGGCGTGATGCCCTCCTTGGTCCGGGCAAAGATGCCGATGTTCATGCCCCTATGCTCGGGAATGACCGCGCCACTTTGGTCGTTGCTGTAGTGATCGGGGCCGTCGCTACCGGACTCGACATAGCGGGCTATAGCCTTGACAACGGAGTCACTAATGTAGACGTGACCACCCGCTTCGTTGGGGTAGTAGTTTCTGGTGGAGATTGCGGTCGAGAACTGGCCTTCTGCGAACGCATCCACGATCGAGCCGTTCTTGATGACGATGTCGTCCTCGTCGGTGAAGAGGGCGCTGGCTTCATCGTTCCCTGCACTTGCACGGACCGTTACGGTTGCGCCATCGAACGTGATGCCCTTGTAGACATAGATGCCATACCCAACGCCACTTGCGTTGAGGGAAGCGTTCGTGACCGTGAGGCTGTTTTTACCGTCGATGGCGGCGTCCTCCTCGGAGCTTGCCTTGACCTGGCTGCCACCCGAGATCTCGATGTTGCCGTCGGCCCAAATCGCATTGTCTTTGATAGAGCTTGCCTCTACCTTGCCGCCGCCCTTTATGATGAGGTTCTCGTTAGCATCGATACCCTGATCCTCGGTGGCCTTGGCGGTGACGGTTCCGCTGTTGTCGATCGTGATGTTGCCGTCGGCCCTGATGCCATCCGAATCGCCCGTGGCGTTAACGTTTCCCGAGCCCTTGATGGTGACATCGCCCCCGGCATCGATGGCATCGTGCTCGGTGCTCGTGGCGTTGACAGTGCCAGCGCCGTCGATGTTGATGCTGCCGACGGAAGTGATGGCGTCACGAGAAGATGTCACGTTGAGCGTGCTGGACGCGTCGCCCTGAATATTAAGCTCGGCGTTCTCGTTCGCGCCATCCTTAACCTTGATGCCGCGGCCATCGCCGTTAGTGACGATGTTGTTGCCCTCGTAGCTCACGTTGAGCTTGCCCGCTGCCTCGATCGCGCCGGCGTTATAGCCGTTGAGCTTCATGTCGTCGGCGCCGTCCCAGGCCCAGGTGCCGGCCTCGTCGCCTGCTGCAGTGTTGTACTGAGTGCCGCCGACGTTGACCCACTCGGCCGCGAGCGAGACGCTCGGCATGAGCAGCGAGCTCACCGTAAGCGCGCAGGCCAGGCCGCAGACGAGGCGGCGCGTCACGCGGCGCCAGCTGCCGTGTGTGAGCAGCGTGCGACGGCACACGTCGGGCTCGACAAAATGGGCTCCAGAGGTTTTGTCATTGCGCTTGGGGGTCGTGAACAAGGCGGCCATGGTTACTCCCATCCTCATAGGGCCTATGCGATTACGCCCAGCATATCTGCAGGATGTAGCCGGTGGTAGTGCCGTTTGGAGGGCAAAATGTCCAAAACTTGGGAAGCAATACATCGCGCGTCTGTGCGTTGCCTGGCTTTAAAAGCAAAGCGCGGAGCCGCTCGATGCGACTCCGCGCTTTGGTGTTCTGCTTTGGCAGCTTTGCCGTTACGCTACAAAGAAGTAGACGAGGAAGGCAAGGGCTGCGATCCACATGAGCGGCTTGATCTTGGAGGCCTCGCCCTTAAAGAGCGCGACGATCACGTAGGCGATAAAGCCCAGGCCAATGCCGGCAGAGATGGAGTAGGTGAAGGGCACGCCGGCGACAATCATGAACGCCGGGAAACCCTGCGACACGTCGGACCAGTCGATCTCGGAGGCCTCGCTCATCATGAGGTAGCCGACGTAGACCAGAGCACCGCAGGTGGCGGCACTGGAAACGATGGTGACGATGGGGGAGAAGAACGCGGCGAGAATGAACAGCACGCCGGTGGTGACGGAGGTGAGGCCCGTGCGGCCACCGTCGGCAGCGCCAGAGGTGGACTCGACGAAGGTGGTGATGGAGGAGACGCCCATAAAGCCACCGGCAGCAGCGGCCACGGAGTCGACGACCAGGATGGGGCGGATGTCCTCGACATTGCCGTCCTCGGTCAAGAACTCGCCCTGCTTGGCGACGGCCATCGCGGTTCCCATGGTGTCGAAGAAGTCACTCATGAGCAGCGAGAAGGCAACGACGAGCAGCATCGGGTCGGTCAGAACCTTCACGATGGCCATGTTGCCATCGGCGGTGCTGGCAAACGGGGCGCCAAAGGTCGAGAAGTCGAGCGGTGCGATGAGGCCCTCGGGGGCGTGGGTGACGCCCAGCGGGATACCGGCGATAACGGCGACGATGATGCCGATGAGCAGCGAGCCCGGCACGTTGCGGGAAGCCAGGGCAACCGTCACGACGATGGAGATGATGCCGACGATAAAGGTGGGGGAGGCGATGTCGCCCAGGCCGACGAGCGTACCGGCGCCAGCGGTGATGATGCCGGCGTCGCACAGGCCGATCATGGCGATGAACAGGCCCAAGCCAACCGAGATGGCGTGGCGCAGGACCACGGGGATGGCGTCCATAATGGCCTCGCGCAGGCCGCACAGGACGAGCAGCAAGATGACGATACCCTCGAGGAAGATAACGCTCATGGCCACGTGCCAGTCACCGCCGCACATGGTGGTGGCGATGCCCGCGATCATGGCGTTGATGCCCAGGCCCGAAGCGCAGGCGAGCGGGCGGTTGGCGAAGATGCCCATGCAGATGGTCATGATGCCGGCGCCCAGGCAAGTGGCGCAGGCGAGCGCTCCCGCATCGATGCCGGCGCCCGAGAGCACCGCGGGGTTGACGGCAATGATGTAGGCCATTGCCAGGAACGTTGTCAGTCCAGCGCGAAGTTCGGTCCCGATTGTGGACTTGCGCTCGCTGACGTGAAATAGTTCGTCCATGCATACCCTTTCCTTGTTCGGCCCCGAGTTTAGGCCGATTGACACGAACTCACTCACTATATCGCCTTTGCAACCTTGCTGTTCCTCACATGTTGATGTTCGGCGCTTTGTAGCGGACGGGCGGTATTTTCCGTATGAAAATGTGTGGGTACCGTATACTTAAGCAGTTACAACGACCCTTATGGAGGAACGTATGATTAAAGAGCTCTGCCACGACGAGGCTATTCTGTCCCAGCGTTGCGAGGTCGCGACCGTCGAGGACGAGTCGGTGGCACAGGACCTGATCGATACCATCAAGTCGCTCGACGATGCCGGCTGCCTTGCCGCCAACCAGATCGGCATCACCAAGAAGGTCTGCGTCTACCTGGACGATGCCGGCGAGCCCCATGTGCTCTACAACCCCCGTCTGGTGTTTGGCCTGGGCGCCAGCAAGATGGAGGAGAGCTGCCTGACGCACGAGGAGGTCACCAAGTCCACGCGCTATATCAAGTGCAAGGTCGCTTATGACGTGATCGTCGACGGCAAGATGCGCGAGCGCAAGCAGGACTTTGTGGGCTTCGAGGCTCAAATGATTCAACACATGATTGATCACTGCTTAGGCAAACTCGTCTAGAGCGGTTCAATTGGGGACCGAATTTGCGGTCTTTGAGCCCGGGTATGACGTTGTTGTCATGTCCGGGCTTTTGTGTTTAGCGCCTTTTTGTTTGGTGACAATGAACTTAGCGAGAACGTGAAGCTAGGAGGCGCTATGTGTACGAGTATTCGATTTACCGATAATTCTGGCCACATGTATCTGGGCCGCAACCTCGACTGGAGCTTTGACTACGGTCAGCAGGTTCGCGTGATGCCGCGCGGGTTTCACATTCCGTATTCGTTTATCGACGACGCGACAGCGGCACACGCGGTGATCGGTATGTGCATCGATTACAAGAACTATCCCATGTTTTTCGATTGCGGTAACGATGCGGGTCTGGCTGTGGCGGGGCTCAACTTTCCCGGCTATGCCGAGTATGCCGAGGGCCCTGTCGACGGCAAGACCAATATCGCGGCCTATGAGTTTCCCTTGTGGGTGGCAGCGACGTTCTCGACGGTCGATGAGGTCGAGGCCGCGCTGCGCGACACGGTGATTGTCGCCAAATCTGCCGGAGAGGGGCTGGGCGTGTCGCTGCTCCATTGGATTATCGGCGACAGCCAGCGCAGCATCGTGGTCGAGATGATGGCTGACGGCCTGCATGTATACGACGATCCGGTCGACACCCTTGCCAATCAGCCGACCTTCCCGTGGCATATGGAAAACCTACGCACCTATATCACCGCCACAAGCGATTTTCCGCAAACGGCGACGTGGCGTGGCGCCGAGCTTAAGCCCTATGGAGCCGGTGCCGGCATGCGCGGCATTCCGGGCGATTGTTATTCGCCGAGCCGTTTTGTAAAGGCGGCGTACCTCAATGCCAATTACCCGCAAAAGGAGAGCGAGACCGAAAACGTCGTTCGCATGTTCCGCTCGCTCGAGGGCGTGGTGATGATCGAGGGAGCGTCCAGGATGGGCGATGGCAAGTTCGAGAAGACTATCTACACCGGATGCTTTAGCGCGCGCACGGGCAATTATTACTACGCGATGTATGGGGATCCGTCGATTCGCTACGTGAGCCTGATGGATGCCGAGGGCGCGAGCCCCGATAGGCTCGTGGTTCCCGAGCCGCGCCGTTCGTAGCCGATAGCTTTACTGCAATGCAAAACGGTCCCGCATCTCCCATGAGATGCGGGACCGTTGTCGTCAATGGCTGGTGGCGTGTTAGAAGTTGGCGTCGTTGAGCTGGGTGCTTTCGAGTCCGTCGAGTTGCTGTTGCTCGGGCGTATCGGCGACGCTCTCGAGCAACTCGGTGGGATCGACGTTCATACTCTTGCCGGCTTCGTTGCCGTTGACCAGGTCGTCCGAGAAGATGTCGACTTCCATTTCCTCGGCCTCTTCGATCAGGATCTCGAGCGGCACCTGGGTGCGAATGAGTTTGACTGCCGGACGCATGCGGGCAAAGAGCGGTACGTACTCAATGATGATGGCCGAGTTCTCGAGACCATACCAACGTGCCGGGCTTCCGCAGGCGCGGCGGACGGCGTACTTGATGGCCATGACGCGATGGTCGTTGCGGTTGATGTCCGTTTCGGGGGCAAGCATCTTGCGCAGCATGCAAAAACGGAAGTCGCCCACGTTGCCGCGTGTCTCGTAGATAGAGTAGGTGTGATGCTGCGGCGGCAACTCACCCGATGCCATCAGGTCGCCAACGATCTGGCGCAGGTAGGCGTTGATGCGCTGATTGACCTTAAAGCCCAGGTCCAAGCGCACCCGGAACAGGAAGTCTGTGCCAAAGGTCTCAACGGAATATTCGTGCGTATAGGGCTCGTCGGTAACGTGCACGTTGATGAACCAATATGCCTTGGCGCGCTTGGGGTGCTTGTCCAGGATGGAATAAAGCACGTCGCGGTCGAGCGTGAGCGGGTCGGGGCTGTTGGTGAGAAATACCAGATTGTCGGCGAGCACGGGATAGGTCTCGTCGTTGCGCAGGCGGTTGAGCTGATCGATGTACTTGGAGACGGGCAGCAGGATCGTCTGCGTGCGCTCGATGGCGGTGCCGCGGCGCCACACATACATAAGGCCGAACAGCAGCGCGGCCAGGAAGATCATGACGTAGCCGCCGTCAAAGAACATAGTGAGGCACGAAGCGAAGAAGCACAGCTCAATGGCACCAAAGAGCAGGGCGAAGACGCAGGCACCCAGCTTGTGCTTGAGGATGCCGGCGATATAGCTCGTCAGCAGTGTGGTGGTCATGAGCATGGTCACGGTGATGGCGAGGCCATAGGCGCTTTCCATGCGCTCAGAGTTTTGGAATAGCAGCACGATGAAGATGCAGCCGACCCACATGATGTTGTTGACGAGCGGAATATAGAGCTGGCCCTTGGTGTCGCTGGGGTAGTGGATGCGCAGGTGCGGCATAAGGTTGAGACGCGTGGCCTCGGATACCAGCGAGAACGAGCCGGTGATGAGCGCCTGCGAGGCGATGATGGCCGCCACGGCCGAAAGCACGATGGCAAAGGGGCGCAGGGGCTCGGGGAGCATCATATAGAACGGGTTGACGATATCCATCGCGAGCATCTGGGGGTTGGAATTATTGGCGAGCAGCCAAGCCCCCTGGCCCAGGTAGTTGAGGATAAGCGCCGCCTTAACAAACGGCCAGGATGCATAGATGTTTGCCTTGCCAACGTGGCCCATGTCCGAGTAGAGCGCCTCGGCGCCGGTCGTCGACAGGAATACGAAGCCGAGCACCATGATGCCCGAGTGGTTGATGGGCGAGAACAGGAACATGATGCCGCGGATGGGGTTGAGCGCGCGTAGGATGGACAGGTTGCCGAGCATGTTGAACAGGCCGGCGCCTGCCAGGAACAGGAACCACAGCGTCATGAGCGGGCCGAACA
Organism: uncultured Collinsella sp.; assembly: GCA_959026535.1. Classification (GTDB taxonomy): domain Bacteria; phylum Actinomycetota; class Coriobacteriia; order Coriobacteriales; family Coriobacteriaceae; genus Collinsella. The sequence continues at coordinate 10,775 of CAUFMB010000002.1, read as the reverse complement.
GCTTGCCGATCGACGAGGTGCCGGCGCGCTGCATGGCAAACAGGCCGCAGATAATGATGATAGTGATGATGATCACATTGGTCTGGCCGTCGCCCAAAAGCGCATGGCCCCATTCGATGGTGCGCAGGCCCTCAATGGCTGTGGTGACCGTGACCGCGGGGGTGAGGATGCCGTCGGCAAGCAGTGCCGCACCGCCGATCATGGCGGGCAGAATCAGCCATGGTGCCACCTTGCGCACGAGGCTGAACAGGGCGAAGATGCCGCCTTCGTTGTGGTTATCGGCCTTCATGGCGATTACCACGTACTTGACCGTGGTCACGAGCGTCATGGTCCAGATAACGAGCGAGAGCGCGCCCAAGATCATGTCCTCGCTAACGGTACCGATGCCGCCGTTGTTGGCGACAATTGATTTCATGGTATACATGGGGCTCGTGCCGATGTCGCCATAGACGACGCCGAGCGTTACGAGCAGCATGCCAGCGGAGAGGGGGATGGCGCCATGTCCGCCTTGACTACGCTGGTCTTGGAGGCTTGCCTCCAGCTTGTTGTGTGCCACGTGGACTCCCTTGGACATCTGGCCTCTGCCACGAGCAGCAGACCTTTATGCCATCTTTATACATATAAGAGCAGTTTGGCACATCGGGGTGTTTTAGACAATAATCCCCATCTGGGGATTATTCATATACGCAGGTAGTATTTCAGAGCAGGGGCTATTAAGCACGTGCTGTCTGGGCGATGCTAGCCTTGGCGTTTGCGCGTTTGCCGGCGAGTTCGCAAAAAATCGCGCCGCCGATGATAAGCGCGGCGCCCATCAGGCGGACCGGTGTTATGGCTTCGCCCAAAAGGACGGCCGAGAACACGACGGCCGAAAGCGGCTCAAGGTAGCCGACGACGGCGACGGTCTGCACGGGCAGTTTGGCGACGGCGCTAAAGTAGAGCAGGCAACCGAGTCCGGTGTTGACAATGCCGAGCATGGCAACGGCGCGCCAATCGATGCCGGCGGCAATGCTGGGGGAGAGGAACGAGGGGACACCTCGCGTGAAGAGCGTAAGGATCAACGCGGTTACAAAGGCGGCACTCACCTGGAGCGTGGAGTTCTCGAGACCTTCGATATGTGGCGCTCCCTTGCTGGCAATGACCATCAACGCGTAGCAGAAGGCCGAGGCGATGCCGCACACGATGCCCGCAATGGGCATATTGCCGCCGAGACCTTGGGCCGCGATGAGGAAGGCGCCGCAGGCGACGGCTATGAAGCCGGTAATTTTACCGCCGGTCAGCTTCTCGCCAAAAATGAGCGGGGAGAGGGCCATAACGATGATGGGACCGCAGTAATACAGCAGCGAGGATACGCCGACGCCGATCGTCTGGTAGGCGTGGAACAGAAAAATCCAGCTAGCGCCCAGCGCGGCTCCCGAAAGGAGGAGGGCTGCGGCTTCGCGGGGGCGAGATGGCGCCTGCAACTTATGGCGTTGGGTGATGGCGAGGACGGTGACAAGCGAGAGTGCGCCCAAAAACGTGCGTAGTAGCACGATATCGGAGCTCGGCAGCGCGATGGCAGCGGCGATGATGCCGTTGGAGCCAAACAATAGCAATGCTGCTAAGTACGTAAACAGTCCGTTGTTCATGCGCTGACATCCCCTCTATATCCGAGCATGTTCACTATGGGTGAACTGGCTTTAGAAGAAAAGCGAATATAATGCATGGCAAACATGACAAAAACTCATGTAAAGGTGGAGGCGTGCCGTGGAGACCAATATCCAAAAGATGCAAGTGCTGCTCGAGACGGTGCGTGCCGGCAGCTTTACGCGTGCTGCAGAGCGGTTGAGCTATTCGCAGTCGGGCGTGAGCCGCATGGTGGGCGACCTTGAGGCAGACTGGGGTTTTAAGGTGCTTGATCGCAGCCGCGAGGGCGTGGTGCTTTCTGCCGACGGGCGGCAGGTCATGCCGGCAGTCGAGGCGTTATGCGAAGAGTTTGGCCGCCTGCAGCGACGCGTGGATGAGATGCGTGGGCTCATGCGCGGCAAAATCTGCATCGGTACGTTTTCGAGTGTGGCGACCCACGTGCTGCCGCCGGTGATTGCGCGCTTTCGCGCCGATCACCCGGACGTCGATTATGAGTTGCTGATGGGCGATTACTCAGAGATTGAACAATGGGTGGCTGAGGGTCGTTGTGACCTGGGCTTTATTCCGCGCGAGCCACGCGGCGCCGGCATGGCGTCGCGGCCGTTGGTGCAAGACGAGCTGATGGCCGTGGTGCCAGCGGACTCCTCGCTTGCCACCGCGGAGGTCGTTTCCCTTGCCGATTTGGCCAACGAGCAGTTTATTCTGCTGGAACGGGGTAGCGACGACGAGATTACGCCGCTGTTTCGCCGCGCGGGGCTGACAGTGCGTTCAAAACTGTCGACCTGGGATGACTATGCGATTATGGCTATGGTCGAGGACGGCCTGGGCGTGAGCATTCTTCCGGCGCTCATCTTGCGCCGCTGCCAGTTCGATGTCGCCGTGCGCCCGCTCGAGGGACATCCTCATCGGCAGATCAACGCCATATATCGAACGGCCGACGTTTCGCTTGCCGCTGCTCGATTCCTTGAATACCTCTAAACGCGTGCATGTTATTGTCCGCTTTGGGCAAATCTCGGAGTTCGGTACGTTTTCTTATGAAATTGAACTTTCGAATGAGGTACGGCGCTATACTGCTTGCTAAATTGAACTTTGGTTCAATTCGTGTTCTATAAATTGAACTTTGCCAGCAAGGAGGTTCTAGTGGCCCAAGAGACGTTTAGCGATCGCCTGCGACAGACTATGTCCGATCGCGACGTTCGCCAGTCGGACGTAATCCGCGTATCGGAGATGCTCGGCAAAAAACTCGGCAAGAGTCAGATGAGCCAATATGTGAGTGGCAAGACGATTCCGCGGCGCGATGTGGCAGAGCTGCTCGCCCGTATTTTGGAGGTCGATGTTTCCTGGCTGCTCGCCAGTGACGCCGATCAAGGCGAGGCATCATCGCCCCGTAACGTTTCCAAGCCCGAACCCCATCCCTCAGCTCAAATTCCAAGGAGCACCACCATGCGTACTTTTTCTAAATCCACCAAGCTTGATAACGTCCTGTATGATGTGCGCGGTCCCGTCGTCGACGAGGCCGCCCGTATGGAGGACGAGGGCGAGCGCATCCTCAAGCTCAACATCGGTAATCCGGCGCCCTTTGGTTTCCGCACGCCCGATGAGGTCATTAAGGATATGCGTCAGCAGCTGCCCGACTGCGAAGGCTATTCCAACTCGCGCGGTCTGTTCTCCGCGCGCAAGGCGATTATGCAGTACTCGCAGATCAAGGGTCTGCCCAATGTTCAGATGGAGCACATCTACACGGGCAACGGCGTTTCCGAGCTCATTCAGCTTTCGATGAACGCGCTGCTCGACAATGGCGACGAGATTCTGATCCCCAGCCCCGACTATCCGCTCTGGACGGCGTGTGCGACTCTTGCCGGTGGTCATCCCGTGCACTATCTGTGCGATGAGCAGGCCGATTGGTATCCCGACCTGGAGGATATGGAGTCCAAGATCACGAGCGCGACCAAAGCCCTCGTCATCATCAACCCCAACAACCCCACGGGTTCCGTCTATCCGCGCGAGGTGCTCGAGGGCATCGTCGAGGTTGCACGCAGGCATCAGCTGATGATCTTTGCCGATGAGATCTACGACCGCCTGTGCATGGACGGCTACGAGCACGTCTCGATTGCCTCGCTCGCTCCCGATCTGCCCTGCGTCACCTTTAGCGGCCTTTCCAAGTCGCACATGATCGCGGGCTATCGTATTGGCTGGATGGTGCTTTCGGGCAACCAGCGCTGCATGAGCGACTTCATCATGGGCGTCAACATGCTCTCGAACATGCGCCTGTGCTCCAACGTGCCGGCCCAGTCGATCGTCCAGACGGCGCTCGGCGGCCATCAGTCGGTCAACGACTACATCCGTCCCGGCGGCCGTGTCTACGAGCAGCGCAACTTTGTGTATGAGGCGCTCAACAAGATTGACGGCATCTCGGTGGTTAAGCCGCGTGCGGCGTTCTACATCTTCCCCAAGATGGATGTTAAAAAGTTCAACATCACCGATGACGAACAGTTCGCCCTCGACCTGCTGCACGAGAAGAAGATCCTGATCACGCGCGGCGGCGGCTTTAACTGGGCCGAGCCCGACCACTTCCGCATCGTGTATCTGCCGCGCATGGAAGTGCTCAAAGAGTCGCTCGAAGACCTCGCCGACTTCTTCGATCACTACCGCCAGAACTAGTGGGATAGAAGCTCCGCACTATGAAAAGCTCCCTGCAGTTGTTTTGCTGCGGGGAGCTTTCTTGAATCGGCGGAACTAGATCACGATCCCGTTGCAGTGGTCGATTTCGTGCTGGATGATCTCGGCGGTGTAGCCCGAGAAGTTTTTGATGCGGTGGACGAAGTTCTCGTCCAAATATTCAACCTTAATGCGGCGATAGCGGGTGCAGGGACGCTCTCCGACGAGCGAAAGGCATCCTTCGTTCGTCTGGTAGGCGTTGACCTGCTCAAGAATTTGCGGGTTGTACATGAGCAGCGCCCTGTTGCCGTCTTTTACGCAGATGATGCGTTTGCGCACGCCGATCATGTTGGCGGCGAGGCCCACGCACTCGCGCTCATGCTCGTGGAGTGTATCCAGGAGATCCTGCCCGGTCGCGGCATCGTCGGGTCCTGCGTCTTCGGAAGGCAGACGCAAAAAGAACTCGGATTTCATGATGGGCTTGATCATGGCGGGCTCCTTAAGGTGGACACGTTTGGTTCAGGCCATGATACCGCGACATGTCGCATTAATGTGTGCACATAGATTCTGCAGCTAGATTAGCGGGTGACACCATAAACTAATGGACGTTTTGCCGAGAGGCATGAATGTTTAAAGCGCAAAGAGTGCGCGACGGGCCCCGCGAATGGGGCGATGATGCCCGAGAGGGCCAAGAAGGAGTCTCATGTCTGAGAACGAAGAGATCATGAACGAGACCGAGAACGAGACCATGGCTGCCGAGGTTGAGGCAGTCGAGACCGTGGAGACCGAAGCTGCCGAGGTTGAGGCTGCTGCCGAGGTTTCCGCCGAGGAGGAGGCCGAGGTTGTCGAGGCCGCCGTTGATTACGATGACGAAGAGCTGATGGACAAGATGCAGAAGGCAGCCCGCCTGCTGCGTAGCCGTCGCTTTGCTATTTCCAAGGAGGAGGAGGCCAAGGCCGAGCGCATGGCGAACATCGAGCGCGCCATCAAGCTTCTTGACCTCAAGCCCAAGATGGAGCAGAAGGAAATGTCCGACCTGCTGGGCATGCGCCTTCGTGAGCTCGATGGCCTGATGGCCGAGGCCGAGGCTGCCGATCTGGTCGGCCGCATCGACGACGCCGAGGGCGATATGCGCAAGATCGTCGTCTTCGCTGCCGAGGATGCCGCTGAGGGCCTGGTCGAGCTTGCCAACAAGAAGGAGAAGCTCCTGCCCGAGCTTTCTTACGAGGAGGCCACCGAGCTGATGGCCGCTCTCGATAAGGTTATCGCTCCGCTCGTCGCCATGGGCCTGGACGAGGACCGCGGTCCTCGCGGCGGCCGTGGCGGCTTTGGTGACCGTGGCGGCGACCGTGGCGGTCGCGGCGGCTTTGGCGGCAACCGTGGTGGCTATGGCGATCGCGGTGGCAACCGTGGCGGCTTCGGCGGCAACCGTGGTAACGACCGTGGCGGTCGCGGTGGCGACCGTGGCGGCCGCAACGGTGGCGGCTTCCGCGGCAACCGCTTTTAGGGGTTACGCGGTTCTACGAACCGCGTAACTAGTTGACGCTGCGCGCCCACCAGAGCGACAACTTGTCATTCAAAGAGGACGGCATGACCAGAAGGTCTATGCCGTCCTCTTTTCATGCCAATTTGTTCGCTCTGGCGGGCGCTCGCTCATATGACCCAATCCGCTGTCAAGAGCCACAATGGCCCCGCCGACCGCTTGCAATCGGTCGGCGGGGCCTGCCGTTAACCCGTCCCGGTCCGCCCCCGGCATGTCGTCGACGCCTTCGGCTCAGTCTCATATCCGCGGATACCGCTCTGGCGGCCCGCAATCCTCTCCTTCGGCGGGGGTTCCCCAAGTCTGTCGACGCGAATGCGGCGACCGCCGCGCGCACAGCGAGAACGGGGGTATCCCCGAAGGCTGCCCGGCTCGCCGGGACGGGGGCTATGTCTATTCGCCGGCCTCCCGGCACATCATGCCGAGGGCCCACAGCCACCTCACGAGCTCGGCGGCGGTGGCGGCGTTCGCCTTCGCCTGGGGCATGCCCCTCTCGAGCATCTCCTCGCGTCGCCGGAGCAGGCGCTCGGACCCCTTCCTCCCGTGCATCCTTATCTCGAGCGGGACTCCGGAGCCCTTGGGCATCAGCTTGGGCTGGTGCCCGGCCTGGGCGTAGCGCCAGGACCCCTCGACCGCCAGCCTCCTGACGAGCGCGTTGCCGGCCCCGCTGATTCCGCCGAGTCGCACGGAGTCGGCGCTCGACCTCTGCTTCGGGGCGAGGCCGAAGTAGGCCGTCACCTGCCTGCCGGAGCGGAACCTCGAGAAGTCGCCGACCTCGGACGCGAAGGCGGCGGCGAGCACGAACCCGCACCCCTTGATGGACTGGAGCGCCTCGACCTCGGCCGAGAGGGGGCCCGCCGCGACGGCGGCCCTGTATTCGGCGAGGACGGCCTCCCTCGTCTCGTCGGCCGCCTCGACCTCGTTCCTCAGCGCCGCGAGCGCCCGGATGCCGCCGTCGTCGGCGGGGCGTATGCCGTCGAGCCACCTGAGGAAGCCGTACGTCCAGTACTTCCGGGGGTTGCCGGCCGGCGTCGTGCCTCCGTAGACGTAGCCGCGGCGGGCCAGGAACGCCAGGAGCCGCTGCTTCGCCGCCGCGAGCCTGGCGGTCGCGGCGTCGTGGGCGGCGGCGAGGTCCCTGAGCCCCTCGATCTCGGGGGACGGCACCCATACCGGGGTGACGTCGTGCGACAGTATCGCCTTGGCCATCCTGGCCGCGTCGTTGCGGTCGTTCTTGGACGAGAGGTCTGCCGCCGACCCCGGGACCTTGGAGACGGCCGCGACGACGCAGTCGACGCCGAGGGCCGACAGCTCCCTCTGCGGCGCGAAGCCGAGGTAGCCGCTCTCGTAGGCGGCGAGCGACGGGCCCGGGAAGCCCGACATCCACTCCGCGACCTCGCCCCACGGGTTGCCGCGGAACCTCCTCGCCACGGCCTCGCCCGTCTCCGCGTCGAGCGCGCAGACGGTGGTGGACCTGAGGTGTACGTCCATTCCGAAGGCGGTAGAATATCTAGGCACGGGAGCCTCCCAACCTCGTTGCGGCGCGGCTGCGCCTCTGGCACTTCAACAACATTGTCGCAGCCCCGACCCGCGGTCACGAGCGGGGGCTCCTGTCGTTTCCGTGCCCTCGGATTGGGTCATAGTGTCTGTCGGTACCAAAACATCGGCATCCCCAAGGGATCATTTGCACCAAAAAATGAGAGTGGATAATCTCCCGGTTTGAGTCTGCACTCAAGCTCAAGGTGGGAGATTATCCACTCTCGTTTCCGTTCTTTCTACATTTGTAGGAACAGTTCGTGGAGGCGGGTGTCTTCATCGAGTTCGGGGTGGAAGGTTACGCCGAGCTGGTTGCCCTGGCGGGCGGCGACGATGCGTCCGTCGACTTTCGCTAAGGCCTTGGCGTCTCCGTGGACCTCGACGATGCGGGGTGCGCGGATAAACGTTAACGGCACTTCGCTGTCGATGCCGGCTACCTGCCCCTTGGTTCGAAAGCTGCCGAGCTGCCTGCCGTAGGCATTGCGCTCGACAAGTACATCCATGGTTGCCAGGCGCGGCGTCCCCTTATCGTCGTGGGCGGCAAGGTCGTGAGCCAGTAGAATCAGGCCGGCGCAGGTGCCCAGGACGGGCATGCCTTCAGCGATACGGGCACGAAGCTCCTCGAGCATGCCCAACTCATCAAGCAGCTTCCCTTGAACGGTGGACTCGCCGCCGGGAAGTACTAGACGGTCAAAGTCCTGCTTCAAATCGGCCGCCTGCCTCAGCTCAATACAATGTGCGCCCAGCTCGGATAGCCTTGCCTCGTGCTCGGCAAAAGCACCTTGGACCGCCAGCACGGCGACCGTTTGGTCTGCATAATCGCTCATGTGCGATCCTTTCTGCTGGACTAGCGCCCGCGCTCCTCCATGATAATCTCGATCTCGTCGGCGTTGATGCCCACCATGGCCTCGCCCAGGTCCTCCGAAAGCTCGGCGATGAGCTTGGCGTCGGTGAAGTTAGCCACGGCCTTGACGATGGCGGCGGCGCGCTTGGCGGGGTCGCCACTCTTAAAGATGCCCGAGCCCACAAAGACACCCTCGGCGCCCAGCTGCATCATCAGTGCGGCGTCGGCAGGGGTTGCTACGCCGCCGGCGGCAAAGTTCACGACGGGGAGCTTGCCCGTGGCATGGACCTCGCGTACCAGCTCGACCGGAACCTGCAGTTGCTTGGCTGCCTCAAAGAGCTCGTCGTCGCGCAGGGCAACAACGTCGCGGATCTGCTTTTGGATTTTCCGCATGTGGCGCACGGCCTGGACCACGTCGCCCGTGCCCGGCTCGCCCTTGGTGCGGATCATCGTGGCACCCTCGGCAACACGGCGCAGCGCTTCGCCCAGGTCGCGGGCACCGCAGACAAACGGGACGTCAAACTGGGTCTTGTCGATATGGTAGACATCGTCGGCGGGGGAGAGAACTTCGGACTCATCGATGTAGTCGATCTCGATGGCCTGCAAGACCTGCGCCTCGACAATGTGACCGATGCGGCACTTGGCCATAACGGGGATGGAGACGGCCTCCTGGATGCCCTTGATCATCTTGGGGTCGCTCATGCGCGAGACGCCGCCTGCGGCACGGATGTCGGCCGGGATGCGCTCGAGTGCCATGACGGCGCAGGCGCCTGCTTCCTCGGCGATGCGTGCCTGCTCGGGCGTGGTGACGTCCATGATGACGCCGCCCTTGAGCATCTGCGCGAGTTCGCGATTGAGTTTGACGCGATCGGCCTTGCTGGTCTGTTCTGCCATGGTTGCTCCCTTGGTTGGCATGTGCATTGCTTGACGGAACATCCTATCGGGGAGCTGGGTATGGCAAAATACTCAGTTTTCGAGATAATAATAATGTCAGCCTAATACCAGATTGAACAGCTCGATAAGGTCAGGTGGCAAACTCATGCTTGACTACAATTTGGAAAAACGCGGCGAAGCATCGCTTTATGAGTATGTTTACCAGCAAATTCGAGATGATATTGTTGCTGGACGTATTGTGGCGGGGGAGCATCTTCCGTCTAAGCGCGCCTTTGCCAGTCATCTGGGAATCAGTGTCATTACCATCGAGAATGCATATAGCCAGTTACTTGCCGAGGGCTATATTTGCTCAATGCCGCGTCGTGGCTACTACGCTTGCAAGCTTCCGGATGCACCGGTTTTGCCTTTGGCTTCGCAGGGCATCGACCGAGATACCGTCTCTGTGGGCCTCAGCGCGCATGATGTCAACGGACAGGTCGAGCTGTTCGATGCACTTTCTCCTTCCGCTTTGGAGGCGGCGCGGCTTTGGCAAAGCGCACTACGGGCGACGCTGGCATCCGAAGATGAGCGCGAAATTTTTTCGCCCGCACCGGCGCAGGGCACCGCTCGGCTGCGACGCGCAATTGCTCACCATCTGCGTGGGACAAGGGGCATGAATGTCGACCCCAACAACATTGTTATCGGTGCAGGCGCCCAGCTGCTCGATACCATGTTGGTTCAGTTGCTTGGCGCTGACAAGGTGTATGCCGTTGAGGACCCGGGCTATTTGCGTCTGACGCGCATCTATCAGGCTATGGGCTGCCAAGTACGACATATCCCGTTGGATGACGACGGCGTGGACCTGAGCGCTCTGCAGAAAACTGGGACCGATGTCCTTCACCTTATGCCGTCCCATCAGTATCCCACCGGTCTTGTGACGAGCATTGCGCGTCGCTATGCGCTGCTGAGCTGGGCCGCCGAGCGACCAGGTCGGTACCTCATCGAAGATGACTTTGATTGTGAGTTTCGCCTTGCCGGCAAGCCAATTCCCGCGCTCGCGTCGATCGATGCCTCCCAGTCGGTTATCTACACCAACACGTTTTCGAAGAGCCTGTCATCGGCGTTGCGTCTAGCGTACATGGTGCTGCCCGATGAGCTAATGGAGCGGTTTAGGCGCAACCTTGGTTTTTACGCCTCGTCGGTGAGTTCTGTTGACCAGGTCGCTTTGGCTCGTTTGCTGGAATCGGGTGATTACGAGCGACATGTGAACCGCGTGCGCGTTCGTGCTCGCGAGGCGCGTGATGGCCTGGCGGCGCTTGTACGGAAGGCATTTCCGGCAGGGGAAGTCTCGATCGAACACGCAGACGCGGGCCTTTACTGCACCGTGGTTGCGGAGCGTGGAACGGGCGGAAGCACTATTGCACGGGCCCTCACGCGCTCGAGCATCCCTTTTATCGATATCGGTGACTGTTTTTGGTGTGCCGATGGCGCATCTGCCCCTGAAAACTCAACTCATATTCTTGTCCAGTATGACGACCTGAGTCCAAAAGTACTAACTACCTTGGAATTGCAGCTAATGGGGGGCACTCTGCAATCTAAGTGAGTAGACTTTTAGCACTTTGGCGACCAGGCAGTTTTGTAACAAGCTATCTACCTGCACTGATAATTGTTCTCGGGGGAAGCGGGCGCTGCGGGGCGCGGCAA
>CAUFMB010000001.1 GCA_959026535.1 uncultured Collinsella sp. | reverse complement strand
AAAGATATGGCACCGTGGGGACACATGTATGTCAATCCTGGTCTAACAGAGCCATGCGAAATCCCCGCCGCCTAAAAGCGCCCTCCACATGTCTGGACTCTCTATGCTTACGCTGGATAGACATCGCCGGAACGGGTATAGTATCGAAAGTTTTGTCGTTAACCAGCGGGGGAGTCCTGTGGGCATCAAAAAGAAGATCAAAAAGGAGCTTATCGGCACTTCCGATTACCCGTCGAATAAGATCTTTACGATCTCCAATTTCATCACCTTTACGCGCCTGATCCTCACCCTGGTATTTCTGTACCTGTTTGTGACGGACAACAACCGCGTCATCGCCATCGTTATCTACGCCGTTGCCGCCTCCACCGACTGGATGGACGGTCAGATCGCCCGCATGACTAAGACGGTCTCATGGCTCGGCAAGGTCATGGATCCCATTTGCGACCGTGCGCTGCTGTTCACCGGCGTCTTGGGGCTGGTGGTCCGCGGAGAGCTGCCCATCTGGGTCTGCGTGCTCATTATTGGCCGCGACATCTATCTGGGCATCGGCACGCTTATCGTGCGCCATTATCACCGTCGCCCCATCGATGTTGTCTTCCCCGGAAAGATTGCCACAGCGCTGCTCATGACCGGCTTCTCGCTCATGCTGCTCGGGTTCCCCGTTATTGACGGCCTGCATCTTTTACCTTCAGCCCTTACGGCCTTCCCGGGCCTCAACGGAAGCTCGATGCCCCTCGGCATCTTCTTTGTGTACGGCGGCGTGATCTTCTCCATGCTCACCGCTGTCATCTACTCCATTAAGGGCGGAGCGGCCATTAAACAGGCTCTCACGCATCCCGAGGACGAGGACATCGACTTTCTGAACCCTGAAATCGAAGACTGATTCGTTGGGGTATGATTACGTACGGTTCATTATTTGCGGCACGTCCGCGATAAGTTAGGGGTTGTCATGGACAACATGGTTAACAATATGCCTCAGAATGATAAGACTGCTGACGCTACCTGCGTATTCCGCGTGCCTTCAAGCAACGTCACCGTTCCCGACCTCATGGCCAACGTGCGCATCACCGCCCCCGTTCTGTCCATCGTCAAGGGTCCGCAGACTGGTGCCGCTTTTGAGCTCGAGGATGACGTGACCACCATTGGCCGCGATCCCGCGAACGGCATCTTCCTCAATGACATGACCGTTTCGCGCAGCCACGCGCGCATTATTCGCGAGGGTCTCGGCGCTCGCATCGAGGACTTGGGCTCGCTCAATGGCACCTGGGTCGACGGTGCCATCGTCAATGCAGCCCCGCTGCACGACGGTTCTTCCGTCCAGATCGGTACGTTTACGCTCATCTACCACGAGAGCACGCCGGAGCGCATCGAAACCGGTGAGTAGGGCATGGCCGAACGCAACTATCTGAGTATCGGCCAAGTCGTCAACCTACTTCGAGGCGCATACCCCGATCTTTCGAACTCAAAAATTAGATTTCTAGAGGATGAGGGGCTCATTACCCCTCATCGTACGCCTAAGGGATACCGTCAGTACTCCAAGGAGGACGTTGATCGCCTGGAGGTCATTCTGCACCTGCAGAAGACCCGCTATATGCCACTCAACGTGATTAAGCAGCGCTTGGAAAACGCCACGGACCTGTCAACGCTCGCTTACGAGGTGGGCTTGCTGTCCGATGTTCCGCTCAAGACGGAGCCCAAGGAGACTAAGCAAAAGCTGCATCCTATCGAGACCATTCCCGATATGCTGGGCGTCGAGATTTCGTTTATCCGCTCGCTCGCCGAGAACGACCTCATTCGCATCATCAAGAGTCCGCAAAATCGTGAGCTCGTCGATGGTCGCGATTTCCCGATCATCCGCTACTGCTCCGAGCTGTCACGCTTCCATATCGAGCCGCGCAACCTGCGTCAGTACGTGTCTTCCGCCAACCGCGAGTCCTCGATGTTTGAGCAGGTGCTCGTGAGCATGCTCGGCATGGACACCTCCGATGACGAGCGCGACGCCAAGCTCGAGCGTGCGTTTAAGAAGCTTCACGACCTGACGGAGGGCGTGCACACCGCGCTGCTCAAGAACCGCGTTTTTGAGTCGCTCAACGCCGTGGTCGAGGACGCCGACATCGATGCACTCGATGAGGAAATCACTCGCTCCGAGTCAACCAAGGCCAAAAACGAAGAGATAGGCGCGCCGGCTTCGCACGAGGATTCCCTCGTAAAGCCGCTCAAGGTCGTCACCCCTTCGCAATCCGGCACCGCCACCGCAGGCAAATAACAGCTGCCGCTTATCCGGCAACCCATTGAAAGGTCATGCAATGTACGACTTCGAATCTCAAATCGTCGACATCCCCGACTATCCCGAGCCCGGAGTCATCTTTAAAGACATCACGCCGCTCTTTGGCAATCCCGAGGCGCTCAAAGCCATGACCGATGCCCTCGCCGAGCACTTTGCCGGCATGGGAATCACCAAGGTCGTGGGTCCCGAGGCTCGCGGCTTTATGGTTGGCGTACCGGTGGCTGTAGCCCTTGGCGCCGGCTTTGTTCCCGCACGTAAACCTGGCAAGCTACCGCGCGAGACCGTAAGTCAGAGCTACGAGCTCGAGTACGGCACCGATTCAATTGAGATCCATGCCGACGCTATCAGCTCTAAAGATACCGTGTTGATTCTGGACGACTTGGTCGCGACGGGCGGAACCGTCGAGGCAACAGGTAAACTGGTGCGAGATATGGGCGCAAAGCTTGTCGGTTACGGTTGTATCCTTGAGCTTGCGTTTCTCAACCCGCGCGAGAAGCTCACACCGTCTAATGACGATGTGGAGCTCTTTAGCCTGGTGACGGTGGACTAGCCGTTACCCTTAGTTACTGGAAAGGAAGCTACATGCGCACAGCAAACACGCACAAAAACATGGCACGCTGCGCTGCTACGGCAACCCTCGCTTGTGTTTTGGGCTTGGGCCTCGCGGCTCCTGCCTACGCCGATACCGCATCCGACCTTGCCGCTGCTCGTACGAAGCTCGAGCAGATCGGTACCCAAACTCAGCAGATTTACGATGAGCTCGCCACGCAGACGCAGGCGCTCGATCAGACTGCTGGCGAGATCACGCAAAAGCAGCAGGAGATCGCCGATGGTCAGGCCAAGCTCTCGACCTATGTCGCCGGCGAGTACAAAACCGGCGGTCTGAGCCTGCTTCAGGTTCTGACGGGCGTCGATGACCTGAGCGATATGCTCAACCGTCTGTTCTACTACGGCAAAGTTTCCGATAAGCAGGCTCAGACCATTCAAGAGGTCAAGGAGCTCAAACAGCAGCTCACCGATAAGCAGGCCGAGCAGGAAAAGAACGTCGCCACCACGCAAAAGAAGGTCGACGAGCTTAACGCCCAGCAGGCTGAAGCACAGAACGTCGTAAACTCTCTGGATTCACAGCTGCAGGCTGAGCTTGCCGCTGAGGCCGAGGCCAACGCCGCGCTGCAGGCCGGCATCAACGCCAGTACCGCCGAGAAGGCCACGGTGAGCAACGAGACTGCCGGTGCGACCGAGAACACCAACAACGGTGGCCAGACCAGCAATAACAACAACCAGGGCGGCAACACTCCGGCTCCTACGCCGGCACCTGCTCCGACACCGCAGCCCTTCACGCCTGCCCCGGCTCCGACGCCTTCTGCTCCGAGCCAGTCCGTCGATGGCGGTTCTGTTGTCTCGCGTGCATACAGCAAGCTTGGTTGCGCCTATTCCTGGGGCGGAATTGGCCCGAACAGTTTCGACTGCTCTGGTTTTGTTAGCTATTGCCTCACTGGTCGCTATTGCCGCCTGGGCACCACGGGCACCTTTATGGGCTGGACGCGTGTGTCCGATCCGCAGCCCGGTGACGTTGTGGTCAACTCGTACCACACCGGCATTTACATCGGTGGTGGTCAGATGATTCATGCTTCCGACTACAACACGGGTGTTATCATCAGCTCCGTTGCCGCCGGCATGAACAACAACTACATTTTCGTGCGCTACTAAGTATTCAGATAAAGCAAACGGATATGGACCTCGTGGCTTTGAGTCATGGGGTCCATTCTTTTGCCTTTAGTGCAGTCCGCTATCTAGTTTTGAATACTAGATAGCGGCCCAATCGGTCTGCAAGATGGCTATAATTGAATGGGAACGATTAGAAAGGACCCTCTATGAGCTGGGCACTTATCTCCGATTCAAGCTGCAACCTCCGCGATTGGCAACCGATCGCACCCCATACCACCTTTGCATTTGCTCCCCTCAAAATTCGAGTGGGGGAGCGTGAATTCGTCGATGACCTTTCGCTCGATGTTCATGAGCTCAACTGCGCTGTTCAGGCGGAGACGAATGCCTCTTCGAGCGCTTGTCCCAGCGTGGGGGAGTGGGCCGAGCTCTTCAAATTGGCAGACAAGACCATCTGCATGCCGATCTCTGAGGGCGTGTCGGGCAGCTACAACGCGGCAGCCACGGCTCGCGATATGGTTCTTGCCGAGGAGCCCGACCGACAGATTCATCTAGTCAATTCACGCGCAGCTGGCGGCAAAATGGACCTCATTTTCTTGCTGTTCGACCGCTATCTTGCAAGCAATCCGAATGTCTCATTCGAGGATGCTTGCGCATACTTCGATAGCCTTGAACAGAACAGCAAAATCCTCTTCAGTTTGTGCAATTACGAAAACCTCGCCAAAGCCGGACGTATCCCTAAGGCAGCCGGCGTCATTGCCAACAAGCTCAATATCCGCATTTTGGGCACGGCGAGTGAGGCCGGTAAAATCGAACTCGTCGGGCACACGCGTGGCGAAAAGAAGATGCTCAACAAGATCATCGACACTATGGAAGCCGAGGGCTTTACGGGCGGTGAGGTCATCATCGATCACGTTGAGAACGAAGCTGGAGCCCAGGCGCTTACTGATCGCATAGTCGAACATTGGCCCTGCTCCAAGACCATCATCATGCCCTGCAACGGCCTGGATTCCTATTACGCCGAGATGCACGGCCTGATCATCGGCTACGGCATGGGCGTAGCTTCGGGCAAATAAAGTCCAACCAAGCAAAAAAACGGGCGGGACAAAGCGACAGATGGCTCTTTGTCCCGCCCGTTTTATACGTCGGCTAGCCATTAAACCCGTTGAACTTGAGATAGCTCATCAAGTAAGCCTTCGAAACAAAGGATGAAACCGCGCTGCGCACAAGCAGCGACTCACGCGTTACCTGATGCGCCGTATCGGGAACCGGCGTCTGCTCGACGGAAAACGCCGAACGAATCGATGCCTCGAGCTGATCGACCACATAATCAAAGGCCGTCGGGGCATCGTAGCTCAAACGCTGAATGTTAAAGAGTGCCTGCACCGCAGCAATAGGTAGCACCTGCTTAAAGATGCAGATAGCGATCAGGCGGGCAATCTGCTCGCGGCCATATTGCTTTTTGACCGGAGCAGGCACCAGGCCGACCTTCACGTAGTTATTGATCATCGATGGCGTAATGACAGGCTGCTCAACGCAAATGGACAGCGGCTCCATCCACAGCGCAACATACTCAATAACCTGGTCGCGGTAGAGCGTCACATTGGGCAACTGGTTATAGCGCGGCAGACTCAACGTATTAAGTTTGCGCACGATATCGGACTGAATAAATGCATCGGGCAGCACAGTGGGCTGAATATCCTCAGGCTTAATGCTGACCGATGTATCGGACATCGGGATAACGCGTTTGGCGTGGTTCATAAGGATCCTCCGTTCATTAGCTATATTGTATTCTAGGTTATCTAGTTTTGCATACCATATAGCCGGCAAGTAAAAGTGGTTGGACAGCACATTGATGCACCGTCCAACCACTTTGTTTTAAAGATAGCAACCTTACATAAGATATATTATCGAACTTATCCGCGGAGAAACGCGTATGCGCTCGTTGCTGCTATGGCTCCGTCAGAAACGGCGGTCACAACCTGACGTAAGCGCTTGGAACGGATATCGCCAGCAGCAAATAGACCTGGCGTGCGGGTCGCCATGGATTCATCAGTCAGAATGCCGCCATCAGGCGCCAGATCGACAAGATGCTCAACAAGCTCGGTATGGGGTTGCGTCCCGGTAAAGACAAAGATGCCAAACGAGCCAGGCTCAAAGGTCTCAGCATGCGTCTTACCGCTTGCATTGTCCTTGAACGAAATTGTCGTGGGCATCGCTTCACCAGAAAGCTCAACAATACTAGTTTGGTACCTAACTGTAATATTGTCCTTTTTGAGTACTTTCTGAACAACACCATCAGGCGCACGGAACTGGTCGCGGCGCAGCACGATGGTCACACTGCTGGCAATGTCTGACAGGAACAGTGCCTCTTCGCATGCCGAATTGCCACCACCGATTACAAAGACCTGTTTGCCGCGGAAGAACATGCCGTCACATGTTGCGCAATATGAAACGCCACGACCGCGATAGGTATCCTCGCCAGCGAAACCTGCCGGACGCGGCGTGGCACCCATGCAAGCGATAACGCTCGAGGCAAGCGTATCGCCCATATCGTGATGCACCGTAAACAGCGCTGCATCGGCATCGTAATCGATACCCGTAACCATGCTCCATGTAACCTGCGCTCCCAGCCCCTCTGCATGTTGCTGAAAACGCTCGCCGAGTTCGGCGCCACTCAAGAGCGGAATGCCCGGATAGTTCTCGACCTCATTGGTCGTGGCGATCTGTCCACCCGACATGCCCTGCTCAATCACGGTCGTCGTCAGGTTGGCACGCGCAGCGTAAATGGCGGCAGCATAGCCCGCGGGGCCTCCACCGATAATCGCAACATCAATCGGCTGATCGGTAGTCATGAAGAATCCTCTCGTCGAAACGTTGTCGTTCTTTGCGCTCATACCCAAATTTACGTGAACATGACACTCATGCACTACAATGATAAATCGCGTAACAAAGCTGAAGGGGAGTTATCGATGGATCAAACGCAGACGAGCAATAGCGCTCCCCTGCCCATGCAAGCCACTCCCCAACCGGAGCAAATGACCGTTTTACCTGCACAAAAACCCCTGGTAACCATTGTGCACGCATCAGTTGGATCGGGCCACAAAGCCGCCGCCAACGCGATTGCACAAGCATTTGACCTTATCCGCGGCACCAAGGGAATCCCTGAGGATATTGAAATTGAAGTGCTCGATATCCTTGATTTTGGACGTATTAAATTCGACGGCAATAAGACCGCGGCTTCTTTTACGGGAGCCACACGCCCCATTTACGACCTGACCTGGCGATATACGCTTACGGGGCATCTTCTCTGGGGTGGCGGCACGGCATGGTCGCGAATTATGTTCCCCGCCTTCAACGAATATATTCGTCGCCGCAGGCCTATAGCCGTGGTCGCAACGCACATCACAGCAGCCAATGTTGCCGTGGGTGCCCGCGTTATTACGGGTATCGATTATCCGGTCATCTGCGTACCAACAGACTATGAAGTCGAAGGCTTTTGGCCCCACAAGGACACCGACCTGTTCTGCGTGGCCAACGAGTTTATGGCCGAAACGCTGCGCCCCCGCAAAGTTCCCGAGTCAAAGATCCGCATAACGGGCATCCCCATCCGAGCCGGTTTCGATTCAAATTACGATCGCGAGGAAGAGCTGAGCAAGTTCAATCTCCCCATAGACAAAACCGTCGTATTGGTGATGGCCGGCGCCAGTTTGCCCCAACCATACGTGCGTTTCCGTGCCGCGATGGACCACACGCTCCCCTTCTTACGCAGCTTTGAGGACATGCACTTTGTCTTTTTACCGGGCAAGGATAAGGAATACGCCGCCCGACTCAAGACGCTCTTCGACGCCATGAAGCTCGACAACGTCACGGTTCTGGACTACGTGGACGACATGGCGGCCCTCATGCACGGCTGCGACCTGGCAATCCTCAAATCAGGCGGACTCACGGTCACCGAGTGCCTGTGCGCTCATCTGCCGATGATCCTGCTGGGCAAATCATACGGTCAGGAAAAGGCCAACACCACGATGCTTACCGGCATGGGCGCCAGCATGCACGTCACCACCGCACGCGAGCTCATCGTGACGCTTCGTCACCTGCACGACCACCCTGAGTCGCTCAAAGCGCTACTCATCAACGGCGAAGTACTACGCCGCCCCCACGCAGCCGAGGACATCGCCATCGCAACCATGGAGCTAGTAGGCAAACCCCAAAAGCGCAAACGAGCCTTCTGCCGCTTCTACTGGGGCGGAAAGCCCGCGCATATCCGCTAGTCGAATGTCCGCCGCTCTGCCGGAGCCGCCCTTATATCATTCCATGCTCAAACATTCTCGCTTCGCTGCGAAACTGCGCGTGGAACGATATAAGGGCGGCTCCGGCAGAGCGGCTGCGTTTACTTACTAGCAGCTACTTCGGTATCCCCTCCATTAGAACCTGCAAAGGTAAAACAGGAAAATATAAATACAGTAAGCCGATGCGACAAAGGCGGTATCCCTTTGCCGCATACTAACTAGAACCTAAAACACATTCCCGGTTAGGATTTACAAGGATGTAGTCCAGCTAATAGAGAGTCAGAACAACAAACAAGTCGTAATTATATTGATGAGGCCCACCGCGCAAGTCGAAATACATATTCAAGTATGTGGCCTCTCACCCGGGGCCCACACATATCGTCCCGCGCGCAGTTTCGCAGCGTAGCGAGAATGTTTGAGCACGGGATGATATGTGTGGGCCCCGGGTGAGAGGCCAACTCTACATCTTGAAAATGATTAAGCGACGCCGCTGGAGCCGAAGCCTCCGTTGCCTCGGTCGGTTTCGTCTAGTTCTTCTACTTCTATGAGGTTGACCGTGGGGACTTCTTGGATGACAAGTTGGGCTATGCGGTCGCCTTTGTTGATTTGGATGTTGTTGGAGGGATCCAGGTTAATGAGGATAACCTTGAGTTCTCCTCGGTAGTGGGCGTCGATGAGGCCCGGCGTATTGACTATAGACAGGCCCTGCTTGATGGCCAAGCCGCTGCGGGGCTGGACAAAGCCGGCGTAGCCGTCGGGCAGGGCGATGGCCAACCCAGTAGAGACCAGACGGCGTTCGAAGGGCTTCAGGACGCAGTCCTCGTTGGAGCGCAGATCCAAGCCGGCATCGGTGGGATGGGCGTATTTGGGAAGCTCGACGGTGGGGTCGAGACGCTTTATATTGATGGTAATGTTGGACATGGAATCACCTTAGCTTGTCGAGCTCTTGCAGAAACTCATCGACGTCTTTGAAATCGCGGTAGACCGAGGCAAAGCGGATGTACGCCACCTTGTCGATCTTGGCCAAGCGCTTGAGCACCATGTCACCCAACTCATGCGACGTGACGGCCGTCAGCGTGCGAGAGCGCAGCTCGACCTCGATGTCATCGATAATCTCATTGAGCTTCTTAGTGTCGATATCGCGCTTGATGGTGGCGCGCATCAAGCCGACGAGCAGCTTATTGCGATCGAACCGCTGCTTGGTTCCGTCTGACTTAATGACCTCGATTGGGTCTTCGCATCGTTCGAACGTTGTAAAGCGGTAGTTACACGAGCAACATTCGCGACGGCGCTTAATGGTGTTATTTGACTCCTGCATACGGGAATCAACGACGCGGGTATGTGCCTTGCCGCATTTGGGACAGCGCATGGTACCTCCTCTTAAACGATAACAAGGGTACCATGCGCAGCGCGATAATGATTACGAACGAGCAGGAACCTTAAGATGCGCACCGGCGGCGAGCGAACCATGCTCCAGATGATTGACGTTACGGATCATGTCGGAAGTCTCTTGCGTGGAAAGGCCTTCGATTGGATATTCCTCGGCAAGCGACCAAAGAGAGTCGCCAGGCTGAACGCGAATGGTCTCGTAGGTAACGTTGGAAACGGACTCGGCATACGCGGCGTGACGAGCGCTAAAGACCGACGTAGCGAGGACAAAGAAGAGCGTAAGCGCAACGGCAAAGGCGACAATCGTCGGAACCTTCAGGGCAACGCGGGCCGGCGCGACTACAGTCTGCTGATTGCGAGCAGGCTTTACAGTCAAAGGCTGAAAGCCGGAGCGGCCACCCTGAACAACCGTAAAAGTGGGTTCTGCAGGCGTCTCAAGCTTAAGGGCGAGGTTTCCCTGGACCATATTCGTTGCGTTCATCATGTTCTCCTCTCGTGTGTTTTGCTGAGAACAGTTTTATCAAGCCGCGCGGACAAAAATGTCTAGCGCGAGAACGAATGTTCGGTTATTATTATCTTCGAACAGTTGTTCCTGTCAAGCAAAATTCGAACATTTGTTTGACATGGGTAGAGAGGATGCCCTGATGGCTCGCAAAATTACCAAGCGTCAGCAGCAAATTTACGACTTCATCAAGGAATATCAGCAGGAGAAGGGTTATCCGCCCAGCGTGCGCGAGATGGCTTCTGCCGTGGGCCTTTCCTCCCCCAGCACCGTGCACGCCCATCTATCTGCCCTGGAGGCGCGCGGGCTACTCAAGCGCGATGCCACCAAACCGCGCGCCCTGGAACTCTTTAACGAGGACGGTTCCTCTGTCTCAATTTCTAAATCTGACGAGCCCACCGCACCTCGCGGAACGGTCTCGCTACCGCTCGTTGGTCGCGTCGCGGCTGGGATTCCCATTCTGGCCGAACAGAATATCGAAGACACTTTTACTATCCCGACCGAAATCGCCACTGATCAGGGTTCCTTTATCCTTGAGGTGCATGGGAGCTCAATGATCAATGTCGGCATCTTCAATGGCGATTACATCATCGTCCGTGAACAAAAGAGTGCCATGAACGGCGAAATTGTCGTGGCCATGATTGATGGTTCAGCGACCGTCAAGACGTTCTACAAGGAGCAGGGACGCGTACGTCTGCAGCCTGAAAATGACACCATGGAGCCTATCTATGCAACGAATCCCGTTATCTTGGGCAAAGTCGTCGGCTTGATGCGCCGGTTCTCGTAATGCAAAAACGCATCACCATCTTTGATACCGTCCGCGGGTTTACGATGATTTCAATGGCAGGTTTTCACGCTTGCTACGATTTCGCCTACCTGTACGACTGGGATATGCCCTGGTTTACCCAGACCGTCTTTCAAGACATCTGGCGCGCCAGCATCAGCTGGGTATTTTTGTTTATCGCGGGTTGGATGTGCATCCTTTCGCGCAACAATATCAAACGTGCCGCCAAATACGCCTTAGCAGCACTCGTCGTCTGGCTGGCAACAACACTTGTCTCAGTCGACGATTCAGTTAATTTTGGCATCATCTACTGCATGGCCGCATGTACCGGCATCGTGGCGTTGACCGATCCCGTCCTTAAGAAGATATCGGCGAGATGGGGCATGTCCCTATGCCTTGTGTTGTTTGCCCTCACCTGGAGCATCCCCAAAACGACCTACCCTGTCCCCTACCTGGCGTGGCTGGGATTTCCAAGCCCTGGGTTTGTCTCAGGTGATTACTACCCCATCATCCCGTTTATCTTTATGTATCTTGCAGGATACTTCGCCGCACATATAGCGCAGGGAATCGATAAGACCGCCCCAATCTGGGCCTACGCCAACCCCCTGCCGGCGCTCGCCAGCCTTGGACGTCATGCGCTCCCCTTTTATCTGCTGCATCAGCCCATCATTCTGGGCATTTTGGAGCTCGTCTACTCGGTGCGATAACGCTCGAGGCGAGGTGCAATACGAGCCGGCAGTTTCGCCACAATACGAACGCCGTCCTCAAGATATTCCTCGTGCAAAAGGGTTCCCTGCTCATGCACCAGCGTGATGAGGGCGCCCTCGCGATACGGGATATCAGCGGAGAGCAACACATCGGTGGCAGCCGCCTCACGAGCAATACGGTCGACGAGATCATCGAGTCCCTCGCCCGTCTGGGCCGAGAACAGCACGGCCTCGGGATAGCGACGACGGAAACTCAATCGATCAACGCTATCGAGAAGATCGATTTTATTGAACACCGTAAGCGTCAAACGCTCGCCGGCACCGATCTCGTCAAGAACGCGATCGACTGCCTCGAGCTGGCGCTCGTAGTCCTCGTCAGAGGCATCCACAACTTTAAGGATCAGATCGGCACCAAGAACCTCAGACAGCGTGGACTTAAAGGCATCAACGAGACCATGCGGTAGCTTTTGAATAAAGCCAACGGTATCGGTAATCGTCATGCCGCGACCGCCGGGCAGGCGATACGAACGCGTCGTCGGGTCGAGCGTAGCAAACAGCTTGTCCTGCGAAAGTACCGTAGAGCCGGTCAGGCGATTAAGCAACGTCGATTTACCGGCATTGGTATAACCGGCTAACGCGACGCGAAACGCCGGTGACTCAATGCGGCTCTTGGACTGGACATCGCGACGCTGTTCAACCTGCTTGAGCTCACGACGAAGCGCAGCGATCTTATTACGAATGAGGCGACGGTCGACCTCGAGCTGACTTTCGCCCTGACCAAAGCGTGAACCGATGCCGCCGCGCGTCTGCTCCTTGGCAAGATGGCTCCACATACCGCGCAGACGAGGCAACAGATATTGAAGCTGCGCCAGCTGTACCTGTAGGCGTCCCTCACGCGTCTGAGCATGCAGGCCAAAGATATCCAGGATCAGTGCTGTACGATCGATAATCTTTACCGGCTCGCCCACGGCTTTCTCCAAATAGGATTGCTGCGAGGGCGATAAATCGTCGTCGAAGATAACAACATCGACATCCATACGATGCACGAGCCCGCAAAGCTCCTCAACCTTACCGGAACCGATAAACGATTTTGGATACGGCTTAACCAGACGCTGTGACAAACGCGCCACGCACTGGGCGCCAGCCGTATGGGCCAGGCGCTCAAGCTCGTCAAGCGAACGATCGAGCGGCCATGCATTGTCGCGCCACTCAACACCAACTAAAATGGCACGCTCGGGCTCGGGTGCCGTGGGAACAAGGGGGAAACGGGCCATTAGGCAGCCTCAATACGATGCAGGATGTCCTCAACGACCTCATCGATCGTAAACTCGTCCATATCAAACCACACGATACGGTCATCGCGCTTAAACCACGAAAGCTGACGTTTGGCATAGCGACGCGAACGCATCTTGATGAGTTCGCGAGCCTCATCCATAGAAATCACGCCATTGAAAGCATCAATGATCTCTTTATAGCCAATTGCCTGCATCGAAGTCAGGGCATCTCCCAGCCCCTGGTCCATAAGACCGCGAACCTCATCAACAAGACCCTGTTCAAACATCAGATCGACACGCAGGTTAATGCGCTCGTAGAGCACCTCGCGATTACGCGTCAGACCAAACCATAGAGCATGATAATGCTCGCGCGGAACACTAAACTGACTTTTTTGCTGTGCATAGGAGATACCATCATCATGCATCTCGAGCGCACGAATCACACGGCGCACGTTATGGGGATGAATAACAGCAGCCGATTCTGGGTCGCGCTCGGCAAGCAGGGCATGCAGTTCTTCCTCGCCAATACGCTCGGCAAGCTCCTGATAGCCCGCACGACGATCGTCCTCAAGTTCACCCGAGGGAAAGTCCATCTCATCGAGGGCGGCCTTGAGATACAGCCCCGTACCTCCGCAAAAAACCGGCAGGCAACCCGAACCAAGGAGACGTTCAACATGCGCGCGAGCGTCAGCCTGATAAAGCGCAGCAGAATATGCCACACCCGGATCTACAATGTCGACGAGACGCAGCGGCGCCGTACACTCATCGGGCGTCATCTTTGCGGTACCGATGTCCATGCCGCGATAGATTTGCATCGCATCGCACGACAGCACTTCGGACGAAAGACGAGCGGCCAAACGGTCGGCAACATCACTCTTACCAACCGCCGTCGGACCGACGATCGCAACGGCGGAAAGACCTGCCCCGGAAGAAACCATTAGCGCGGCTCGCCCACAACGGAGCCGGACAAATACCAGGTCTTGGCAACATCAACGTCAACATCAACGATCTTGCCAACAAGCTGATCGATGCTGTAACCCTCGGGGATAGGCGCATGCACGGTCTGATTCTTGGGACTCTTGCCCAGTAGCACCGCGTCATTCTTTTTGCTCGTTCCCTCAATGAGCGCCGGCACCACAGTATGAAGCTCACCCTGGTTATACTCGTGTGCCGTGGTCTCGATAACCTTAACCAGGCGGTTGAAACGCTCGAGAATAACCTCATGCGGCGTAGGATCATCAATCTCTGCGGCCGGGGTACCGGCGCGCTTGGAATAGATGAAGGTATAGGCCTGAGCATAGCGGACCGTCTCGGCAAGTGAGAGCGTCTGCTCAAAGTCCTCTTCAGTCTCGCCCGGGAAGCCAACGATGATGTCGGTCGAGAGTGCGATATCGGGCATACGGTTGCGAATGCGATCGACCAGGCCCAGATAGTCCTCGCGTGTATAACGGCGATTCATCTCTTTGAGGATCCGCGTCGAACCTGACTGCACGGCCAGGTGCAGCTGCGGCATAACGGCAGGCGTCTCGGCCATGGCGTCGATAGTCTCGGGCAGCAGGTCCTTGGGATGCGAAGACGTAAAGAAAATGCGCTCCACGCCCGTATCGCCCACGGCGCGCAGCAAGTCGGCAAAGCGCGGCTTGCCAAACAGATCGCGACCATATGAGTTAACGTTTTGGCCCAGCAGCGTAATCTCACGCACGCCCTGGCGCACCAAACCGGTCACCTCGTCGACAATTTCCTCGAAGGGGCGGCTCTTTTCGCGACCGCGCACGTACGGCACG
Source organism: uncultured Collinsella sp. (assembly GCA_959026535.1). Taxonomy (GTDB): domain Bacteria; phylum Actinomycetota; class Coriobacteriia; order Coriobacteriales; family Coriobacteriaceae; genus Collinsella. Next base: position 68,644 of record CAUFMB010000001.1, on the reverse strand, counting down.
ATGCAGTAGGTGCAGAAATTATTGCAGCCCGTCATGATGGGCACCCAGGCGTGATACTGGGTCTCGCGATGCCACGGCATGCTCATAGCATCCGTATCCTCATGCTCATTGGTGCGGATATGACGCTTGCCGTCAAGGAACGCCTCAGCAATGAGCTCGGCCACATGTGCGATGGAATGCGTGCCAAAGATGACATTGACGTTATCGACGTTGGTGAGCAGGCCCTCGCCATCACGCTGCGCGATACAGCCGCCCACGGCAACCACGCGCTTGCCCGAAGGCGAAGGTGGCAGGCTTTTGCAGGAATTGCACTGACCGTACAGGCGAGTATCGGCGGCCTCGCGCACACAGCATGTCATGAAGACAACGATATCGGCATGCTCGGGATCGAGCGCCATGAGGCAACCATACGAATCGAGCAGACCGCTCACACGTTCGGAGTCGTGCTGATTCATCTGGCAGCCAAAGGTGCGGATAAAGTAGGTTTTACCGGCAAGAATATCGCGTACGGAACGCTGATCCATGTGCATAAGTCCTAACGATGGGGAGCGAAACGAGGCAAGCAGAAGCTATGCCACAGGCTTAACGTCATCCATGACGACGTTATCCATAGCAGCTCGATAGATCTGGTGAACGTAGATAGAAAGGCGGATGGCCGTGCGCGACTCCCCGTTAATGAGGATGTCGGAGAACACGGGCGCGCAGGAAATATCAAAACCAGTTGGAATCAAAAAACCGCGCGCGATAGCAACGGCCTTAATGGCCTGGTTAACAGCACCGGCGCCGACACACTGGATGTTGACGGGTACACCATCCTTGACCATGCCGGCGATGGCGCCGGCAACGGACGCGGGCGATGATTTGCTTGATACCTTCAGGCAATCCATGAAGAAACTCCTGCGTTTAAAAGTACGTTTTAACTGCAATAACTGTATCGTACCGAGTGGACTCGGTAAAGGCACTATTCCTCTTTAGCAAGATCAAAGGTCACAGTGATTCGATCACGCGAAACACGAATCTTTGGGTCGCCGCAAAGGTTGAGATAGTACCGGGCAGCAAGGTCATTAAAGTCGCGCTCCACAGCACGCGAAAACTGTGCCATGTCATCCTTGGCAATACGTAGCCCGCGACGATCCTTCGCGAGATCGACAGGAGCCGGCGCATGCGAGGACGAATCACGCTCGCGCAGCAGACGCGCGGTCACACCGCGAACGGGCTTAATCTGCCCTGCCAAAATGCGATGGGCCGTGCGCTCGGACATCTCAAGACCCAAACCTGAACAGATACGGATAAAATCCTCGGCATCAGAGGCAAGGCCTAAACGATCGACAACCGGAAGCTCGCTCTCGTCATCAATGAACAGGAGACGCGAAGTATCGAGCCGACTTGACGCCTGAGCATAAAGGGTCGCGGCAATCTCAGACGGAGAACCAAGATAGACATCGCAACCACGCAACTCCTCGAGCGCAAACTCACAAGCAGCGCGAATAATATTATGCGGACCGCGAGCGCAGACATAACGCCCGTCCTCATCCTTGACGGCCTGGGGCCAGCTGGACTGATCGGCACGCTCACTGAGGCGGTCAGACGCAACGCTCACCTTAAAGGCTGAGCCAAGATCGACACCGGACGTGACCACGCGGGCCTCGTCGGCGTTCTGCTTGATCGAAAACAATGCCATGCCACGACCGTGAACGCCCCAACGGTCCATCTTCATGCTCTCGAGCTTTGAGGTAACGCGAGCATCGAAGATTCGCTCTTGCATATCCTGCGGAACACCCGAGCCGTTATCCAGAAAGACAAGCGTGCGGACGCCATCTTCCTTGTTCGTGGCGAGATAGACCTTGTCGGCGCCGGCATCGCGAGCATTACGGAGCATTTCGATGACGATATCCTCGACATGCTGAATGTCGTGCTTTGCCTGGCGCCGCTCGGCCTCCGAAACGCGGAGGCGGACATACCCCTCGCCAAGGTTCTCCTCGACGCGAAGGTTGCCCTCCCCCGACATCGACGCGATAAATGAGATGAGCTCGTTCGCGTCGCTCATGTTATTTAGCGATATCGACAGCGCGGCTCTCGCGAATCACGACGACGCGCACCTGACCGGGATACTCCATCTCTTCCTCGATCTGATGGGCGATATCGTGAGCCAGAACCGTGGACTGGGCATCGGAAATCTTGTCCGGCTGAACCATGACGTGGACCTCGCGACCAGCCTGCATGGCATAGGTACGCTCGACGCCGTCATGGGAGTTGGCGATCTCCTCGAGCTTCTCAAGACGCTTGATGTAGTTCTCGGCAGACTCGCGACGGGCACCGGGGCGAGAGGCAGAGACAGCATCGGCGGCCTGTACCAGGACATCGAGCACCGTGTTGGGGTCGACGTCGGCATGGTGAGCCTCGATAGCGTGGACGATAACGGGCTTCTCGCCATAACGGCGGGCAAGCTCGGCGCCGATGACGGCATGCGGGCCCTCGACGTCATGGTCGATTGCCTTGCCCAGGTCGTGCAGCAGGCCGGCGCGCTTGGCGGTCACAACGTCCAGGCCAAGCTCGGAAGCCATCACGCCGCACAGGTAAGAGACTTCGAGGGAGTGCTGAAGCACGTTCTGACCAAACGAGGTACGGTAGCGCAGGGCACCAAGGGTCTTGACGATCTCGGGATGCAGGTCGTGGATGCCGGTATCGAAGGCAGCCTGCTCGCCAGCCTCGCGCACGCGCTGCTGAACCAGGTCGGCAGCCTTGTGATACATCTCCTCGATGCGGGCGGGGTGAATGCGGCCGTCGGCGATGAGGTTCTCGAGGGCAACACGGGCGGTCTCACGACGGACCGGGTCGAAGCTCGAAAGAACGACAGTCTCGGGCGTGTCGTCGATCACGAGGTTGACGCCGGAAACCTGCTCGAAGGTCCGGATGTTGCGACCCTCGCGACCGATGATACGGCCCTTGAGGTCATCAGAGGGAATGTGCACGGAGGTAACGGTGACCTCGGCTGTGTGGTCGGCAGCGCAGCGCTGAATTGCCAGGGACAGAATCTCCTGGGCGGTCTTGTGGCACTCGGCGCGAACCTGCTGCTCGGACTCGCGAATGATCGTGGCAGCCTCGTGGGTGACCTCGCCGCGAACCTTATCGAGGAGCTCCTTGTGGGCGTCCTCGCGGGTCAGGTCGGCGATACGCTCGAGCTCAGAGGTCTCCTTGGCGCAGAGCTCCTCGAGCTCGCGGGAGCGCTTCTCGACCTGACCGGCCTGGCTGGACAGCTGGTGCTCACGCTTGTCGAGAGCGTCGTTTCGGCGATCGAGGGACTCCTCGCGCTGCATCACACGGTTCTCGAGCGTACGAATCTCGCTCTTACGCTGCTTATCCTCGGCCTCGGCGGCCTGCTTGTTCTTGATGATCTCCTCTTTAGCCTCGAGCAGAGCCTCTTTTTTGAGGGTCTCGGCCTGACGCTTAGCATCACCGATCAGGGACTCAGCCTGCGCGTGTGCCGACTGGATCTTTTCGTCGGCCTCGTGAAGACTACCCTGCTTGGCGGTGCGCATGTAGGCAATGGCGGCGATGGCACCCAAAACGATGCCAACGAGCGCTGCGATGATAGGCATGCTCACTCCTTTTTATGGATTCGTTACACAACAAAGCGAACCGTCCTTACGAACGGCTCGCGACATTTGAGTAATATGGGCGCAGCTTATGCGGGTCGGATACAGATAAACATATAAACAAACTCATCACAGATGAGCACATATCACAAAGCAAATGACAGTGTTTATCGTACGTTGAACCACAACAACTGTCAAATAAATGGCCCCGGCACGGCGGCTAAAACGCGGTGAACGGCAGGGTCACAAAACGCATACGCCTAAACCGCACATTCCTCGCGTTCGGCATCGAGACGTGCCTTAACGGCATCGGCGGCGATGTGATACGAGAAGCCCTTGCCCATCAAAAACCGAACCAGTTTTTCGAATCCGCGCGTCTCTGGAACACGCCGCTTGGCGAGCAGGGCTGACGCACGCGCCAAATCGTCTTCGACGGCAAAATAATCCTCGGGATAACCGGGAATGTCATCGAGCACGACATGACGGCGCTTGAGCTCGGTCTCGATTTTGCGCTGTCCCCAACCGCGCCGCTTGCGCTCCTCGATAAAGTACGAGCAAAAGCGGTTGTCGTCTAAAAAGCGATACTCGGTGGCGCGCTCGACGGCGAAATCGATCGCGGGCTGGTGAAAGCCGTAGCGAGCCAGCTTGTCACGGACCTCACCCGTCGCATGGTCGCGGCGCGATAGCATCTCGGTCACCATGGTAAGTGCACATTTACGCTCGATGAGCTGCACCGCCTCACGAAAGTTGTCCCAATCACAGGGAAGATCGGGGCGGTTTTTGACATACAGCCGCGCGACCCGCACGGGAATCCAAATGGACCGCTCAAAACCGCCCTCAAGCTCACAATCGATATGTGCGCAAGGCTTTTTGGACGCATACCCGCTCGAGAACGAGGAGGCCGCCTTCTTATCGGGAAAGACGACCGTGGCCTCGGTCACCGTATACGACATGAGCGTAACCGCTACTCGTCGTCATCATCGAGCATGGCGGAACCATCGATGGCGTAAAGCTCGTCAAACTCCTCAGGCGCAGGCTGATCGGTCAGCTCGACCTCGGACGGAGCATCGTCATCAAACTCAAGCCCGCAGGCAAGGCGGACCTTATGCTCAATCTCGTCGGCACAATCGGGGTGTTCGCGCAGGAACGCCTTGGCGGCCTCGCGACCGTTGCCGAGCTTGTCCTCGCCATAGGCAAACCAGGAGCCCATCTTCTTGCAGATACCGCACTCGACAGCCATGTCCAGAATCGAGCCCTCCTTAGAGATGCCCGTACCGTACATGATGTCGAACTCAGCAGATCGGAACGGAGCCGCCACCTTGTTCTTAACGACCTTGGCGCGCACGCGGTTACCGATAACCTCGTCCTTAAGCTTAATGCTGTCGATGCGGCGAATATCGATACGTACCGAAGAGAAGAACTTAAGGGCGCGGCCGCCCGTCGTGGTCTCGGGGTTGCCGAACATGACGCCGATCTTCTCACGCAGCTGGTTAATGAAGATGCACGTCGTGTTGGACTTGGACAGCGAGCCGGCGAGCTTGCGGAGCGCCTGGCTCATCAGGCGAGCCTGAAGACCAACCGTAGTGTCGCCGATTTCTCCCTCGATCTCGGCACGCGGGGTCAGCGCGGCGACGGAGTCGACGACGATGGCATCGATGGCGCCGGAACGCACGAGCATGTCAACAATCTCGAGCGCCTGCTCGCCCGTATCGGGCTGGGAAATGAGCACCTCGTCGATATCCACACCGATGCGCGCGGCATACGTGGGATCAAGCGCGTGCTCGGCATCGATAAATGCCACAACGCCACCCATTGCCTGGGCCTCGGCCAGGATCTCGAGCGAAAGCGTCGTCTTACCGGAGGACTCAGGACCGTAAATCTCGACGATACGGCCGCGCGGCACGCCGCCGATACCCAGCGCGGCATCGAGGGCCAGGGCGCCCGTGGGAATGGCCTCGACCTCGAGCTCGGGGCCACCGTCGCCGTACCTCATGATGGAACCCTGGCCGAATTTCTTCTCGATCTCGGCCTTGGTGGTGGCGATCATCTCATCGCGCTCTTTACCCGTCGTGCGAGCATGAACGGTACGTACGGGACCTGAATTCTTGGCCATGAATAGCCCTCCTCTTAACAACCTGCATCGATAATAAACGAACGGCTGTTCGTGGTCAACCGTTCAGGCCAATCATATGCAGGCGGTCTTTCCAAAACCCAACCAAACGCCGACCAAACACTGACCAAATACTTGACCACAAAGGACCAAATATGAACAAGGCAGGCAAAAATACATCTACAACCAGCACAAACGCTAAATTTGTCAGAGGTCCCTATCTCCACAATTAAGGGGCCCTAAGGCCCCTTAAAACATGTCTATTCCATAGAGTTGAGCACAAGGGCAATGCGCCCCAATGCCTCCGCGACCGCATGGGCACGAACACACGAACGGTCGCCCTCATAGTGGCAGCGCACAGAGTCCACGACCGGCACGCCCCCATCGGCGGAACGATGCGCCCAGCCAATATAGAAAGTGCCCGCCGGATCGTCCTCAGTGCCACCGCCGGGGCCGGCATAACCCGTTGCGCTCACTGCAATATCGCTCTGGTACAGCTCCAGCGAACCCACCGCCATCTCGCGCGCGGTCTGATGCGACACCGCGGTATAGCGGTCGAGCGTCTCCTGCTCAACACCAAGAACGCGATGCTTAATCTCATCGCAGTAAGTCACCGCACCGCCACGCAACACCGCCGAGGCACCCGGGATATCGGCAATCGTCGATGCGATCATACCCGCCGTCAGCGACTCAGCCGTCGAAACCGTCACGCCCCGAGCGCTCGCGTGCTCGACAATATCGCGCGCCAGCTCCTCGTTATGTGCGGAAATCTGCTCAAAAGAGTCCGTCATACCCACCAGGACCTAGACCGAAAAGACGATCTTGCGGCAGTTCCAGAAGTACTGGGCGCCCGAGATAACGGTCAGGACAACGGCAACGGCGTACAGGAAGCGCGACACCGAGTAGACGCCGAGCGTCAGCGCCACCGGGCCAAGGTGCAAGCCGGCCATAGCAAAAACGCACAGGTAACCGCAGATGGAGACCATCGTGGTTGCCGTCTTGTACTTGCCGAGCTTATCGGCCGCAACGACCACGCCGGCCGCACTCGCAACCATGCGTAGGGCGCTCACCAGCAGCTCGCGGAACAGGATAATAAACACGGACCACACGGTCACCGCGTCAAAATCCAAGAACAGCAGCAGGGCCGAGAACACCAGCAGCTTGTCGGCGATGGGGTCCAAGAACTTGCCGAAATCGGTGATCTCGTTGCGCGAGCGTGCCAGATAACCGTCGACCTTATCGGTGCACGACAGGATCACATACAGAATGAAGGCAGCGGCGGCGAGCGGACCGTCAAAGATGCTCCAATCCGTACCGGCAACACTCGTGTGAGAAAGCGCCGACACGATCATGAACACCGGGATAAAGACGATGCGCACGCACGTCACGATGTTGGCGGGCGTCCAGACACTCGTCAGTTCCTTATTGCTCTCGTTAGCCACGACGCTCTCCTACTCCACAACATGACCGATAAGCTCATAGCAGAAGCTATCGGTAAACTCGACGGTCAGAATATCGCCCACGGACGCCTCGCTGGCGTCCAGATGCACCGCGCCATCGGAATCGGGCGCCTGGAACCAGGCATGGCCGATCAGCTCGGCGCCATCCTCGGTCTCTTCGATACCGTCGACGATTACCTGGGCGCGCTCACCCACATGTGCGGCGGTGGCGGCAAAACCGAGCGACTCGGCCAGGTCCATGGCCTCCTGGGCGCGCTCGAGCTTGACCTCTTCGTCGACCTGACCCTCCATCTTAGCGGCCAGGCTGCCCTCCTCCTGCGAGTAGGCAAAGACACTCGTGTAGTCAAAGCCGACGGTGTCCATAAAGTCGATAAGATCGCGGAACTCGTCGTCGGTCTCGGTCGGGAAGCCGACCATGGCCGTGGAACGAATCACGATGCCGGGGATGCGCTCGCGAAGGTCGCGGAACAGATCCTCGAGCTCCTGGCGCGAACCAGAACGGCGCATGGCCTTGAGAATGCGCGCGTCGCAGTGCTGCACGGGGATATCGATATAGGGTAGCACCTCGGGCGTATCGCGAATCGTCTCGATGAGTTCGTCAGTCATGCCCTCGGGCTGCAGATAGAGCACGCGGACCCAGACGTTGTGCGGGCGCACGGCCTCGGCGACGGCACGCAGCAGCTGCGCCAGATTGCGCGGCGAGCCATCGGCGACGTCCTCGTCGGCAAAGTCGGTACCCCAGATGCCCGTGTCCTGGCCGATCAGCACGATCTCGCGGACGCCACCGGCGACCAGGTCGCGCACCTCGGAGATGATGCTCTCGGCATTGCGCGAATGATAGCGGCCGCGGATGTAGGGAATCATGCAGAAGCTGCAGAAGCGGTTGCAGCCATCGGAAATCTTGACGTAGGCGACAGCACCCTCGACGGTACGTTTGACCTGCGGAATATAGGCTGCAATCTCGCGCTCGACACCCAGCACGCCATCGATGACCGCCACGATGCCATCTTCCTCGTCGGCCTTCACAAAGGCAGCGACCTCGGGCAGCTCGTCAGGCAGGTCATCGCCATAGCGCGACGGCACGCAGCCGCACATGACGATGGGGCAAGAACGAACGCCGTCCTGAACCTCGTTGGCGAGCTCGAGCGTGGTCTCGATGCTCTCGGACGTTGCGGAGGCGAGGAACGAGCAAGTATTGACGATGGCGATATCGGCATCCTGCGGGTCGAATGCCTCCTCGTAGCCCGCGGCGGTCAAAAGAGAACGCATGCGGTCGGTGTCAACCTCGTTCTTAGCGCACCCGAGGGTGATGTAGAGCACGGAGCCCAACGGTGTATCCATGTTGGAGAGCGGTCCTTTCGATTGATATTAGCGGTAGTTGGTGAACTGCAGCGGCTGGCCGTAGTCCTGGTCGCGCAGGAACTGAATCACGGTCTGCAACGCGTCCTTCGAAGCAGAGGAAACACGCAGCTTGTCGGCCTCGATGGTCACCTTGACCTTGAGCTTTTGATCCTTGATGTCCTTGTTGATCTTCTTGGCGGTCGCCTGGTCGATACCCTCGACGATATGGCCGAGCACGCGCACGGTGCCGCCCGATGCCGCCTGCGGAGCATCCCACGAGACAGCCTTGAGGTCGATGTCGCGCTTGATGAGCTTGGAGCTCAGCACGTCGACAATCTGTTTGGAGACAAAGTCGGCCGGGGCGTTGATCGTAAAGAGCTTGTCGCCCTTCGAAAGCTCGATCGTGGCGCCGGAATCCTTAAGGTCATAGCGCTGGGAAATCTCGCGCGTGGTCTGCTGGAAGGCGTTGTCGACCTCTTGCATGTTGACCTCGGACACGACGTCGAAGCTGGAATCTTTAGCCATGATGTTTCCTTTCGCGTACGAGCGGCCTAGTAGCTATCGTACGAATTGTCGGTAGAATCGGTGGGTGTCTGACCGTCAGTTGCGGTATCGGCGCCATCCGTGGACTGGGCATCGGTACCGTCGGTGGTATCGGTACCATCGGTGGTGTCGGTACCATCAGAACTTTCACCATTCTCGGAATCAGACGTCTCCTTCTTGGGAACGGTGATCGTCACACGCGCCACGCCCGAGGTCTTGGTATCGTAACGAACCTTTTCACCGTTCTTGGTAACGGTGACATCGGAAGGCTTGGACGTGGTGATCTCGATCGAAGACTCGGGCGTGTACTCCTGCTCAAAGGGGCCAGTCGCCTGGGCGCCATAGACCGACTTGCCGTCAACCTTGACCTCAATCCACGCGGTCTTTCCCTTGGCAACGGAGACTTTGACCTTCGTGACCTCGTTCTCTTCCTTCTTGGCCGTCGTCTTGGTGGCGTCCGAATCAGTCGACTCATCCGTCGCCTCATCGGTGTCATCGTCCTCGTCGACCGTTTCGGTCTTCTTAGAAGACTTCTTGGTCGTCATCTTGGTAGCAGTGGGCGTCTCGGGCGTGTTCTCGGGCGCCGAAGATGCGCAGCCGCGCAGAAGCACCACGATGAGCACAATCAACAGCAGCACAACGGCACCGATGCCGGCGTAGACGATACGCGGATCGAGCCCGTTGTTTTGAGGAGTACGTGATCCGCCGCGTCCACGACTGGAACTGCTGCGGCCGCCTCCCCGAGGCATACGACCACGATTGCTATCGGAACGGCCGCGATAGCCACCCTGGCCCTGAAGGCTGCGCTGACCCGAGCGGGGCGCAAGTTCACCGCGGCCTTGATAGCCACGCTGGCCCGAACGCGGAGCCGAAGAGCGCTGGCCATACGGCTGTGATTGAGAGCGAAGACGCGGCGTCACCTGCGTGGTATCGGCATCCGCATAGCCACCGCGAGAGCGTCCGGTGGAGGCACCACGGTAACCGCGATCGGAATAGCCGCCGTCGCCGTAGCCGGCACGAGGGTCACGCGCTACACCGCGGGCAGCGGGAAGTGCACGGTCCTCGGGCATCGGCGTACTGCGGAACCGGTCACGCTGTGAGCGAATCTCCTCACCCGAACCCGTCTCGGTAATATAACCGGCCTGCTGAGGACGCTGTCCATAGCGGGTCGAACGACCGCCCTGAACCATCAGGAAGCGCCCGTTGTCGACCGAGGAACGCGAATTGACGTAGCCGGCGGCGTCCTGAAAACGACCGCCCTGCTGCGACGTCTCGCGTTCGTATGCCATCAGGTCGTCAAAGTAGGTATTGACGACCTCGCGCGGATTGAGGCCCAAAAAGCGAGCATAGCTCGAAATCATGCCCTGCGCATAGCCGCGCGGCGGCATCGAAGCAAAGTTACCGGTCTCGAAAAACTCGATGATCTGCGGCCTGATTTTGATGGTGTTGGCGACCTGCTGAATGGAAAGGCCCATTCGGCGACGCTGCTCGAGCAGCATGTCACCAAAGCGTGCAGCCATCAGAATCCTCCAAACTCACGATCTTCACGTGCCATCTCGGCGTCGACAGATTCCAGCGCGGCAAGCCCCTCCTCGTCCAACAGGACCTCGCGCGGCTTGGAACCGTCGGGCGGGCCGACGACACCCTTTTCTTCCAGCATGTCCATAATACGCCCGGCACGAGCATAGCCAACCTTCAGACGACGTTGCAGGCCAGATGTGGAGCCAAGCTGCGATTCCACCACAATATGGGCGGCTTCCCAAATGAGCGGATCATCGTCTTGCGGCTCGGCGACTCCGGTGCGAACAATGCCGCCGCCACCCGCCATGGACATGGAAGCGGGCGCCACGGCAGACAGGATCTCCTCGTGGTAGTCGGGCTCGCTCTGCGACTTGACGAACTCGACAATCTCGTTGATTTCGTCATCCGAGACAAAGCAGCCCTGGATACGGCGGGGCTTGCCCCAGTCGACCTTGGAGAACAGCATGTCGCCCAAACCGGTGAGCTTTTCGGCACCCATCTGGTCGATGATGACGCGCGAGTCGATGCCCGTGGCGACGTTAAAGGCGATGCGGTTGGTGATGTTGGCCTTGATAAGGCCCGTCACCACATTGGAACTGGGGCGCTGCGTGGCCACGATAAGATGAATACCGGCGGCACGGCCCAGCTGAGCAATACGCACGATCGAGGCCTCGACATCCTTACCGGCGACCATCATCAGGTCCGAGAGCTCGTCAATGATGATGACCAAGTAGGGCATCTTTTGCGGCGGGTTGTCGTAATGCTCAAACTCGCCGGCGGCCTGCTTTTCGTTATAGGTCGAAATCTTACGAACGTTAAGGCGCTCGAAGACCTTCAGGCGACGCTCCATCTCGGACACGGCCCATTGCAGGGCGCTCGCGGCCTGCTTGGGCTCGGTCACTACAGGCACGTAAAGATGCGGCAGACCGTTATAGCCCGCAAGCTCGACGCGCTTGGGGTCGACCATGATCAGGCGAACGTCCTCGGGAAGGGCGCGCATGAGCAAGGTCGTGATGATGGAATTGATCATCACCGACTTACCAGAACCGGTCGTACCGGCAATAAGCAGGTGGGGCATCTTGGCGAGGTCGGCGACAACCGGCGTGCCCTCGGCATCGCGGCCGATGGCCAGCTCGAGCGGACCGCCCTTCACATAGGGCAGCACGTCGCCCAGGTTGACGTTCTGGCGCTTGCGGTTGGGAATCTCGATGCCCACGAGCGAGGTGCCGGGGATCGGGGCAAAGATACGCACCGACTGGGCAGCGAGCGAAAGCGCGATATCGTCCTCGAGGCTCGAAATCTTGCTCACGCGCTCGCCCTCGCCAGGTTGCAGCTTAAAGGTCGTCACCGTGGGGCCGGCGATCCAGCCGACCACGCGGGCACTACGACCAAACTCCAGCAAGGTGGACTGAAGAGACTCGGCAGTCTGTTCCAGCTCCTTGTCAGAAGACGCGGAGGAAGCCGACTGCGGGTTGGCATGCAGGATTTCGAGTGGCGGAAGCTTGAGGCCATCCTCTTCTTCGCCCTCGTTATCTGCGGCGCCGCCGTCCGCTCCCCCATCGCTAGCCGCAGCCGATCCGACAGCACTCGAGGCAGGCGAATCGGCAACCTTGGGATGCTTCAAGAAGTCGGGAATCTGAGGTGCTGCCGAGACAGGATTCACGGCAAACGGCGGCTCGGACTCGTCAATCTTATCGGGGTCGTCTTCCATCGAAAGCTGACCGGTTACCTGGTCGCGCTTTGCATGGCGACGCGGAAGCAAAGTTGTCTTTGCGGTCTCAATCGGAGCCTCGTCGTCCTCGTCATCGCCCTCAGTGAGCTCAATCTCGCTATCGGACCAAGACGGGTCGGGCTCGCTTGTATTCAACTTGGGTGTGGCCTTGCCCTTCTTGACATGACGGCGCGGCAGCAGCGTCGTCTTAGCACGCTCGGCCTCCACGGCATCGGATACGTCGACAAACGGATCCTCGTCCTCGTCGTCATCGTCCAAAACCGGGTCCACATCGTTGCCCATGACCGTGGTCACGGCAGCATCAGAGCCCTTTTGACGAAGAATGCTCAGGTGCGGACGGGCAACGCCGGGCACCGACAGGGCTTCGTCGTCACCCCACGGGCTCGCGTTGACGTCGGCACGACGGCGCTCGGCAAAATCGGCCGCACGGTCGCGAGCAGAGCGCAAAACGCCGCCCACCGAAAAGCCGATGATGACCAAGCCCACGACGACAAGGCCCAACAGGACCACCATCGCGATAGGCTTACCCAGGGCATTCTGCAGCGCACTCGCAATAAACGCACCGATGTAGCCACCCGAGGCGGACAGATTTTGCGGAGTGAACATAAGGTCACACGAGTCGCTCGTACCCGGCACCACCAGCGAAAGAATGGAGATAACGGCGATAAAGACCACGGCTCCGCCCGCGACCGAGCGCACGTTGAGCGGCGAGTCCTCGCCTAAAAAGAGCGTGGCGGCAAACAGCAAAATGACGATCGGCAGCACGTAGGCGCCCAGACCAAAGCCCAGGTGGTAGAAACCGGCAACCGCAGCCGTAACGGGTGCAGTCGCCGGCGAAATCACGGCAATGAAGGACGCAATCGCCAAAACGGCGATGACCACGCCGGCGATATCGCGGTTGGCCGAGGGCTCGACCAAGGGCTCAAAATCGTCGAAGTCCGCCTCGTGGCCCTTATTGGCGCGCAGATGGGAACCGGCACCCTTAGCAGATGCCGGTTGGTTATTGGCCTTATTGCCTTTGGCGTTTTGTGCAGATCCACGCGCCAAACTAAACCTCCATGACGACCGGGATGATCATCGGACGGGTGCGCGTACGGCTCCAGATAAAGTTAGAGAGCGAATCGCGCACGGCCTTACGAATAGCATCGGAACCGCTGCTCGTAAAGCTGAACTTGCCCTTCTCGATCGTCTTCATGATGGACGCGGAGGCATCCTCGGAGAACTGGTCGTCGATGGCAAACGAGACGCCGCGGCCCGAAAACTCGATGGCCTCGATCTTCTTGTGCTTGAGCGAGACGATGGCAACAGCGGTAACCATACCGTCATTGGCGAGCTTCTGACGATCGCGCAGGACGATGGGGTCGGTATCGCCGATACGCAGGCCGTCGACGTAGACGACGCCGGACTCGACGGGCGTACCACGCTTGACGATACCACCGCGCATCTCGAGCGTGTCGCCGTTATCGAGGATAAAGATATGATCGTCCTTGATGCCCATCTTGCGGGCCAGCTGGGCATGGGCGCGCAGATGCACGGCCTCACCGTGAACCGGCATAAAGTACGTGGGCTTGGCCATGGCCATCAGGAGCTTAAGCTCCTCCTGGCTGCCGTGGCCCGAGACGTGGACAAGAGCGCGGTTCTTATCCCACACGTCGCAGCCGAGCTTGGCCAGGCTGTTGACGACCTGCTGGACGGCTTTCTCGTTGCCGGGAACAGGAGTTGCCGAGAGGATGACGGTATCGCCCTCGTGGATAGAGAGCGTCTTGTGCTCGCCATTGGCCATGCGGGACAGGGCCGACAGCGGCTCGCCCTGCGAACCGGTGCACATGACGACGATCTTGTCGTCGGGCAGGTTATCGATATCGAAGGCATCGATGATATCGGCATCGTCGATGTTGAGGTAGCCCAGCTCGCGCGCGACGCGGGTGTTGGTGAGCATGGAGCGACCGGTCACAACGACCTTACGGCCGCACTTGCGGGCGGCATCGCAGATCTGCTGCAAACGATGGATGTGGCTCGAGAACGAAGCGACGAACACGCGACCCGGGGCGTTCTTGATGGCGTGCAGCAAGTTGGGACCGACCTCGGCCTCGGACTTGGTAAAGCCGGGAACCGTGGCATTGGTGGAGTCGGACAGCAACAGGTCGATGCCCTGCTTGGCAAAGCGGCTGATAGCGGCATAGTCGGGCGTGACGCCGTCGATGGGGGTCTGGTCGAGCTTAAAGTCGCCGGTGTGCATAACGGTGCCCTGATTGGTGCGAATGAACACGCCCAGAGCGCCGGGGATGGAGTGCGTCATCGAGAAGAAGTCGAGCGAGATACCGCCAAGGCTGACATGGCTGCCGCCCTTGACCTCACGGAACTTGGGCGCGCGGATGCGGAACTCAGAAAGCTTGCCCTCGATAAAGCCAAGCGTCAGCTTGCTCGAAAAGATGGGCACCTTGTTGTTGAGGTCCTGCAGCAGGTACGGAAGCGAACCGGTGTGGTCCTCGTGGCCGTGGGTGACGACGATACCGCGGAGCTTCTCCTCGTTCTCCAGAACATAGGTGTAGTCGGGAAGAACCAGGTCGATACCGGGCTGGGAGTCATCCGGGAACATGAGACCGGCATCGACGAGCACCATGTCGTCGCCGCACTCGAAGACCGTCATGTTCTTGCCGATGCCGTCAAGGCCGCCGAGCGGAATGATCTTCAAGGGAGATGATTTTTTAGCTGCCATAGGTTAGTGTGGTTTCCTTTCTTCGAAACGGGTCTGGAACAACCGGCGGGGCGCTTCTGGCAAACCGACCGCCGGGAACGTACAAACATGCATCGCAGAGTCGATGCAATAACCACAGTATGATACCCATTTGCACAACAACAGACCACCCATGCATCAAAGCCCCATCTGAACCTGTGTATCCCGCCGGTCAGGGCTCAGCGGCCCCGGCACGGGCTAAGTTTCCTGCTCTACAGTCCTGCTCACGACGGAGGCCACATTAAGTGGCCTCCTGTTCGTGCGGAACTCGCGATAAACTTAGCCCGTGCCGGGGCCGCTGAGCCCTGACCTGCCAATATGAGATAGGTTTATTTTGGTAGGTTTTATCAGGGGCAATACTGCTGTGTCTATCTACTGATCTGAAATCTGACTACTGCATAGACTGTCTAACTAAATAGCGAGCGGCACTAACCAGCCCTTTTGCTTGCGCCCGGGAGGGCCGCATATGAAGTTTATCGCGAGTTCCGCACGCAAAGGAAAGCACTTAATGTGCTTTCCGTCTTGCGCAGGACTGTAGAGCAGGAAACTTCATATGCGGCCCTCCCGGGCGCAAGCAAAAGGGCGACCCCTGTACGGAGTCGCCCTTGTTGAGCTGCTTATGTGTAGCTATTACTCGGCGTCGTGGTGACGGCGGGGCTTGCGGCCTCCGTTGTCGCCGGGACGACGCGGACGGTCGCCGCGCTCGGAGCGCTCGCGACGCGGACGCTCACGACGCTGGAAGTGCTCGCCGTCGCCCTCGGAGGCACCCTCGGCGCGAGCCGGGGCCTCGGGCTTGTCAAGACGATCGAGCGAGATCTTGCCGCGATCGTCGACCTCGATGACGACGACCTTGACCTCGTCGCCCACGTTGAGGACGTCCTCGACCTTCTCCACGCGGCCCTTGGCGACGCGGGAGATGTGCAGCAGGCCGTCCTTACCGGGCAGCAGGTTGACGAAGGCGCCGAAGGGCTGGATGGAGACCACGCGACCGGTGTACTCCTCGCCCGGCTCGGGAACCTTGATGATGAGCTTGATGCGCTCGACAGCCTGGTCCACGGACTCGCCGGTGCCGCCGACGAAGACGGTGCCGTCCTCCTGGATGTCAACCGAAGCGCCGGTCTCGTCCTGGATGCCGCGAATGACCTTACCGCCGGAACCGATGACGTCGCGGATCTTGTCGGTCGGAACCTGGATGGAGACGATACGCGGAGCGGTGCTGCGCGTGGTGTGACGCGGCTCGGGGATCACATCGAGCATCTTCTGCAGGATGAAGGCGCGACCCTCCTTGGCCTGCTGCAGGGCGCGGGCCAGGATGTCGAAGGTGAGGCCGGTCGCCTTGTTGTCCATCTGCAGGGCGGTAATGCCCTCGGTGGTGCCGGTGACCTTAAAGTCCATGTCGCCCAGGAAGTCCTCGAGACCCTGGATGTCGGACAGGACCACGGTCTTGCCCTCCTCCTGGATCAGGCCCATGGCGATACCGGAGACTGGGCGCTTAATGGGCACGCCGCCGTCCATAAGGGCGAGCGTAGAGCCGCAGGTCGAAGCCATCGAAGAGGAGCCGTTGGACTCCATGACCTCGGAGACGACGCGGATGGCGTAGGGGAACTCGTTCTCGTCGGGAAGCACCGGAAGCAGGGCGCGCTCGGCCAGGTTGCCGTGACCGATCTCGCGGCGCTTGGGGCTGCCCATGCGGCCGGTCTCGCCGGTGCAGAACGGCGGGAAGTTGTAGTGGTGCATGTAGCGCTTGCCCTCGGTGGGCTCGATGGTATCCAGACGCTGGCCCTCGTTGAGCATGCCGAGTGACAGGACGGAAAGCACCTGCGTCTGGCCACGCTGGAACAGGCCGGAGCCGTGAACGAGCGGCAGGTAGTTGTCCTTCACCATGATGGGACGAATCTCGTCGGCGGCACGACCGTCGACGCGCTCGCCGGTCTCGACGACCATGGTGCGCATGGCCTTCTTCTCGAGCTTCTTGAGCGCCACGGGGATTTCGCGCTCCCAGGCGGCCTGCTCCTCGTCGGTGAACTCGGCGCGGATGGACTCCTTCAGAGCCTCGACCTTACCGATGCGGGAAAGCTTGTCGGCGTCGCGCAGGGCAGCGGCCATCTCGTCGTAGTGGGCGAAGATGCGCTCCTGGACCTCCTCGACGGGCTGGTCGAGCGGATACTCCTTCTTGACGATAGCGCCGTTGACCTGCTCCCACTCGGCGACGAACTCGTCTTGGGCCTGGCAGAAGGCAGCGAGGGCCTCCTGACCAAACTTCATAGCGGCGAGCATGTCGTCCTCGGAGATCTCCTCGGCGCCGGCCTCGACCATCGAGATGAAGTCGGCAGAGCCGCCCAGCTCCAGGTCCAGGTCGGAGTTCTCGCGCTCCTCATAGGTGGGGTTGACGATAAACTCGCCGGTCTCCACGTTGCGGCCGATGCGCACGCAGGCAAGCGGGCCCTCGAAGGGCACGCCGCCGAGCGTCATAGCCAAAGAGGCACCCATGACATTGATGACGTCGAAGGGGTTGACCTGGTCGGCGACGAGCGAGGTGGCGACGATATGCACCTCGTTGCGGAAGCCGTCCGGGAAGCTCGGGCGGATCGGGCGGTCGATCATACGAGCCGTGAGCGTGGCCTTCTCGCTGGGACGGCCCTCACGCTTGAGGTAACCACCCGGGATACGGCCGGCAGCGTACATCTTCTCGTTGAAGTCGACAGTCAGCGGGAAGAAGTCGTAATTCTTGCGCTCCTTGGAGACGACCACGGTATCGAGCATCGTGGTGTCACCCTGCTTGACCAGACAAGCGCCGGTGGCCTGCTTGGCAAGCTCGCCGGACTCGAAGGTGTAGGTCTTGCCGTACAGCTCAAAGGTCTTGGATACGAGTGTCATTGTTCTCCTTTACCCCACAGGCCCCTTGCCTGCGGGCTTCTCATGTGACGCGGGCCCCCTGCCCCCGCCACGCTGTAGAGCGTGATTGTTCACGCCCTTACACAAAAAGAGCGCCCCGCTGCGCAGGACGCTCTTAGCATGTACAAATCCTTACTGGATGTTGTCGCGGATGCCCAGAGCCTTGATGAGCTCACGGTACTCGACGATGTCGTTCTTCTTGATGTAGGAGAGAAGACGACGACGACGGCCAACGAGCATGAGCAGGCCACGACGGGTGTGGAAGTCCTTCTGGTGGGACTTCATGTGCTCGGTCAGCTCCTTGATGCGCTCGGACAGGATGGCGACCTGAACCTTGGGGTTACCGGTATCGACCGGGGAGTTACCGAACTGGGCGGTCAGCTCCGCCTTGCGCTCTTTGGAAACAGTCATTGTTTCACCTTTCGTTTCGCGTCGCCCGTGGGCGACTCTATTCGCCTCGGACTGGGAAGCCGCCGGTGGAGCGGGCATCCAAGGTCGAGGTACCAACAAGTCGGTATGTTACCACAAGCGGCGCGCGCCTGCGCATCATCACCGACCCAACATGAATTCCATCGCACGGAGCCGCTGGTCGGTGTGCGTGGCGGCCCAAACATGCGAAAGCCCCAGCAAAAAAGCAGCCGTATGCGGATCGATCCGCTCGTCCATAAGGGCATCGAACGTCATGGACATCAGAGCGCGCAGCCATGCGACCTCGCCGACTGATACCAACTCGGCGCCAGGCACGCTCGAGGCGCACGACCCGCACAGAAGCCCGCCCGCCTGGGGCGAAAAATACGACAGCATGGGGTCTCCGCACAGCACGCATGCCGAAAAATCGGGTCGGTAGCCAACGTGCGACAGCAGTTTAAAGACAAAGGCCGCCACGAGCAGGTCCATATGTGCCGAGTCGAGACCGCTGCCGACAAGCGTGAGCGCTCGCTGCGTGATGGCAAAGGCAAATGGATCCTCGGCATCCTCGAACGAGCACGCGCGCGCAACCTCGGCAATCGCGCTGGCGGCACAGGTCGTCTCGTAGTCAGGAGCGGCACCGAGCGGCGCCTCCATAAGCTCCGCCTGAGAAACCACGTCGAGCGAGCGACCAAGCGCGAGCAGCATATCAACGGTGCAGAAGAGCTCGCAACGGGCCGCAAGGCGACCGCCAGGCTTACGTGCGCCCTTGGCCACGGCACGCACCTGCCGCCCCCGTTCGTCGAGCATCGTCAAAATCAGGTCGGTTTCCTTGAGCTTCGTCTTGTCGAGGACGAGCACCTTTGTGCGATATGTGCGAGAGCCTGCCATGAACGCCGAGGCTTAATCTTCGGCGTTATAGCCAAAACGGCGAATCTGCGCCTCGTCATCGCGCCAGCCGGCCTTGACCTTCACGTCGAGCTCCAAAAAGACCTGAGTACCAAAGATGCGCTCAAGATCGCGACGGGCGTCGATACCGATATGTTTAATCATCTCGCCGCCCTTGCCGATAATGATGCCCTTCTGCCCCTCGCGCTCGACGTAAATCGTGGCGTGCACGCGCAGGACCTTCTTAGTCTGCTCGAGCGCGTCACAGATGACGCCCACGGAGTGAGGGATCTCGTCGCGGGTGCGACGCAGAACCTTCTCGCGCACAAACTCGGCAACGAGCGTCTCGTCGGAAGCGTCGGTACCCATGTCCTCGGGGAACCAGCGCGGGCCCTCGGGCAAGAAGTGAGCGACGGTCTCGATGAACGCATCGACGTTAAAGTTCTTAACCGACGACGTCACGATCTCATCGTCGTATTCCATAAGCTCGTGAGCGGCCTTGAGCTGCTCCATGACCTGAGCGGGGTCGGCCTCATCGGCCTTGGTAAGCACCAGGACCTTTTTTGAACGGGCGTTCTTGACGCGCTCGGCGACCCAGGCGTCTCCCCTGCCGATGGGTTTGGTGGCGTCGATCAGAAACGCGACGACGTCGACGTCATTGAGCTCAAACAGGGCACTCTTATTAAGCTCGGAGCCCAGGCCGTCCTTGGGCTTGTGGATACCCGGCGTATCAACGAAGACTAACTGGTAACCGGGGCGGTTGACCACGGCGCGCATGCGGCGGCGGGTCGTCTGGGCCACCGGCGAGGTGATGGCGACCTTCTTGCCGTAACAGGCGTTGAGCAGCGTGGATTTGCCGGCGTTGGGGCGACCGACCAGGGCCACAAAGCCGCTGCGGAAACCGGGTTCCACGTCGCCAAAGCCCGCGAGGCCCTCATCCTCGTCGCACAGAGCATCGAGTTCCTCATCGCTCATGCCCTCAAACGGATCGAACTCCTCGACCTCGTCAAACGAATCGGCACCTTCGGCCTCGTCCAGGACCTCGTCATCCAGAACTTCATCGGTGGGCTGCATATTGTCGGACATGGGAATCCCTTTCTAAATAAAGCCAAGCGCGTGGGCAAAGACAAGCAAGCCCACGATCGCGGCGGTAATGGAAAGAACGTATACAGAGGCAGCGGCGATATCCTTCGCGCGCTTGGCCAGCGGATGCAGCTCCTGGGTCGCCAGGTCGACAATCGCCTCCATGGCGGTATTGCACAACTCGCCGTGAATCACCAGGCCGCAGCAGATGATGACCGTAGCCCACTCGGCAATATCAAGCCCCACAATGCAGCCGGCAATGACGGTACACACGCCCGCCACGAGCGTGACCTTGATATTGCGCTCGGTCTTGACGGCGGTGACGAAGCCCTCCATCGCGTATGAGAACGACTTTAAAAAGGACGGATGGTCCTTGTTCGATCCGGGAATCATAGACGGCTCCTAGTCGTGGGCGTGGTTGGTGATGGGGCCGACGTGGACGAGCTTGGGGTCCTCGCCGCGCTCGAGCGCCAAATCGCGCAGGATGGCGTCCTCGCGTGCCTCCATGACCTCGGCCTCGTCGTCCTCGATATGGTCATACCCCAGCAGGTGCAGCATGCCATGCACGAGCATCAGGCGACACTCGTCGGCAGGACTATTGCCAAAGCCAGGGGCCTGACGGGCAATAACCTGCGGAGCCAGGATAATATCACCGAGCTCGAGCGTCTCGTCGGCGGGAATGTCCTCGTCAAAGGCCGAGTCGCATTCAAACGAGAGGACATCGGTGGTGCGGTCGATACCGCGCCACTCGTGGTTGAGCTCGTGCATCTCGTCCTCATCGACATACGAAAGGGAAATCTCGACCTCACGCTCAACACCCTCGGCGGCAAGCACAACTGAGCAGATGTGTTCCACCTCATGGGCATCGAGCAGCGTATCGAGCTCGGCATCGTTGCTGATCAATACACTCAACGGGACTCCTTTCGATCGTGTGCGCGCTGCCCACGCGCATCATCGTATGCATCATAGGCCTCAACGATACGGCCCACCAGGGCATGGCGCACCACATCGGCGCGCTCGAGGTGCGAAAATGCGACATCGTCGACACGGCCCAAAATCTGCTCAACGTCGGCAAGACCGCCGCGACGACCAACCAGGTCACGCTGGCTCAGGTCGCCGGTAATCACGAACTTGGAATTAAAACCCAGGCGCGTCAGGAACATCTTCATCTGCTCGGGCGTCGTGTTTTGTGCCTCATCGAGCACCACAAAGGCATCACTTAGCGTTCGACCGCGCATGTAGGCGAGCGGTGCGATCTCGATCACGCCACGCTCCATAAACTCATCGGTGCGTTCGCGATCCATCATGTCAAAGAGGGCATCATAGAGCGGGCGCATATACGGGTCGATCTTTTCCTCGAGGGTGCCGGGCAAAAAGCCCAGGTTCTCCCCCGCCTCGACAACCGGGCGCGTCAGGATCAGGCGGCCTACCTCATGGCGCTTGAGCGCGGCGACGGCGAGCGCCATAGCCAGATAGGTTTTACCGGTACCGGCGGGACCGAGGCCAAACGTGATGGTATGCGAGCGAATGGCATCCACGTAGCGCTTTTGGCCGAGCGTCTTGGGGCGGATGACGCGACCGCGATACGATAGCAGCACATCATCGCGCAGCGACGAGGCATCATGCTCGCCGTCGCGCAGAACGGCCAGACAGCGCGAGACATCGTCGGCAGACAGCGTGCGCCCGGCGGCCGCCTCGCGAAAAGCATGCTCGAAAAAGCGCGCCACGAGCTCGACCTCGTCCGGATCGCCGCTCACGGCAACGCTGTCACCGCGGGCAACCACATGGGCACGCACCAAGTTCTCGAGTGCACGAAGGACGCCGTCGCCGGCTCCCAAAACGCGCGAGGGGTCGATACCCTCGGGAACGGTAAGTCTAATCTTCGAGGCGTCCATAAACCTCCCTGCGTGCATGGACCAAGCCGGAATCATCGACTCCGATGATAGCAACATCGAGCAGGCACGGGGCTGTGAGTCCACAGGTATCATCAAGACGGGCATGATGGAACGAGCCGAGCGTCAGGTTGTCGCCATACTCGAGCACCGCACGCTCGACCGTGCCCACGCGGCGGCGGGCATCGGCGATCGCAAGCTCCTGTGCGGCGGCGCGCATGCGACGGCTGCGCTCGGCCATGACCTCAGGGGGTACCTGGTCGGGCATGTCGGCGGCGAGGGTGCCGGGGCGCTTGCTATAGCGGAACACGTGCATGCGCGAAAAGCCCACGCGACGGCACAGCGCCAGCGACTCCTCAAACTCCTCGTCCGTCTCGCCGGGAAAACCGACGATGACGTCGCACGAAAGAGACGCCTGGGGCAAGTTGGCGCGAATCATGCGCACCGTCTCCTCGAAGTCCTCGGCACTATAGGGACGACCCATGCGATGCAGCGTCGCCGTGCAGCCAGACTGCACGGGCAGATGCAAAAACGGCGCGATACGCTTCGGATAGCGAGCCATCACCTTGAGCAAGCGCTCTGAAATATCCATGGGCTCCACCGAGGAGATGCGCACGTGGGCAATCTCGGTGCGCTCCATGATCGCCTCGAGCAGCTCATCGATCTCGACATGTTCGTCGGTCGCGCTCTTGCCGTCATAGGCACCCAGATTCACGCCGGTCAGCACGACCTCGGGCACGCCGGTCTCCTGGGCTTCACGCACCTGTTCGAGCACGGACTCGACGGGCACGGAGCGCTCGGGGCCGCGGGCCTTCCACACGATGCAATAGGTGCAGCGGTGGTTGCAGCCATCCTGGATCTTCACGCCAAGCCGCGAACGACCGAGCGCATCGACCACGTCGCCATCGCTGCAGGCGGGCACGCTATCGGATTCGACACCCAGCACCTCGCAGACGCGCTCGGCGACGTCAATCTTGGACGGTTCGGCGATCACGCGATCGGAGAGCTCCAGCAGCTCCTCGGGATGCAGGTTGACGACGCAGCCGGTTACGACCACGTAAGGCTCGCCCGGATAGGCCAGGGCGTGACGGACGGCCTTGCGGGTCTTGGCCTCGGCCTCCCCCGTCACGGCACAGGTATTGATAACGATCAGATCGGCGTCACAGGGCTCCACCATCGCAAAGCCCAGGCGCATAAGATCGGCAGTGATACGGTCTGACTCAACCCGGTTGACACGACAACCGAGGTTGACGACGGAAATATGGGGTGCGAGCACACGGGCTCCTTAATCGAGGATGTCGTCGAGGGCACTCTTGATACGGTCAGTCACCGACTTCTTACCGGAGGCGACGTCATCGCCCATCTCGTCGGCAAAGGCGCGAAGCAGTTCGCGCTGCTTATTGGAGAGATTGGTGGGGACGACCACGCGCAGCTGCACGACCAGACGACCGCGCGAACCGCCACCGCCGATACGCGGCATGCCGTAATTGTTAACGCTCACGGTGTCACCGAACTGTGTGCCGGCGGGAACCGTCACCTTGACGACCTCGTCAGGCATAATGCCCTCGACCTCAATCTCGCAACCGAGCGCGGCCTGCGAAATCGAGATATCACTCACCAGATACAGGTCATCGCCATTACGCTTAAAACGCTCGTGGTCGGCGACACGCACGTTGACGATCAGGTCGCCCGACGGCTCGCCACGAAGGCCGGCCTCGCCAAAACCACTCACGCGCAGCTGGCGACCGGTCGAAACACCGGCGGGAATATCGATGTCAATCTTTTCGTGAGAAGGCGTGCGGCCCTGGCCATCACAGGTCTCGCAGGGATGATCGATGACCGTGCCTTCGCCGTGGCAGTCGGGACAGGGCGAAGAGGACTGAACCTGGCCCAGGAAAGAACGCTGGACCGTCGTCACATAGCCTGTGCCGTGACAGCGGCTGCACTGCTTTTCGGTCGCGCCCTCGGCCTTACCGGTACCATTGCAGTCCTCGCAAGGGGCAAGACGGTCGTAGCTGATCGTCTTTTTGCAGCCGAGCGCCGCCTCCTCGAGCGTCACCGAAAGGGAAATGGCCATATCGCGACCGCGACGGCGCTCGCGACGGCTGCGGGCGCCACCACCGGCGCCACCACCAAAGAACGACGAGAACAGGTCGTCCATGCCCATGCCACCAAAGATATCGTTGATGTCGACATAGCCAGAGCCACCGGGGCCATCCGCAGTGCCGTAACGGTCGTAGTTAGCACGCTTCTGCTCGTCGGAAAGAACGGAATAGGCCTCGTTGAGCTCTTTGAACTTGGCCTCTGCCTCGGGGTCGTCCGAAACATCCGGGTGTACCGTACGGGCTTTCTTTAGAAACGCGCGCTTGATCGTCCGCGCGTCGGCATCCTTGTCAACGCCAAGTACCTCGTAGTAATCCCTATTTTCCGACACGACCGAATCCTTCCAACTTTCATTATTGTCACAGTGCGTCCTATACCCAAGCTGGGCCGGCCGCAAACAGAGGGTTTGATGTTATTGCATCCCGTAGGGCGAAAGCATGGCCTGCTGCGAGCAGCTCGCAAACCAGACCGACACGAGCGCAAACATAAAGCCGTTGGCAAAACCATTGGCAAACTGCATCGCGCCGCGCTTCCACCACAGCAGGCTGCGATGAAGCACGCCGTCCGACAGCACCATGAACAAGCCCATGGCAAACGGAATGAAGCACATCATGGCGAAGGCGGAGAACACGCCCGAGATGGCCGACAGCACCAAAAACGGAGCGATGATGCCCATGAGGTAGAAGCCGGTGCGAGCCTTACCCTCCAGGCGCTCGGCCTCAACGTGCGCACGACCGACCAGATCGCCGCCCGAAGCGCCGTTCGTGCCGGCGTGACCCATGTTGGGGACGCGCACCTCGTCGCCATCATGCGTGCCGGCGGGAAACTCAATCGTCTGCTCGGAGGTCACACGGACACGGCCGCTGCCACCGCAATCGGGGCACGGGTCGGCAACGACCTTGCCGGAACCGCCGCACTCAGGACAAACCGTCTGGAACGTGCCCGCACCAAACAGGAAAGACAGGTCGACATCGATATGGCCGCGACCACCGCAGCTCGGACAGGTGTGGGCATGCTCTGACGAAACGGAGCCCGATCCGCCACAATGTCCGCAGGTGTCAAAGCGGGTGTAGCGAACGGTCTTGTGGGCACCGCCCTTAGCCTCCTTGGCGTCGAGCTTGATATCGACGACCACGTTGGCGCCACTCTCGGGGTTGTAGGCCGCCTGGCCGCGACGGGGCTGGCCCCAGGCGCCCCCGAAGGGGAAACCGCCGTCAAAGGGATTGCCGTAACCGGCGCTGCCGGCATAGCCACCGCCATAGGGCGAAGCCGTCGGTGCACCGGCAAAGGGATTACCCGAACGCATGGCGTCGTAACGCGCACGCTTCTGCTCGTCCGAGAGCACAGCGTAGGCCTCGGAAACCTCTTTAAACTTTTCCTCGGCATCCGGCTCTTTATTGACGTCCGGATGGAGCTTGCGGGCCTTTTGTTGGAAAGCCTTTTGAATATCACGCGAGGTGGCGTCCTTGGAGACGCCCAAAATCTCGTAGTAATCTTTTTCGTTCATCGTCGCCATGCGCGGCAACCTCCTGCTCACAGCAGCGTATATATTGCGGTAATTCTACCCGAGCGGCCTAGGCTAGACCCCAAAACAGCTCGAACAGCATATTTCCATCGAGCCAGCCCAAGTGGGTCGGCGCTAAACGGGCGCGGGCGCGACCTGCGATAACGTCTTTTGAGGTGACGCGCCCCGCATGTCCTTCAACACGATCGGTCACCCAGGTGGCAAGGCCCAACTCGAGCGCACGGTCGCAGGCCGCCGCCAGCTCGCCCGTTGGGATGACACAAGCCGCGCGAACCAACAGATCGGACGCAACACCGCGCGTCATGCGGCAAGCGAGCATCATGTCTTCGGCCGCAGCCTCGCGCTGCGACAGATATTCGGCCTCAAACGCCGTCGCGCCATCATCACGTTGCACCAGACGCACGCGGTGTGCATCACCGCGTGCAGGAACGTCAGGAAACAGTCCAGCCAAGCGATCGAAATCCTCGGCATCGAGCATACCCGCGGCAGAACGGCCCAAACCCAGATAGCCCCGACCAGTCCAGTAGGCGATATTGTGAGCGCATTCATGCCCATCGAGCGCGTAGCTCGCCACCTCATACGGATGGTAGCCCGCCGAACACAGCCGCTCGCGCGCAACGTCCATGCATGCAGCTTGGAAATCCTCATCGGGCTCGAGCGACTCGTCACGGCACGCCATGCGGTAAAGCGGCGTACCCTCCTCGAGCGTGAGCGGATAGACCGACACATGGTGCGGAGCCGCCGCCAGCACGTCATCGAGCGTGCTCTTCCAACTCGTTGCGGTCTGGCCGGGAAGTCCACACATAAGGTCGCACGACGCATCGAGCCCAACATCCTTCACCGTCGCGATAGCCTCAAGCGCCCGATCGGCATCGTGAATACGGCCGATGGTCGCAAGTTCGGTGTTATCGAGCGTTTGGACGCCCAGAGAGACACGCGTGACACCAACCTCGGCAAGCGCAGTGGCAAGCTCGGAGGTCAGTGACTCAGGATTAGCCTCGCAGGTAAACTCAACGGGCTTACACCACGCAGAGATACGCCGGGCGAGTTCTACCAGACGCTCCCCCGCCAGCGACGGCGTGCCGCCGCCAACATAGACGGTGCGGACCTGCGCAAGCGCCCCGGCGTCTCCAAAGGCATCGAGGCGTGCATACAGCTGCTCAAAATAGGCATCGAGCGCAGCACCCAGGTCGCACGGAGCGAAGCTGCGCGAGTCAAAATCGCAATAGCGGCATTTTTGAGCGCAAAACGGCACGTGCACATACAGCGCGGTAACGGCCACTCTTAAGCCTCCAGCGGATGAGCGGGCACCGACTCACCGGCGGCAAGCGCGGCCTCGCAGGCCACCACGTCGCGCTCGATATCATCGACCAGCGCCATAAACTCCTCGTACGTGGAGCAGCGCACCACCCGAGCGCGCCAGGCGGCGGCATGGGGCATGCCCTTTAAGTACCAGCTTGCATACGTACGGGCGCGCGACATAAGCGGCAGAAGCTCGTGCGTCAACGTCAGGTGCTCACGCAGAGCCTCCAGGCGCTCGACCGAGGAGCGAGAAGGAACCGGCATGCCATCGAATGCAAGGGCTCGGGCATCGCCGAACACCCACGGATTGCCATAGATGCCGCGCGCGATAAACACCGCACTGGCACCTGAGCCGCTCAGACGCTCAGCAGCGTCCTCGGCCGAGAACACATCGCCCGAACCAATCACGGGAATCTCGACAGCGTCGGCAACCTCATCGACGACAGACCAATCGGCCTGGCCCGTATAGAGCTGCGTGGCACAACGACCGTGCACGGCAACTGCAGAGGCGCCCGCCCCTTCGAGCATCTGGGCAAACGTTGCGGCGTTGCGATCCTCGGCATAAAAACCCTTGCGGATCTTCACGGTCACGGGAACATGCGCCGCGCCCACCGTTGCCTCGACAATCTTCTCGGCCAGATCGGGCGTGCGCATAAGCGCCGAGCCCTCGCCCTTGGTAACGACCTTGCGAGCCGGACAGGCCATGTTGATATCAATCAATGACAGGCGATCGCCCACGCGTTCCTCGACGGCAGCGACGGCACTCGCAAACTGATCGGGCTTGGAACCAAAGAGCTGCACGCAAATCTGCTGTTCCTCGTCGGCCGGCAGCACCAGGCGCCACGTCTTGTTGCTGGCATAGGCAAGGCCTGCAACGCTCACCATCTCGCTGTAGGCAAAGTTGGCGCCGCGGCGGCGACACATGATGCGATAGGCGGGGTCGGTTACGCCCGCCATGGGAGCCATAAGGAACGGCTGCTCGGCATAGGCGCCCAGCAGCCGATTGCTGTATTCAGAAAGCGCCATGGACCTACTCGTCCACCTTGAGAATCGCCATAAAGGCCTCCTGCGGGACCTCGACCGAGCCGATGGCCTTCATGCGCTTCTTGCCCTCTTTCTGCTTCTCGAGCAGCTTGCGCTTTCGCGAGATATCGCCGCCGTAACACTTGGCCAGCACATCCTTACGGCGCGCCTTAACGGTGGAGCGGGCGATGATCTTGTTGCCAATGGCGCCCTGGATAGGCACCTCGAACAGCTGCCGCGGGATGATCTCCTTGAGCTTGTCGCACAGGCCGCGGGCCAGGCCATAAGCCTTATCCTTGTGTACGATAAACGACAGAGCGTCCACCTCGTCGCCCGAAAGCAGGATGTCGAGCTTGACGAGCTCGGAGGGACGATATTCGTTGAACTCATAGTCGAGCGAGGCGTAACCCTTGGTGCGGCTCTTGAGCTGATCGAAGAAGTCCAAGATGAGCTCGGCGAGCGGCATATCAAAACGCATCTCGACCGATTTGCTCGTCAGGTGGATCATATCGGTCGTGACGCCACGGTGCTCGATAGCGAGCTGCATGACGGCACCCGTATACTCGGGCGGGCAGATGATCTTTGCCTTGAGGTAGGGCTCTTCGATACGTTCGATGCGCGTGGCCTCGGGCAGATCCTGCGGGCTGCGGACATCGATCATCTCACCATCGGTCTTGTACACGTGGTAGTCGACCGAGGGGCTCGTGGCGATCAGGTCCAGATTGAACTCGCGCTCCAGGCGCTCCTTGACGACCTCCATGTGCAGCAGGCCCAGGAAGCCCACGCGAAAGCCAAAGCCCAGCGCCACCGACGTCTCAGGCTCCCACACCAACGACGGATCGTTGACGTGCAGCTTATCGAGCGCGTCGCGCAGGTTCTCGTAGTCCTTGTTGTCGATGGGGAACAGACCCGTGTAGACCATGGGCTTGGCCTCGCGGTAGCCCGGTAGCGGCTCGGGGCAGGGGTTCGAAGCCCACGTAAGGGTATCGCCCACGCGCACAGCCTCGGGGTCCTTCAGACCCGTGACCACATAGCCAACCTCGCCGACGGTCAGAGCATCGACCGGCGTCTCGGCAGGACGCTTGACGCCCACGCCATCGACCAAGAAGTCGCCCTTGGCCTGCATCATGCGCAGGGTATCGCCCTTTTTGATGGAACCGTCAAAGATACGCACCGTGGCGACGACGCCACGGTACTCATCGAAGTACGAATCCAGAATAAGTGCCTTGAGAGGGCCATTTGCATCGCCCTTGGGAGGCGAGATCAAAAAGACGATGGACTCCAGCAGATCGTGGATGCCCTCGCCGGTCTTGCCCGACACGCACACGGCATCATCTGCGGGAATGGCCAGATCGTCTTCGATCTCGGTCTTAACCTCGTCGGGGTGCGCCGAGGGAAGGTCGATCTTGTTGATGGCCGGAACAATGTCCAAGTTGGCGTTCATGGCGAGCGTCGCATTGGAAACGGTCTGCGCCTCGACGCCCTGAGTGGCGTCCACGACGAGTACCGCACCCTCGCATGCGGCCAGCGAACGCGAGACCTCATAGGTGAAGTCAACGTGGCCCGGCGTATCGATCAGGTTGAACTGATACGTCTCGCCGTCGTCGGCGTCATAGGACACGCGGACGGCATTGGACTTGATCGTGATGCCGCGCTCGCGCTCGATGTCCATCGTGTCAAGCAGCTGCGACTCCATGTCGCGCTCATCGACAGTATGGGTGAGCTCGAGGATGCGGTCACTGATCGTGGACTTGCCATGGTCGATATGCGCAACGATCGAGAAGTTGCGGATGTGGGAAATGTCAATTGAAGTATTCATGCGGACTATCTTACCCGAGCGGTACAAAAAATGGAGCCTGTTCCATAAAACAGGCTCCATTTATGCGCGTAATCTGTGTGGTGTGAAATTTACAACTTAGGCGTTGATGCTGTTCACGAGCTTGGCAAGACCGGACTTGCGGTTGGAAGCCTGGTTCTTGTGGATAACATGCTTGGCGGCAGCCATGTCGAGACGCTTGGTGACGGTCTTGAGGGCAGCCTGGGCCTTCTCGGCGTCGCCCTCGGCGACGGCGGACTGGACGTGCTTGGTCAGCGTCTTGAGCTCGGACTTGACAGCCTTGTTACGCATGCGAGCTGCCTCATTGGTGCGGATACGCTTCTTCTGAGACTTGATGTTTGCCACTTCTGGAGTTCCTTTCGAGTTCCTTGCAAAAAATGTATGACACCTCTGAGACACGGTGAGGTCATGCAAGCGCCTACTATAGCACGCTACCCCTCAAAGGGATAGAACGAATTTGTCAAATAGGCAGGTATCATCACGATTTTCTCAAGATGTTCGTAATCCAGAGCAAAAGCGCGGTCTCCGAATCGGCCGAACCCTTGAGAGCGAGCTCCACATCGACGGCACCCTCGAGCGCGGCAACGAGCTCTGCCATCGAAAAACGACGTGCCCAGGTAAGGTGATTCTTGACCTGCCAGGCCTGAAGCTTGAGCGTCGCGGCGAGCTCACGCCCCTGCCCACGCCCATCGAGCGCCTTGGCGACGATCAGCTCACGGATACGACCGCATAGCAGCGTGTAGGTCCACACATAGCTCTTGGAGGGCAGAAGCTTAAAGAGCTCGAGCGAACGCCGCATATCGCGAGCCGAGACGGCGTTGAGGAAGTCCCAGGGCTGAACCTCAGCCGTACGCACGATCCAACGCTCCACGTCGGCAAGCTCAATCTGGGGCGCCTCGACCATCTGGGCGAGCTTTGCCAGGTCGTTATCGAGCATGCGCGTGTTTTCGCCAGAGCGCGAGACGAGCTCCTCGGCAGCAGCCGTCGAGATGGACTTACCGTGCTGCGTCGCCATCTGCTGGACGCGGCGCGGCAGTTCCCAGCGCTTGGTACCCGAGCAATCGACGATAGCCTTCTTGTCGATCTTGGCGATTGCCTTATACAGGCGCGTATTCTTGGCAAGTGAGTCGGCGATAATGAGACAGACCGTCGTGGGGCTGGGACTTGCGAGGTACTCGACAAGCGGTTCCGAGACCGCCTTGGCGAGCTTGGAGCAGCCGTCGAGGATCACCAGGCGAAACTCGCTACCCATGGGAAAGGTATTGAGCGAGCCGATGATCGACTCGATATCGGGATCTTTCGTCATGTCGCGTTCATCGAGATTGAACTCAACCATACCCGACTTTTCCAAGCGAGCTTTCATACGCGAGACGGCGTGGTCGCGCTTGACCCCATCGGTACCGACGATCAGATATGCCGGCAGCAGACCGGTTTCGGACATCGCGCTCCCCTCTCGCAGACACTCGAATTCGTACTGTGCCATTTTAGCCCAGGGGTTGTTCCTGCGCCAACGGCAGCATCACGGTCGCTGGCATCGCATCGCAAAGCCCTTTGCAGTCGGCGTGACGGTAATGTCGCCGTGTTCGATGGTGCATGCGAACGCACCATCCGCTTCCTTAACGGCATCGATGCAGGCATCCGACGGATGACCGTAACGATTCCCCTCGCCGGCACTCGCGATAGAGAGCTCGGGCTTAAGCGTGCCCAGCAGGGCTGTGTCGACTGAAACTTTTGAGCCGTGATGCCCTAGCTTGAGCACATCGATATCACCCACCTCCTGTACAAACTCGCGCTCTTGATCGAGCTCGGCATCACCAGTGAGGAGCACGCGCAGGCTCTTGCCTTCCTGAGCATAGGAGAGCAGCAAGACAAGCGAGTCCTCATTGCCCTCGCCATCCACCGTGTCAAACGGCCACATCACACGTGTCCGAAACGCGCCGATATCGACCGTGTCTCCGCAAGCCACCTGCCGATACGTTACGCCGGGGCGATTCAGGACCTCAGCAGGCGCGCCGTCAAGCGCATCGGCCGCGACCACAATGGTTCCAACCGAAAACTGATCGAGCACATCGGGAAGACCACCCCAATGGTCTTCGTCCCAATGTGTCACGAAGACGGCGTCGATATGGTGGACGTTATTGCGAACCAACGCCGACACCACGCGCTCATCGAGCCCACAGTCCACGAGCGCCACGGCGCCACCCTGACGAACCAGAATCGCATCGGCCTGCCCCACATCGAGCACCGTCACCGAAGGCGGAGCGAATCGATCCCAATAGACATACGGAACGGCCGCTGCAAGCATCAAACACAGCAGCCCCACCGCCACAGGACGTGCACGGGGACGCGGCCACCAGACCAGCAGAACCGCAAGAAAACACGGCACTAGATAAATCCACATGCTATCGGGCGGCACGCTCACGGATGCACCCGGCACGGCGGCAAACAGCTGCTCAAAGAACAGTGCGCAACGGGCGGCAATCATGGGCACAACGAGTGCCCAAGCTTGCAACGGCTCCACGAGCGAAAAGGGAACCAGCACGATCGACACAGTGAGCAGCAGACTCACCACCGGACCGATGACCGCATTCGCCAGCGGAGCAATGAGCGAGAACGCACCAAAGGCAGGAATGGTGATGGGAAGTGTCGCCAGTTGCGAGCACAGCGTAACCGAAAGCATGCTGGCAACGCCCGATGGCACACCCAGCTCACCCAAAGCGTAGGTCACATAGGGGCAAAAGCACAGAATGGCAAAGACGCTGGCACATGAAAGCTGAAAGCCCATCTCGAACAGCACCGTCGGCCGCAGTAGCACAAAGATGGACATAGTTACGAAGAGTGCCGAATGGCCGTGCCGGCGACGCCCCGCGCCGTTTACGACAAGCGTCGCGAACACCATGCAGCACGCGCGCACTGCAGAGGGAGACGCGCCCGTAAAGGCAGCGTAACCCACAAGCGTTATCGCCAATATCGCCCGTTGAAGACCGCGTGAACACCGAGTCTTTTGTAATACGCACTCGCTTACAAACCCCACAATAGCCAAATGGCTGCCCGAGACGGCAATAAGATGCGCCGTTCCCGTCACCGAAAACCAGTCGCCCGCCGGCTGGGCGCGCAGCTCGGCCGAACGACCGCAGACGACACCGGCTATGAGCGAACGCGCCGGGTCGGTCGCAGGCGCGATGGACGCAAGCAGCCCATTTCGCAGTCGAAGCAGCGGCCCCGGAGAGCCCTCATCGACCGACACCAACCGGATGACCTTCACTTTTCGAAGCTCGCCTCGAAGCACACGCGAGCGCCCATACACATCGTTCTCAAAGCGCGAAATTCGACCGATAGCACGAACATGCGAACCGGCGCCGAACTCGCGATCACACGACAGCCGCACTTGACCCAAACGCTTTTCGCCCGCATACGCATCGCAGGTATAGGAGTACGCACCGTCATTGATGGACGGGTCGCCGTGCACAACAAACGCGAGACTGCTCGCAGCCCGATTATCCAGTGCCCTCGAAGCACGCAGCGCCCCGATCGCCCAACCAGCGGACACGACCGCCCCCGCCACGAAGCCAAGGGCCGCGGCAAAGAGCCATCGTCTCCACCGCACAAGGCGCATACAGGACCGAGCCAATACGATGCAAGCCGCAGCCGCAACGGGAATGGCCACAAGCAACGTGACGGGCACTGCACGCTCACCCAGCAGCAAATCGGCCGCCATGTTTAGTACCAAGCCACAGCTCACACACAAGCCGGCACAAAGTGCCATCGTCCACGGCATCAATGGTCGAGGTGGCATCACATGCTCGCGCTCGGACGCACTCATACGCAGATGCAATCTTTGATTTTGGCGAACTTCTTCTCACCGATTCCCGAGACGCGCATCAGGTCGTCGACTGAGGCAAAAGCACCGTTCTTTGTCCGCTCATCGATAATCGACTGAGCCATAGAAGGCCCAATGCCCGAGAGCGTCTGCAGCTCCGCCGCACTTGCCGTATTGATGTTCACGAGCCCCGACGAAGACCCCGCGCCAAGGGTCGTGGCAGCACCACTTTCGGCCCCGCCGACCGCCGCGGCCGCTTGTTGCTCCCCCACCGTCGGAACATAGATCTTTTGGCCATCTGTGATCTTGGACGCACGATTAAGCCCTGTCACATCCGCCTCGGCCGTAAGCCCTCCGGCGGCATCGATCGCTTGGGACACCCGTGCTCCTTCTTTGAGCCGATACACGCCAGGCCTCACAACGGCGCCATCCACATCGACGTACACCTCGGCGGCAGAGGGACTCTTGGCAGACGACTCATCGGCATCATCAGGAGACGCATCCCCGGACCCGCGCGCATCCGAAGCGCTCGCCTCATCACTACGCTCAAACGACACGCCACTAAAGCGGCTATTAAAACTTGCCATCGCTAAGCCACTCGCGGCGGCAATGACAACCAGGATCGCCACGACCACCGCCTTATGGCCGAGCAGCTTTTCTGCCCAGCGGTCCATACGTTTAACCCGTTCGTGTTGCTCGCGCTGCGCCATAGCAAACACCTCCCAACACCATCGTGTCAGGAAACGAACGCCGCAGCTTCCGCACGTCCACACCAGTTTTCGCGGTCAAACCAAAAGCTGACCAAAACCTTGCGCGAACATGTCCATTTATTCAGTCACACGTCAGCGAATGAACATCTTGGCATCATTTGCCCAGATAGCAAAAGGCCGACGATACAGGCGCATCGTCGGTCTATGCAGGCAATTACTCGTGATCTTGGTAAATCTCACGCGGAGCAAGCTCCGAATGTTTGCGTTTTAAGGTCTTAGGGGCCTTATACGTGTTGCTGGAGAAGTCGATATACTCGGTCTGCTTAAGCAAGCGCTCAATCATCTCCTCGTGGTCGATGAGCTCCCACGCCTCGTGCACGGCATCGAGTTTGGCGTGCGTCTCGGGACGACGCGGCATAAACAGCGTGCAGCAGTCGGGCGCTGCCTCAGTAGAAATATCGAACGTACCGATCTCCTGAGCGCGCGCAATGATCTCCTGCTTGTCAGACCCGATGAGCGGACGGAACACAGGAATCTTCACGGCTTCGTTGACGGCCATGATGTTCTCAAGCGTCTGGGAGGCAACCTGACCGAGCGACTCGCCGGTCACGATGGCCTTGGCGCCCTCGATATGCGCGATGCGCTCGGCAACCGAATACATGATGCGGCGATACATGATCACGCGTAGGTTGCTGGGGCAGGCGACGGAAATCTCACGCTGGCAATCGCCAAACGGCACCACGTACAGGCGGCCGATCTGGACACCCGGCTCAAGCGCACGGATGATGTCCTGCACCAAATACTCGCTCGTATCGGGCGTCTGCGGACGACCGGAGAAATGTACAGGCACGCAGACCGCGCCGCGCCGCGCGAGCATCCAGGTCGCCACCGGAGAATCGATGCCCGACGACAGAAGCGTCACGACCTTGCCGGCAGAACCCACCGGCAGACCGCCCACGCCGCGCTCGGAGCGCGCGTACACGTAAACGCCACCCTGGACCACCAGTACGTGCACCATCGCATCGGGGTCGTGCATTTGAACCTTTTTATCGGGGAAGGCCTCGCACAGCACCTCGCCCACCTGACGATTGATATCAATCGAGGTGAGCTCATAGTCGGTATTGGAGCGCTTGGCGTGCACCTTAAACGAATCGAAGGGGCCAAACTCGCGCAACGCCTTGACGGCAGCGGCGCAGTACTCCTGCGGGTCGCGGTTGGTGTGGTACGCCAGGGACACACGGGCAACGCCGGGGACGGTGCGGATGACACGCGCCGCCTCGTCGGCCTGATGCTCGTTAAAGGTCACGAGGATATAACCGGAAATTCGAGACACGGCGTTCACGGAAAAGGCGGCCAAAGCCGCCTTAATGTTATCCATGAGGATATGCTCAAAATGTGCGCGGTTCTTGCCCTTCAGTCCAACCTCGTGATAGTGGACCAGGCAGACGCGAGCTGCCATTTAGGCTTCAGCAACCTTATGGCCGAGCGCCTTCTCGTAACGGGCCTCGTCGTAGGAGATATCGCCGTCGACGATCTCGTCCATAGCCATCGAGATGGTGTCGGCGCCGGAGAGCGCGATGGTGATGTCGTCGACATCCTGAACGGCAAGCACGCGGTTATGCTGGCCACGCAGCATGCTATTGATGTCGCAGGCACGCTTGGAGGCAAGCGAAGCGAGCAGGAAGCGGTTGTGATCGGTCTTCTCCAGAAGATCGTCAATGCAAGGCTTTACAACGGACACAGACCTCAGATCCTTTCATGCATATCGAGAACGCGAACGAGCTCATCGGTCGCGCGGTCGAGATCGTCATTCACCACGACGTCGTCGTAGCGGTCGGCAAGGGCAAGCTCATGGGCGGCGTTTGCCATACGCAGCTCAATCGTCTCGGGCGTCTCGGTGCCGCGACCGACCAGACGCTCGCGGAGCACCTCGAGTGAGGGTGGCTTGATAAAAATCAGCACGGCCTCGGGGAAACGCTCCTTGACCTGCAGGGCACCCTGAACATCAATCTCTAAAATTAGAGACGAACCAGAGGCGAGCTTGGACTGGACCTCGCTCACCAACGTGCCGTAGCAGTTACCGTGGACCTCGGCCCACTCAACAAACTCACCGTTTGCCACGCGGCGGTCGAACTCCTCGCGCGTCAGGAAAAAGTAATTGACGCCATCGACCTCGCCTTTGCGTGGGGCTCGCGTGGTAGCCGAAACCGTCAGGCCCAGGTTAGAGCGACGCTCGCGCACACGAGTGACGAGCGTGCCCTTGCCCGCACCTGACGGTCCAGAAATCACAAAGAGCTTTGAATCCTGAGCGCTCACTTATTTGGTCAGCTGCTCGAGGAGCTGCTCGCGCTGACGGACGCCAAGGCCCTGGACGCGACGGGTAGCGGAGATGCCGAGCTCCTCCATGATCTTGGCGGCCTTGGCCTTGCCATAACCGGGGAGAGACTCTATGAGGGTGGAAACCTTCATGCGGGAAGCAATGGGGTCATCGGAGTTGAGCACGGACTCGAGGGACTTCTCGCCCTTCTTGATCTGCTCACGGAGCTCTGCGCGAGCGTGACGTGCGGCGGCAGCCTTCTCAAGAGCCTGCTTGCGCTGCTCATCGGTAAGCTGAGGGAGTGCCATTCGTACCTCCAAGTAGTTGGGTTATATCTGATTCAATATTTGGCATTTTAGCACGTAAAACGTACAAAATGCTCAATCGCGGCTCCATAGGTTAGACGATACCCGTAAAAAGTGCAATATATCGCGCTAAAAGATGAGCCCCCGACCTGCGATTCCACACAAAGGATGGGAAAGTTTTCGCAGGCACAGGGGCTAATTTGTGCTGATGAGACCCAAAAGTGGTGACTTGAGGGAATCTTTTAGGCGACGTTTTCGACCAGCTCGGCAACGATGGCGTCAAACGCGGCAACCGGATCATCGGCGCCGGTAATGGGGCGGCCCACCACGATGTGGCTCGCGCCGCGCTCGATAGCCTGGGAAGGCGTGGCCACGCGGGACTGATCGCCCAGCGCAGCGCCAACCGGACGCACGCCCGGGGTCACGATCAGCGCATCGGGGCCCAGCAGCTCACGCATGTCATGAGCCTCCATCGGCGAGCACACGATTCCGTCGATACCGTTGGCCTGGGCGAGTTTTGCCAGACGGGCGGCCTCTTCGGCAACGGGCGACTCGACGCCGATCTCGCTCAGCGCATCCTGATTCATGCTCGTAAGCACGGTGATGGCGACGAGCTTGGCTCGATCCTCGCGCGCTTCCTCGGCACCCTCACGGCAGGCGGCGAGCATAGCACCCGAACCCAAGCCGTGAACCGAAAGCAGGTCGGCACCGGCAAGCGAGGCCGAACGAGCGGCACCGCGCACCTGATGCGGAATGTCATGGAACTTAAGGTCGAGGAAGACCTTGAAGCCCAGGTCCTTAAAGGTCTTGACGATCTCGGGGCCCTCGGCGTAATAGAGCGTCATACCCACTTTAAGCCAAGCGGCATGGCCCGAAAGCTCATGGGCGAGCTCGAGCGCACGCTCACGGTCGCAGTCGAGGGCGACGATAACGCGGTCGCGGGCATCGGTCTCTAGCATTCGAAAGCACCTACCAGCTCATTGATGTCCTTCACGCCCTGGGACTCGGCCCAGGCCTCGAGCTCGCGCGCAATCTTGAGCGAAGCGCACGGATCGACGAAGTTGGCCATACCGACCGATACGCAGGTAGCGCCAGCCAGGATAAACTCGGCCGCATCCTCACCGGTCATGACGCCGCCGACGCCGTTGATGGGGATATCGACGGCCTGGGCAACCTCCCAGACCATACGCACGGCGATGTGATGGCAAAGCGGGCCCGAAAGACCACCCTTGGGCTTGGCCACACGCGACCTGCGGGTGTGAACGTCGATGGCCATACCCTGGATGGAGTTGATGACCGAAAGACCGTCGGCGCCGGCGGCCTCGAGGGCGCGGGCGATCTCGGCGACGTTGACCGGTGCCATCTTCACAAACAGCGGCTTGTCGGTCACCTTGCGGCAGGCTGCCATGACGGAAGAGGCGCCCTCGGGCGTGGAGCCCATGGCGGCACCGCCGGCGGCAATGTTGGGGCAGCTCACGTTGATCTCATAGCCGGCAGCCCAGGGGCACAGCTCGACATACATCTCGAGCGCACGGACAAACTCGTCCACGGAATGACCGGCAACCTGGCAGATGACCTGGCAACCGTCCTTGGAGAGCTGCTCGAGCCACGGACCGGACTCGCGGGCGAAAGCGGCCACACCAGGGTTCTGCAGGCCCACGGAATTGATCATGCCGCCGGGGATCTCGGCCATGCGGGGTGCGGGATTGCCGGGCCAGGGCTCGGCAGCGCAACCCTTGGTGGTGATGGCACCCAGCTGGGAGACATCGAAGAAGTTCTGGAACTGCCAACCGTAGCCAAAGGTACCGGCTGCGGTGTTGATGGGGTTCTGCATCTTAACGCCGCCGAAATCGACGGCCATGTTCACGGTACCCACTAGAAGACCACCACCTTGGAAGCATCGAACACGGGGCCGCACATGCATGCGCCCTTCATACCGTCGACCGTCTCGACATTGCAGGTGTTGCAGGCACCAAAGCCGCAGCTCATCATGCGCTCGAGCGACACCTCGCAGTACGCGCCGGCATCGGCGGCAGCGGCGGCGACCTTCTTCATCATGACGGCGGGACCGCAACTGGCGACGTAGTCGTAACCGCCCTCGCCGAGCAGCTCGGCGGCAGGATCGGTGCAGAAGCCGTGCGTGCCCAACGAGCCGTCGTCGGTGCACACGTTGACCGTGGCTCCCAGCGCGCGGAACTCATCGACGCCCACGGCCTTGGACGCGGTGCAAAAGCCCAGGCACACGTCGACGGCTACACCCTGCTTGGCAAGCATGTCAGCCAGGCAGAGCACAGGCGGAACGCCAATGCCGCCGGCGACGAGCAGTGCTTTCCTGGTACCCTCGGGCACGAACCAGCCGCGGCCGCCAGGGCCCAGCAGGTTGGAGGTGGAGCCAGGGGCCATCTGCGACAGACGACGGGTATCATCGCCCACGACGGCGTACCACAGCTCGACGGTGCCGGCCTCGGCGTCGGCACGATAGAAGCTCAGGGGCACGCGAAGCAGCGAGGAAGCATCGCCCGGCACGGCGATATTCACGAACTGACCGGGCTTGAGCGCACTTGCAAGCTTGGGGGCCGAGATAACGAGCGAGAAGATGCCGTCGGCGATCTCCTGGTTCGAGACGACCTCGAAGTCGTGCATGCGTGCAGTGGAAGGTGTGGGCATAGACGCTCCAATCCCCCATGCGGTTGCATGGTTCAGGCGAACAGAAAGCGCGGCACCGCAAGGGCGCCGCGCATAAAAGCGATAAGGCTATGCTAGCAGATGCAGCCGTCGGCAAGCGTCTGCTTACCACCGACGAACACATCGGTGGCACGACCGGTGAGCGTGCGGCCGGCAAAACCGGAGTTCTCGGCGCGCGACTCGTAACCGCCCTCGCCGACCGTCCAGGTGGCGGACGCGTCGAACACAGTCAGGTCGGCAACGGAGCCCGCCTTGACCTGAACTTGGTCGAGGCCCAGGATCTCACGCGGCTTGATGGCCATGAGCTCGACCATGCGGCCCATGCTCATCTTGCCCGTGTTGACCAGCTCGGTAAGCACGAGCGCCAGCGAGGTCTCGAGGCCGATCATGCCGAAGGGCGCAAGCTCGAACTCGCGGGCCTTCTCCCACGGGGTGTGGGGAGCGTGGTCGGTGACGATGACGTCGACGGTGCCGTCGATGACGCCCTGACGGATGGCCTCGGCGTCCTCGTCGGTGCGCAGCGGCGGGTTGACCTTGAGCGAGGTGTTGTAGGTCTCGTCCAGGTCGTTCTCGGTCAGGAACATATGGTGCGGGGTGGCCTCGCAGGTGACCTGCACGCCAGCTGCCTTGCCGGCACGAACGATCTCCAGGCCATGGGCGGTGGAGATGTGCTGGATGTGCAGCTTGGCACCGGTCAGCTTGGCGATCTCGATATCGCGAGCGATCTGCAGCTCCTCGCCTGCCGCCGGCCAGCCCTCCAGAGCCAGACGGGTAGAGACCTTGCCCTCGTTGATCTGGCCGTGACCGACCAGGTCCTCGTCCTGGCAATGGCTCATAAAGACCTTGCCGAACATCTTGCCGTAATCCATGCAGCGACGGAGCATGCCTGCACCCTGCACGCCGCGACCGTCGTCGGTGAAGGCGACGGCGCCGTGGGCGACCAT
Source organism: uncultured Collinsella sp. (assembly GCA_959026535.1). Classification (GTDB taxonomy): domain Bacteria; phylum Actinomycetota; class Coriobacteriia; order Coriobacteriales; family Coriobacteriaceae; genus Collinsella. The sequence continues at coordinate 27,867 of CAUFMB010000001.1, read as the reverse complement.
ATCACCCATCTCGGACATAGCCTCGCCCTTAAGACCGCGGGTCATGGCGCCAGAAGGATAGACGCGGCAGTGGCCGACCTCGGCAGCGCGGGACTTGACGAACTCAACGACGGTACCGTTATCGGTAACGGGATCGGTGTTGGGCATAGCGCACACGCCGGTGAAGCCGCCCTTGGCAGCTGCGCGGGTGCCGCTCTCGATGTCCTCCTTGACCTCGTAGCCGGGATCGCGCAGGTGGACGTGCATGTCCACCAGGCCAGGGACGAGGTACTTACCGGAAAGGTCGCGGACCTCGGCTCCCTCGGCGGCGAGGTCCTCGCCGACCTCGGCGATCTTGTCGCCGTCGATCAGGACGTCAACGACACCGTCAAGCTCGACGGACGGGTCGACGACGTGGGCATTCTTAAGAAGCAAGGCCATTATCGGCACCTCCAAGCAGCAGATACAGGATAGCCATACGCACGCAGATACCGGCGTAGACCTGCTCCAGGATGACGGAGCGTTGCGGGTGGTCGGCCATATAGGAGTCGAACTCGACGCCGCGGTTGATGGGGCCCGGGTGGCAAATGATCGCGTCGGGCTTCATGAGCTTCTCACGGTCCTTGGTCAGGCCGAAGAGCTTGTGGTACTCGCGAATGGTCGGGAACGGGGCACCCTCGAGGCGCTCCTGCTGTACGCGCAGCATGTAGACGACGTCCAGCTCGGGCAGGACGGAATCGAGGTCGCTCGTCACGTGGTCGCAGCCCAGAACCTCGGGCGCCGGCGGCAGCAGCGTGCCGGGGGCAACGGCGTAGGTCTCGCAGCCCATGATCTTAAGGGCGGGAATCAGCGAGCCGCAAACGCGGGAGTGGGCGATGTCGCCGACAACGGCGACCTTCAGACCGTGGAAGTCACCCTTGTGCTCCCAGATGGTGTACAGGTCGAGCAGAGCCTGCGTGGGGTGGTTGTGCTTACCGTCACCGGCGCAGATAACACTCGCGGGCGAATTCTGCGTGACGATGTAGGGAGCACCGGCATGCTTGTCGCGCACGACGATGCAATCGATCTTGTAGGCGTTGAGGGTCTCGACGGTGTCGACGAGGCTCTCGCCCTTGACCGTGGAGGTCGAGGAGCCGCCAAAGTTGAGGCTGTCGGCCGAAAGGCGCTTCTCGGCGAGCTCGAAGGAGCTGCGGGTGCGCGTCGAGGGCTCGTTGAACATGTTGACGATGGTCTTGCCCTTGAGCGTGGGGACCTTCTTGATCGCACGCTCGTTGACCTCAGAGAACGCCTTGGCGGTCTCGAGGATGAGCTTGATGTCCTCTTCGGAGTACTCGGTAATGTCGATCAGGTGCTTATGGTTGAACGCCACGGTACTACTCACCTCCCAGCGGCGCGGAGCCCACGTGGGAACCCGGCGCGACGTCGTTAATCTCGACGGCGGTGTGGCCGTCGACTTCCTTCATATATAGGTGCACGTTCTCCTCATGCGACGAGGGAACGTTCTTGCCGACAAAGTCCGGCGAGATGGGGAGCTCACGGTGACCGCGGTCAACGAGAACTGCCAGCTCGATGCGGCTCGGACGGCCCAGGTCCATGACGGCATCCAGAGCGGCGCGGATAGTACGGCCCGTATACAGGATGTCGTCCACCAGCACGACGCGCTTGCCGTCGACGCTGAAGGGAATGTTGGTAGCGTGGATCGCGGGAGCGAAATTGGTCGCATAGTCATCGCGGTAGAAGCTGATGTCCAGGCTGCCGAGCGGAACGTCGACGCCCTCGATCTCCTTGATCTCCTCGGCGAGCTTCTTTGCCAGAAGGTCGCCGCGCGTGACGATGCCGACCAGAGCGAGGTCTTCACAGCCCTCGTTGCGCTCGAGAATCTCGTGCGCGATGCGGGTCATCGCTCGATTGACGGCGGTCTCGTCCATGATGACCGCCTTGGGGGAAGTCGTGCCCATCGATCTCCTTCCTCACATGTCTTGACTGCTGACACAGTCAAAAAAATAGATGCCCGACCGCTCAAAGCGGACCAGACACCCACAGGAAGGGCTGCTCTTTGGCAGCTATGTAATTCCATGTGGGTATCTCGTACCCCTTTAATGGTCAAGGGATAGTGTAGCCAACCTCGAGCTTAATTGCGAGCATAAATACAGAACAATCCGTAAACGGAGCCCAATGCTCCATAAACCTATATATATTTGTGGGACGAGCTTGAAAACGCACGCACGAGCTGGCATAATCCCCTCTGCTGCACGCAAATCGGATCTACGTCCAGGGCCGTGGCGTGAGCACTATCGCCAAAAGAGGAATATCTCTGTGTAGATTACGCACAGGGAGCTGCTTCTGTGCTATAGTTCAGGCTTGTTTGTTAACGCGACATGTTCGTTTGTCGCCCAAGGAGGGTCAGTTATGTCCAAAGTTTGCGAAGTTTGCGGTAAGCACCCCGTTGCCGGTCGCTCCATCAGCCACTCTCACCGCGTCACCAACCGTAAGTTCCGCCCCAACATCCAGCGCGTTTACGTCGTCGTCGATGGTCACCGTCGCAAGATGAACGTTTGCTCCACCTGCCTCAAGTCCGGCAAGGTTGCGCGCTCCTAAATAAGGTCTTACCAACAAGTACCTCGGACTCTCCGGGTCAAAGACCTCGCGTTCATATAGAACTTACCAAAGGCGTCCTCCCCCACGGAGGGCGCCTTTTTGCACTCATTGGGGACAGACTTACATGAGTGTTTGCAGATGTCAAAGGAATCATAGCCCCACTCATTGGGGACACACTTAGATGAGTGTTTTCACGCATTGGGGACAGACATGACGCACGCATGCGGCGTCCCGATCGGCTCCGGCCCCTATCTCACGCTGCATCCTTCCAGCCTGCAGTAGCCTTGGTCACGCTTGTGGCGCCGATACCGGTGATACGGGCAATTTGCTTGACCGTGAGATGTGCCCGCCTGAGCCTCAGCAGGCAGGCATCGCGTTCGGGGCGTGGCAGGGCCTTGAGCAACGCAGGATCTATGCTCGTCAGGACTTCGCGCGCAACGAAAAGGGCCTCCTCATCGGGGATCCGCCGGCGCGGAAGAACCTCCACTGACCAGATGCGCCCGGCAACTTTCTTGAGATGCTCGCAATAGCGACGGGAGCCTCCGACAACATCAAGCATAGGGGCCGCATCACAGATGTCAAAGGGATCATAGCCCAGCTGATACGCCTTATAGCTTGACCAGCGGTACGCCTCGAGCGAGTCAAGCGCACCCTTCACGGGATTGAGATGAATATAGTCGAGCAACTGCACCGCCTGCGTGTCCGACTCAACCGCGACCCGCGAATAGCGATTGTCAAACAGATGGCCCGTTCTTCCCGTTTTCCCATTGAAATACTTGGCATACGCCGTCAGCGCGCACTGCATTGCCTTTGAAAGGTTGTCATATGGGTCATCAACCATCAAATGGAAGTGGTTGTCCATAAGACACCAGGCCAACACCGCCACGTCATGGCACGCAAACCTGTCCGATATGTCCGATAGGAAACGATAGCGGTCGGAATCATCTTCAAAAATGATCTGTTTGGAGTTACCGCGGTCAAAGACGTGGTAATAGCCGGTGAGCGAAATTTCGCGGGCGCATCGGGGCATGGTCTCTCCTTTCAAAGCCGTACAGGCAACACCTAAAAGGAGAGAAGAAACGCGAAATGCTGAGCCTGTGACCTATTTATATCCAATCAGCGACAAAAACAGGCCCAAAACGACAAAATCGCAAATCGATGTCTGTCCCAAATGAGTGAAACCACTCATTTAAGTCTGTCCCCAATGAGTGGGGCGATGCACTGGCAGATAGTTTTAGTTAAAACGCTTCAGTTTATTGAAACGTTTTAGTATGCCTTTTACGGGAATCTTACCGTTTACCGAATTATTTCTTGCTATCATGCAAGATGTAGGGTAAATCTCCGATCGCAAGGAGACACAAATGGTGAAAAAGTCACCGGAAAACACTACTCCCGCAATTGTGGACAACGTAGAGGCGCTTGAGGCTAAGCTCGCTCAGATGCGAGAGGCCCAGGCGCTTTTTGCTACGTACACGCAGGAGCAGGTCGACAAGATCTTCTATGAGGCCGCCATGGCCGCCAACAAGGCTCGTATCCCGTTGGCGAAGATGGCCATCGAGGAGACCGGCCGCGGCGTTCTTGAGGACAAGGTCATCAAGAACCACTACGCCGCAGAGTACATCTACAACGCTTACAAGAACACCAAGACCTGTGGTGTCCTGGAACGCGACGAGGCCTACGGCATCACCAAGATCGCCGAGCCCATCGGCATCGTTGGCGCCGTCATCCCGACGACCAACCCCACCTCCACCGCGATCTTCAAGACGCTGATCAGCCTGAAGACCCGCAACGGCATCATCATCTCCCCGCACCCGGCAGCCGCCAAGTGCACCATCGCCGCCGCCAAGCTCGTGCTTGACGCCGCCGTCAAGGCCGGCGCGCCCGAGGGCATCATCGGCTGGGTCGATGTCCCCTCCATCGAGCTGACCAACATGGTCATGCGCGACGTCGACATCATCCTCGCTACCGGTGGCCCGGGCATGGTCAAGGCCGCTTACTCCTCGGGCAAGCCCGCCCTGGGCGTTGGCGCCGGTAACACCCCGGTCATCATCGACGACACCGCTGACGTGCTGCTCGCCGTCAACTCCATCATCCACTCCAAGACCTTCGACAACGGCATGATCTGCGCTTCCGAGCAGTCCGTGACCGTCATCGACACCATCTATGACCAGGTTAAGGCCGAGTTCCAGAAGCGCGGCTGCTACTTCGTCAAGCAGGGTGCCGAGATGGAGGCCCTGCGTGCCGCCATGTTCAAGAACGGCGCTCTCGATCACCGCATCCCCGGCATGGCCGCTGCCAAGATCGCCGAGCTCGCCGGCATCGAGGTTCCCGCCAAGACCAAGATCCTGATCGCCGAGGTCACCTCCACCGACCCCGCCAAGGAGGAGTTCTCCCACGAGAAGCTCTCCCCGGTCCTGGCCATGTACCACGCCAAGGACTTCCAGGAGGCCGTCGACAAGGCCGAGCACCTCGTGCTCGCCGGTGGCCCGGGCCACACCGCCTCTCTGTACGTGCACCCCGCCCAGGCCGAGAAGATCAGCCTGTTCGAGCACGTCATGAAGGCCTGCCGTATCGTCATCAACACCCCGTCCTCACACGGCGGCATCGGTGATCTGTACAACTTTGGCATGAAGCCGTCTCTGACCCTGGGCTGCGGCTCCTGGGGCGGCAACTCCGTCTCCGAGAACGTTGGGGTGAAGCACTTGATCAACGTTAAGACTGTGGCCGAGCGCCGTGAGAACATGCTGTGGTTCCGCGCTCCCGAGAAGGTCTACTTCAAGAAGGGTTCCACGCCCGTCGCCCTCGACGAGCTGGGCAACGTCATGGGCAAGAAGCGCGCCTTCATCGTCACCGACCAGTTCCTCTTCAAGAATGGCAACACCCGCGCCATCGAGGCCAAGCTCGACGAGATGGGCATCGCCCACGACTGCTTCTACGACGTCGAGCCCGATCCGTCGCTGCAGTGCGCACGTCGCGGCGCCAAGCAGATGGCTCTCTTTGAGCCGGACGTCATCATCGCCGTCGGCGGTGGCTCCGCTATGGACGCCGGCAAGATCATGTGGATGATGTACGAGCACCCCGAGTGCAAGTTTGAGGACATGGCCATGGACTTCATGGACATCCGCAAGCGTATCTTCACCTTCCCCGAGATGGGCAAGAAGGCCTACTTCGTCGCCGTCCCGACCTCCTCGGGTACCGGCTCCGAGTGCACGCCGTTCGCCATCATCACCGACAAGGAGACCGGCATCAAGTGGCCGCTCGCCGACTACGCGCTGCTCCCCAACATGGCTATCGTCGACGCCGACAACTGCATGACCGCCCCGCGCGGCCTGACCGCTGCCTCCGGCATCGACGTCATGACCCACGCCATCGAGTCCTACGTCTCCATCATGGCTTCCGACTACACCAAGGGCCTCTCCGAGCGCGCTGCCAAGCTCGTCTTCGAGAACCTGCCCTCCAGCTTCACGAACGGCGCCAAGGACCCGCACGCCCGCGAGGAGATGCACAACGCCTCCTGCATGGCCGGTATGGCCTTCGCCAACGCCTTCCTGGGCCTCAACCACTCCATGGCCCACAAGCTCGGCGCTTTCCATCACCTGCCCCACGGCCTCGCAAACGCTGTCATCCTGACCCGCGTCATGCGCTACAACGCCGCCGAGGCTCCCGTCAAGATGGGTACCTTCTCCCAGTATCCTTACCCCAACGCGCTGCACAACTACGCCGAGATGGCCAAGTACTGCGGCATCGAGGGCAAGGACGACAAGGAGGTCTTCGAGAACTTCATCACGAAGCTCGAGGAGCTCAAGGACTTCATCGGCGTCAAGAAGACCATCGCCGACTACGGTGTTGACGAGCAGTACTTCCTCGACACCCTCGACGAGATGACCGAGCAGGCATTCAACGACCAGTGCACCGGCGCCAACCCGCGCTACCCGCTCATGAGCGAGATCAAGGAGCTCTACCTGGACGCCTACTACGGCCGCGAGCCCCAGGATTACGCCGTCTGCTAGTTTTAGCACGGTTTTTAACGGCGGGGGTGCACGGGTGTTTCACACACCCCCGCCGTCGCTTCTATCGCATTGTTGAAAGGATGCAACCATGCTGCTACCCGATTCCAAGACCGAACTCGTCCGTCGTGGCAACAAGGTCGTTTACGACCTGGGTGACAAGATCGTCAAGGTCTTTAACGAGACCAAGCCTGTCTCCGACGTGTTCAACGAGGCTTTGAATCTTGCCCGCATCAATGAGTGCGGCATCCGCAGCCCCAAGGCTCTCGAGGTTTCCCAGCTCGAGAACGCCAACGGCTGGGCGCTCGTGACCGAGAAGGTTCCGGGCACCACCCTTGCCGAGAAGATGACTGCCGAGCCCCAGCGCTTTGGTGAGTACCTCGAGATGTTCGTCGACCTCCAGATCGAGATCCACGGCTACACCTCCCCGCTGCTCAACCGTCAGCGCGACAAGTTCGCCCGCATGATCGACAGCCTTGATCAGCTCAATGCCACCACGCGCTACAACCTTCAGGAGCGTCTGGACGGCATGACCAAGGAGTTCAAGGTCTGCCACGGCGACTTCAACCCCTCCAACGTCATCGTCGGTGACGACGGCCAGCTCTATGTGTGCGACTGGGCACACGCCACCCAGGGCTCCCCTGCTGCCGACGTTGCCACCACCTACCTGCTCTTTGCCCTCAACAGCAAGGATCAGGCCGAGGCCTACCTGGAGCTCTACTGCGACCGCGCCGACATGCCCATGCAGGTCGTGCGTCAGTGGACGAGCATCGTCGCCGCTTCCGAGCTCGCTCGTAAGCGCAACGTGAACGATGAGTTCCTGAAGAACTGGATCGACGTCGTCGATTATCAGTAATATCTGAGCGATTCATTTCGCATCGGAGGCACAGAGAAAACCCCGCAGCTCATATGGGCTGTGGGGTTTTCCTTTAGCGATTGAGTACGCTTGCAAGATAAAAGGGCGGCCCCGCATCTCCCCCATTGGAGAAATGCAGAGCCGCCCCGTGTAGCGAACTACAAGCGAAATCGTCGATTAGCGACGGGCAGCCTTCACAAGCTCGGCAACCTTGGCGACGACCTCGTCGATCGCCACGTCCTCACGCTCGCCGGTAGCACGGTCCTTGAGCTCCGCCGTGCCATTCTTAAGACCACGCTTACCCAGAACGACCTGATACGGGAAGCCCATAAGGTCGTTATCGGCAAACTTAAAGCCGGGACGCTCATCGCGGTCATCCACGACAACCTCGATACCCTCGGCGCACAGGCCATCAACAATCTGCTCGCAGACGGTCGAGCACTCCTCCTTCTTGGGATCGAGCGGAATCACCGCGACCTCGTACGGAGCGACGGAGACCGGCCAGACGATGCCATGCTCGTCATTGTGCTGCTCCACGACGGCAGCGAGCGAGCGGGACACGCCCACGCCGTAGCAACCCATGATAAGCGGCTTCTCCTTGCCGTCCTCATCCATAAAGGTGGCACCCATGGCCTCGGAATACTTGGTGCCAAGCTGGAAGACCTGAGAGACCTCGATGCCGCGGGCAGCGGAGAGCGGCTTGCCGCAGTGCGGGCAGGGGTCGCCGGCAACAACGGTTACCAGGTCGGCCCACTCGTCGACGGTAAAGTCGCGCTCGGGGCAGGCACCGGTAAAGTGATAGTCGACCTCGTTGGCGCCACAGGCCCACTGCTTGGACTCGCGCAGGCTCTCGTCGCACACCAGGCGAATGCCCTCGGGAAGGTTAACCGGTCCGATAAAGCCCTTATGCAGACCGTAGGTCTGGAGCTCCTCATCGGTCATCATGCGATAACCCTTGCCAAAGACATGCTCGGCCTTGCAGTCATTGAGCTCATGATCGCCCGGAACAATGGCCACGACTGGCTTGCCCTCGGCATCGATGAGAGCCAAGGACTTGCGCGTGCCGTTCTCGGGGAAGCCGAAGAACTTTGCAACGGCCTCGATGGTGCCCATGCCCGGAGTCTCGACCTTGGTGAGCGTACCGTCGCCAGGACCCTCGGTCACAACGACCTTGGTGCTTGCGGCCTCATCGTCGGCAGCGAAGCCGCACTCGTCGCAGTAGACGAGCGAAGCCTCGCCGGCGTCGGCCAAAGCCATGTACTCGACGGAGGTATCGCCACCGATCTCGCCGGAGTCAGCGACAACGGGCAGGGCCTTGATGTAGCAGCGCTCGCAAATGTTGGCATAGGCCTGCTTCATCTTGTCGTACTCCTCCTGCAGGCTCTCCTGCGTTGCGGAGAAGCTGTAGGCGTCCTTCATGATGAACTCGCGGCCACGCATCAGGCCAAAGCGGGGACGGAACTCGTCGCGGAACTTATCCTGGATGTGGTACAGGTTGACGGGCAGCTGTTTGTAGGAGCGCAGCTCGTTGCGCACCAGGGCCGTGACGGTCTCCTCGTGCGTGGGGCCCAGCACGAATTCGCGACCGTGACGGTCGTCAAAGCGCACAAGCTCCTTGCCATAGGCGTCGATGCGGCCGGACTCGCGCCATAGCTCAGCGTCGACCATAATGGGCATCATGAGCTCCTGGGCGCCGGCGGCATCCATCTCGTCGCGCACGATGTTCTCGATCTTGCGAATCGAGCGCCATGCGAGCGGCAGGTAGGAATACAGACCGGCGGCCTCCTTGCGGATCATTCCGGCACGGAGCAGCAGGCGGTGGCTGGCGAGCTCAGCGTCCGCCGGATCCTCTTTAAGCGTCGGCGCATAGAGCTTAGACATATACATTGCTCGGGTCATTTATTTCTCCTCAATAAGTTTGTCGACCTCTGCCATAAGCGCGTCGACAATTTGGTCCTCAGCTACTTTACCAATGATCTGGCCATGCGAAAAGAGCAAGGCCTGACCACGTCCGCAAGCAACGCCCAGGTCGGCATCAGAAGCCTCACCGGGGCCATTAACGGCACATCCCATCACAGCGATAGAAAGCGGCGCGGAGTAGTTCTTAAGCCGCTCGGTGACCTCCTCGGCGATGGGAATGAGGTTAACCTGGCAGCGGGCGCACGTGGGGCACGAGACAATCTCGGGGCCACGGCGACGCAGGCCCAGCGACTGCAGAATACCCCAGGCAACCGGCGGCTCCTCAACCGGATCGGCCGTGAGAGAGACGCGCATGGTGTCACCGATACCCTCAGACAGCAGAATACCAAGGCCCACCGAGCTCTTAATGGTGCCCTGAAGCTTGGTACCCGCCTCGGTTACGCCCAAGTGAAGCGGAACGTGAGGAATCTCACGCGACAGGGCTCGATAGGTATCGAGCGTCGTTTGCACGCTATGGGCCTTGGCCGAAAGCACAATGTTCGTAAAGCCGCGGTCCTCAAAGTGCTTGACGAAGCGCTCGCTCGACATCACGAGCTTTTCGGGCTGCGTGAGGTCTTCGCGCTCGGCGATATCCTGCTCAAGCGAGCCCGCGTTCACGCCAATGCGAATCGCGCACCCAGCGGCGCCCGCGGCATCGATCACGGCATCGACCTTGGCCCAATCGCCAATGTTGCCGGGATTGATGCGGAGCTTGGCGGCACCGGCCTCAACGGCACCAATGGCGAGCTTATGGTTAAAGTGGATATCAGCGACAATCGGCACCGGAGACTCGGCACAGATGGTGCGGAAACCCTCAAGCGCGGCCTCGGTGGGCACGCTCACACGCACGATATCGCAGCCAGCCTGCGCCAACGCGCACACTTGCGCAAGCGTTGCCTGGGCATCAGCGGTATCGGTGCAGGTCATGGATTGGACCACCACCGGCGCGCCGCCACCGATCTGCACACCGCCCACATGCACGGGGCGCGTCAACTCGCGAGGCAAAGGATGGGATAAAGACAATCCAAACACTCCCCTACAGAATAAATCGAAGGATGTCGGAACGAAGCATATAGACAAACAGCAGCGCAAAGAGCGCGATGCCCACATAGCTCACAATCGTCTGGACCTTGAGCGGAAGCTCGCGGCCCGCAATCTTTTGAATGATCTCGATGACCAGCTTGCCGCCATCGAGTGGTGGGATGGGCAGCAGGTTCATAAAGCCAAGCGAGAACGAAATGAGCGCGGCAAACGACAGGAACGTTACGGGGCCGGCAGCAGCAGCCTGTGAGGACATAACGCTAATACCCACGATCGAAGAAGACTGATCGAGAATCTCCATCGTATGCTGCGGCTGGAGTAGGCGCATCACGCCATCCGCCGTCTGTACAACATAGGAGAATGACAGACGCGCCGAGGTGATCGGGTCTAAACGGACCACCTGCGTAGAGGCATACACACCTAGGCGCTCGTCCTCTTTGAGCGCAACCGTGGTCGAATGCTGCTTGCCGTCACGCTCGTACTCGATGGCGATATCGTCCTTACCGGCGGCCTTGCCGATGGCATCGTAGACATCCATCCAAGTAGAACATGAGACACCGTCAACCGAAAGGATCGCATCACCGGCCTCGATACCCGCCTTGGCGGCAATAGATCCCTCGTCAACCTGACCGATCACGTTGGTATCCATCGGCACGGTGACACCCGCAATGGAATAGATGCTCATAAGGAGCAAAAAACCCGTCAAGATATTGACGATAATGCCTGCGAGCAGCATAAAGGCGCGCTTGAGAAAGCCTTGGCCAAGATAGGTGTGCGAGCGTTCTTGCGCAAGGAACTCGGCCTCGCCGCACGGCAGCTCCCACACATCGCCCTCGGCAGTCGCATGTTCGCGATCGAAACGGCGACCATCAAAGGTGGTATAGCCTGCCGTGTCTCGTGGCAACGTCTGATATTTGGTGGGATAGTAGCTCGGCGAGGGCTTCTCCCCTTCCTCATACCAGGGCGCGATGGAGCCCCAGCCCAGCAAAAGGGCGCATGCCTCGAGCACATCCTCCTCGGAAAGTTCGAGCTCGACAGCAAGGTCGGCCACGGTCACGCGACCATGACGATAGATAGCCGCGAGCACGCGATCGGCGCACGAAACATCGGTCGGATCCATACCGCAGATGGCAGCGTAGCCACCCAGCAGCAGCGGGGTCACGCCAAACTTGGTTCCAATGCGACGCGACGTGTAATGGATGTCAAAGCGGCACGGCAGACCCAAAAAGAACTCGGTCACACGGACGCCGCAGGCACGCGCCGCCAAAAAGTGGCCGCCCTCGTGCAAAAACACGAGGACGGAAAGCATCAGCAGGCCCCAAAAGACCGATGAGAGAACGCTCAGAACAGTATCCATAAAACGAAAAAGCAATCCTTATGGGTTAGGAACGGGTTGCGGCGAGCACCTGCGCAGCCTTTTCACGCGCCCACGCATCGATGTCGCGAAGCTGCTCAAACGAATCGACCGCCTGCATATCGTGGGCGTCCATGCAGGATTCCACAATGCGATCGATATCGGTAAAGCTGCAGCCATCGTGCAGGAAGGCATCGACGGCAACCTCGTTGGCGGCATTAAGCACGCACGGCATGGTGCCACCCGTCTTGCCGGCACGCTCGGCCAGCGCCAGACAGCGGAAGGTATCCATGTCGGCAGCATCAAACGTGAGCTGCCCCAGCTCGCGGAAATCGATACGAGGCGCCGGGGTATCCCAACGCTCGGGATACGAGAACGCGAACTGGATGGGAATACGCATGTCGGATGCACCGAGATGCGCCATCACGGAGCCGTCGGCGAACTCGACCATAGAGTGAATCTTGGACTGACGCTGCACGACCACGTTAATGAAATCGAGGTCGCAGTTAAACAGATGCATGGCCTCAATGCGCTCCAGGCCCTTGTTCATGAGGGTGGCGGAGTCAATGGTGATCTTGGCACCCATGGCCCACGTGGGATGCGCGAGGGCATCGGCACGCGTCACGCGATCGAGCTCGTCGCGCGTGCGGCCAAAGAACGGACCGCCCGAGCAGGTGAGCCAAATGCAGTGGGCCTCGCGCGGGTTCTCCCCCAGATAGCACTGGTAGATGGCGGAATGCTCAGAGTCGACCGGAATAAGCTGGCCCGGTTGTGCCAACGGCATAAGCAAGTCGCCACCGACGACGAGGGACTCCTTGTTGGCAAGGGCAAGGCGCTTATTCGAGGTCAAGGCCGCATGGCTCGCCTCGAGACCGGCGGCGCCCACAATAGCGACGAGCACGCAGTCGACATCGTCGCGACGCGCGAGCTCGCAAACCGCCTGCGCGCCAACGCCGAGCTTCGTTCCCTCGGGCAACTCCTGCAGCACGGCGTCATCGCCATGAGCGGCATCGGCCACGGCAACCGCCGGAACCGAGAACTCACGGGCAGCGGCAACGAGCTCAGAGGTACTGGAGTTAACGGACAGCGCCGTCACCTGCAGGCGATCGGCATGCTGGCGGCACACATCGAGCGCCTGGGTGCCGATAGAGCCTGTACAGCCCAGGATGGCAACGCGGAGACGTCCATCGGAGCCATACGTCGTCTGGAAAGACATTACAGCACGCCTCCGATCATCAGCAACAGCTGCGCGGTGATGCAGCCGAAGATAAGCGAATCGCTACGATCGAGCATGCCGCCGTGGCCCGGGATAAGGTTGCCGGAATCCTTGACGCCCACACCGCGCTTGATGCGCGACTCGATAAGGTCGCCGATAACGCCCAGAATGGACACAACCACGCCGCACAGCAGCGCATAGGGCAGGCTGAGCTTGTAGAAGTGCGTCGCCCACAGGATGAGCCAAATCAAAACCGAGCCCAGGATGCCGCCGACAAACCCCTCCCAGCTCTTTTTGGGAGAAATCTTGGGAACCATCTTGTGCTTGCCGATACGGCTGCCCACGATGTAGGCAAACGAATCGGAGACCCAAAGGGACGCGCAAACGCCCACTGAAAGCAGGGCACCGGCAAAACCGGGCACGGCATCGCGCAGCAGCACGATAGCCGACAGCATAAAGCCAGTGTAGATGGGACCCATGAGCGTCACTGCCACATCAGAGATGCGGGTACGCGGCGACCAGACATACCAAATGCCCACAGCGAGCATCAGGGCAAAAAGCAGGGCATTCAGCAACATCGAATCGCCCAACGCCGACAGCGGAAAGAGTACGGCGGCAGCGATACCCATGCGCTCGTTAGCCATCTTGCCATCGAGCCTTGTCATACGGAAAAACTCATAGCAGCACAGACCGCTCATGACAGAAACAAAGATGGCCGTGGGCACGATACCCAAAACCAGGCACAGGATAAAGACAACGGCGTAGACGATACCGGCGGCGGCACGGGTAATAAAGCCCGCCAGCCACGAACCGGTGCCGCTCTTCGCTGCAGGCGCTCCCGCAGTGGCAGCTTTGCGCGCAGGCGTCTTGGGAGCAGATGCCTTGGGACGATCGGACACGATTAAGCCTCCTCGGTCTTGCTCAGTCCACCAAACCTACGGTCACGGCCCTGATAGGCCAAAATGGCGTCGACAAGGCCCCAACGATCAAAGTCGGGCCAATAGGTATCGGTGACGTAGAACTCGGAATAAGCCACCTGCCACAGCAGATAGTTCGAAAGGCGCAGCTCACCAGAGGTGCGAATCACAAGCTCAGGATCGGGAAGGCCGGCAGTATAGAGGTGGGAAGCCACCATGTCGTCATCAATTGCGGCAGGATCGATCTTACCGGCGGCAGCGTCGAGTGCAATCTGACGGACAGCGCGGGTAATCTCGGCACGCGCACCGTAGTTGACGGCAAGCGCCAGCGTCATACCGGTGTGATCGGCGCACTCGGCAAGACCGCGTTCAAAAACGTCGCGGGTCTTCTTGGGCAGCGCGGAAATGTCGCCCAAAAAGACAACGCGCACGTTTTCGCGCTTCAGAAGCGGCAGCTCGTCGATAAACGTCTTGGCAAACAGATGCATCAAGACGTTGACCTCATGCTGCGGACGGTTCCAGTTTTCGGTAGAAAACGCATAGGCAGAAAGCACGTCGACGCCCAGGCGCACGCAGGCGGTAATGATCTCGCGCAGCGAGAGGATACCTGCCTTATGACCCTCGGTGCGTGCAAGACCGCGCGACGTGGCCCAACGACCGTTGCCGTCCATGATGCACGAGATATGGTGCGGAATGTTATTGAGGTCAAGGTCGGAAAAACCGACGCCCGCAGGGGCGTCGGCAAAGTACTCGACCAGTTTATGCTCGTCGTATTGCACCTTAGATCTCCATGACCTCGGCTTCTTTTTCCTTCAGAAGCTCCTCGACCTTGGCGACATACTCATCGGTGTGCTTCTGGACCTTGGCCTGCTCGCGACGGACATCGTCCTCGGTGAGCTCCTCATCGCGCTCGAGCTTATTGTTGAAGTCGCGACGGATGTTACGGATAGACACCTTGGCCTGCTCGGCGTACTCGCGGCACTCCTTGACGAGCTCGCGACGGCGCTCCTCAGTGGGCGCCGGGAACGGCAGACGAACGACGGTGCCATCGGAGTTGGGGGTAATGCCCAGATCGGAAGCGCCGATGGCCTTGACGATAGCGTTGATGAGCGCCTTGTCCCACGGCTCGATGAGCAGCATGTGAGCCTCGGGGGTCTTGACGGCGGCAACCTGCGTGACCGGCGTGGGGACACCGTAATAATCAACGGTGATGTCGGACAGAATGTTGGCGTTGGCGCGACCGGTACGGACCTTGGAGAAGTTATGCTTGAGGGACTCGAGCGACTTGTCCATATGGGCGGTGATGTTCTCTGCCATGCTTAATCCTCCTGATAGACGAGCGTGCCGACGGGCTCACCCGCGAGCGCGCGCTTGACGGTGTCCTCGCCATCGATGTTGAGGACCAAAATAGGCATACGGTTATCCTGGCACAGAGCCGTAGCCGTGGAATCCATAACCTGCAGGCCGCGAACGAGAACCTCGTGATAGGTAATCTTGTCAAAGCGGACGGCATCGGCGCACTTGACGGGATCCTTGTCGTAGATACCGTCGACCTTGGTGGCCTTAATCAGAATCTCCGCACCGATCTCGCAGGCACGAAGGGCCGCGGCGGTGTCAGTCGTAAAGTACGGATTGCCCGAACCGGCGGCGAAGATAACGACATTGCCCTTGGACAGGTGGTTGATGGCGCGACGACGAATATAGGGCTCGCAAATCTCGTTCATCTGGATAGCGCTCATAACGCGGCAAGGAACATCGTTATGCTCGAAAGCATCCTGAAGGGCAAGCGCGTTCATAACGGTTGCCAGCATACCCATGTAATCGGCCTGAGCACGCTCCATGCCACCGGCAGCACCGGCCATGCCGCGGAAAATATTGCCGCCGCCGACAACGACGCCGACCTCATGGCCAACGGCGAGCAGCTCCTTGACCTGCTTGGCAAGATGGTCGGTAACCTTGGGGTCGATGCCATAGTGGCCATCGCCCATCAGTGCTTCGCCGGAAAGCTTAAGAAGCACGCGTTTATATCGGATGTCGGACAAAGCGATCCTCCTTTAATTAGACTCTCAATATGATATCAAAGGCTCTGATAAGAGCCATGAAAAAGCAGGCTGTGAGTAAAACCCACAGCCTGCTCATTACCAACTACAAGAGCTTATTTACTCGCCACGGACCAGACGGTCGAAGGCAACGACGGTAATGGTGTCGCCAAGCTCCTTGGAGACCTGCTCAGCGTACTTCTTGATGGTGAGGGAGCTGTCCTTGATGAACTCCTGCTCGGTGAGCACGGACTGCTTGTAGAACTTCTCCAGACGGCCGACAGCCATCTTCTCCTGGATAGCCTCGGGCTTGCCGGACTCGGCAGCCTGAGCCATGTAGATCTGCTTCTCGTGCTCGACGGTCTCGGCCGGAACCTGATCGCGGGTAGCGCAGATCGGGGCGACGGCGGCAACCTGAAGGGCAACGTCGTGAGCGAAGGCCTTGAAGGACTCAGCCTGAGCAGTCTCGGCCTTCTCGAAAGCAAACTCGACGAGGACGCCGATCTTACCACCCATGTGGATGTAAGAAGCAAGAGCGCCGTTCTCGGCCTTGCGGGCGGCGAAGCGGGAGATCTTCATGTTCTCGCCCATGATGTGAATCATCTCGGTGAGCTCGGAGGAAACGGTCTCCTCGCCCATCGGCTTCTCGAGCAGAGCGTCGACGTCAGCGGGCTCGGTGGTAGCGACAACCTCAGCGACCTTGGAAGCAAAGCCGGTGAACTTGGCGTTGGAGCCAACGAAGTCGGTCTCGCAGGAGAGCTCGAGCAGAGCGCCGGTCTTGCCATCCTCGGAGACGAACGCGGCGACAGCGCCCTCGTTGGTCTCACGGCCAGCCTTCTTGGCAGCCTTGGCAAGGCCGTTCTTGCGCAGAACGTCGACAGCGGCGTCCATGTCGCCGTCAGCCTCGACGAGAGCCTTCTTGCACTCCATCATCGGGGAGTCGGTCATCTCGCGGAGCTGCTTGACCATAGCGGCGGTAATCTGGGCCATTGTGGTTCCTTTCAAAGAGATGAAAAAGAATTAACTAAGACTGATTTACTCGGCCTTGGGCTCAGCGGCCATCTCGGCCTCGGAGACCTGCTCCTTGCCGGAGCCAGCGAGGCAGGCGTCAGCCATGAGCTCGCACATAAGGGTGACAGCGGAGATAGCGTCATCGTTGCAGGGGATGCCGTACTCGACCTCGTCGGGATCGGAGTTGGTGTCGATCAGGGCGACGACGGGGATGTTCAGGCGCTGGGCCTCCTTGATGGCGTTCTCCTCGCGCTTGGTGTCGATGACGAAGAGAGCCTGGGGCAGACCCTTCATGTCGCGGGCGCCACCGAGGTTGGTCTGGAGCTTGGTGAGCTCCTTACCGAGAACAGCCTGCTCCTTCTTGGGGAGCACTGCCATGCGGCCGTCCTCGACCATGGCCTCGAGCTCCTCCATGCGGTTGATGCGGGAGCGGATGGTAACGAAGTTGGTCAGCATACCGCCGAGCCAACGCTGGTTGATATAAGGCATGTTGGCGCGCTCAGCGGCGTTCTTGACGGCCTCCTGAGCCTGCTTCTTGGTGCCGACGAACAGCACATTGCCACCCTTGGCGACGTTCTTGACGAAAGTGTAGGCCTGGTCGGCGTCGAGGATGGTCTGCTTGAGGTCGAGGATGTAGATGCCGTTGCGCTCACCGAAGATGAACGGCTTCATCTTGGGGTTCCAGCGACGGGTCTGGTGACCGAAGTGGCAGCCGGCCTCGAGCAGGGTGCGGATATTAATCTTGGTAGCCATGTTAAACCTCCTGTGGTTTGCCTCCGCGCGGGGTCATCCTCCAAAACCAACCCGGACATGTGCTACCAAAGCCCGGGCACCACGGTATGAAGTAGCCGCGCGTGCGTGATAAAAACATGTTGCCGTGAAGCAACCCGATGAATGATAGCAGGAATGCTTCTTCCTGCCAACCCGCAATCAAAACCACACACCTAAGCGCAACACGAGCCGCCCAGCCTACTCGCCCCGGGGATGGGCCTGGGTCACGGCGCGCTTAAGCCGATCGGGCGTAAGATGCGTGTAAATCTGCGTCGTGGACAGGCTCGCATGTCCCAGCAGCTCTTGAACCGAACGCAGGTCCGCACCGCCCTCGAGCAGATCGGTCGCAAAGGTGTGGCGCATCGCATGAGGCGCGATGTCGGCCGGAATACCGGCGAGCGTCGCCAGCATATGAAACCGCCGCCTGAGCATGGCGGCACTCATGCGATTACCGCGCGCCGATATAAGCAGCGGATGCGGCCCGATAGCGGGGTCACGACGCTTTGCCTGAGCGAGCAACTCCGGCCTTCCCTCCTCAATATAGAGACGCGTCGCCTCGAGCGCACGACGATACAGAGGGACGATACGTTCTTTGCTCCCCTTGCCCCACAGGCGCAGCGTGCGTTCGGACCACGCAATGGACTCCACATTGAGTGCTGCGAGCTCAGAGATACGGGCGCCCGAGGCATAGAGCAGCTCGAGCATCGCCGCATCGCGCAGTCCCGCGGGTGTTGAGGTATCAGGCGTCATGAGCAGCGCCTCCACCTGTTGGGTCGTCAGCACACCAGGTAGATCGCGCGGGAGCTTGGGCGAGGAAATTGCCGAGACCACATCGCCCTCCACGACCCCCTCGGCAGCCATCCAGCGATAGAGAGATCGGATAGCCGACAGGTGCGCCGCAAGCGTTCGGGGAGCCACCTGCTCACGCGAAAGCTCGGCAAGATAGCGACGAATGGTGCGCACGTCGGCAGCGAAAGCATCGATATCCTCGCGCTCGCACCAAGCAGCAAAGCGCTCCAGCCTCGAGCCATAGGCTGTCACCGTGTTGGGAGAAAGTCCCTCAACACGTGCGATATAGGCGATAAACGAGTCGACGGTGTCGTACAGGTCAAAAGCTATGACCGGTCGCCTCCAAACAGATCGGGGCGAGTGGCCAGATAGGCATCAAGGGCCTCGAGGGCGCGATCCGCATAAGCCTGGTAGCGGTCGCGTTTGCTGCGGCGCTTACCATCCTCGAGTGGCGGCACCAGGCCAAAGTTGACATGCATAGGCTGATAGCCCACGGTGGCAGGATCGGTCGCATAGCCCACGAGCGCACCCAGGGCGCCCACGCGCGGCAACTCGACGCCCGCGGCACCGATAGCCTCGGCATAGGTGTTGAGCGCGGCGAGCAGGCCCGTCGCCACGGCCTCCATGTACCCCTCGGTGCCGGTGATCTGACCGGCCAGGCGCACACCGGTACCGGGCACGGCAAAGGTGCCATCGAGCACGTGCGGGGCGTCGACAAAGGTATTGCGGTGCATGACACCGTAGCGGAAGAACTCAGCGTTCTCCAGGCCCGGCACCATATGGAAGACGCGCTTCTGCTCGCCAAAGGTCAGATTGGTCTGGAAGCCCACCAGGTTATAGGCGGTCTTCTCCTTGTTCTCGGCACGCAGCTGAATCGCCGCCCAAGGGCGACGTCCGGTACGCGGGTCGGTGAGGCCGACGGGCTTCATGGCGCCAAAGCGAATAGCGTCCTTGCCGGTGCGCGCAACCTCCTCGGCAGGCTGGCAGGCCTGGAACAGATCGCCGCCCTCAAAGTCCTTGAGCACCACGCGGTCGGCCGTGGTGAGCGCCTCGATAAAGGCCTCGTACTCCTCTTTGTTGAGCGGGGCGTTGAGATAGTCGCCGCTCCCCTGCTCCTCGTAGCGCGACTGCGAGAACAGCACGTCCATATCGAGCGTGGAGGCATCGACGATCGGAGCCGCGGCATCGAAGAACGCAAGGGCGTCGCCGCCGACGAGCTTCATGACCTCTTCGCTCAGCGCCGGCGAGCACAAGGGGCCCGCGGCAATGACCACGTGACCCTCGGGAATCTGCGTGACCTCGCCGTGAATGATCTCGATATTGGGACGGGCGGCAACCTCGGCCTCGACAAGCTCGGAAAACTTGACGCGGTCGACCGCCAGGGCGCCACCGGCGGGAACAGCCGCGCGATGGGCGCAATCGAGCAGCACCGAACCCATACGCTCGAGCTCGGCTTTTAGTAGGCCAGCAGCGGAATCTGGACGGGTCGACTTAAACGAATTGGAGCAGACGAGCTCTGCCAGGTGATCGGTATGGTGGGCCGGGGAGCTCACCTGGGGGCGCATCTCGCACAGCTTTACGGCAAACCCGCGGTCTGCCAGCTGGATCGCGCATTCCGAACCCGCCAGACCGCCACCGATAACCGTCACCTGATCGAACTGCATCTGCAAACACCTTTCTAATTGACACGTTTTCCATTGTGACCGAAGGGCGTCTGGGCGTGAAGGGCAAACTTGGAGGGCGCATACCTTCCATCCATCATGCG
Organism: uncultured Collinsella sp.; assembly: GCA_959026535.1. Taxonomy (GTDB): domain Bacteria; phylum Actinomycetota; class Coriobacteriia; order Coriobacteriales; family Coriobacteriaceae; genus Collinsella. Next base: position 7,565 of record CAUFMB010000001.1, on the reverse strand, counting down.
CTCGATAAGGCCCTCGAGTTCAAGCGAACCCAAGAGTTTGAGTACGCCGACAGCATCGAGTGAGACGAGCGCCGCGATGTCGTCGACCTTGAGCGGAGAGGCGATGAGCGCATGCATCACGGTCTGCTTTGTTGGATTCAGGTCGGCAATGCCGGGAGCATCGGGGCGCGAGTAGCGCAGGGTGCCGTAGATGCGTGAGATTGCCATCTCGATAGATTCCTCGTCGATGATGCAGCAGGCACCGTTTGCAATGAGGTAATTCGTGCCACGCGACTCGGGCGATAGGATCGACCCCGGCACGGCAAGAAGTTCGCGCCCCAAATCCATAGCAGCCTCGGCTGTAGAAAACGTCCCGGAAGGCATACCCGCTTCGGATACAAAGAGGGCTTGCGACAGGGCCGCGATCACGCGATTGCGGCGCGGAAAGGCAAACTTGCGCGGACCTATGCCCCACGGAGAGATCGACACGACCGCGCCACCCGTATCGAGCGTGCGTGTAATAAGCCCCGCACTCGAACGCGGGTAGACCACGTCAGCGCCCGTCCCCAGCACCACGACATGTTTGCCGCCGGCGTTGACCGCAGCCCAACCCGAGGCCTGGTCACAACCGACCGCGCCGCCCGAAACTACCGTCACTCCCGCCTCGACCGCCACCTTTGCCGCAAGCTCTGCCACGGCAAGACCATACGGCGAGGCCTTGCGCGCGCCGATGATGGAGAGCGCGGGCGTCGAAAGCACCTCGGGGTTGCCGCGCACATAGAGCGTCTGGGGTACATCAGAAAGCTCCAAAACGGTCTCAGGATACAACGCGTCGCCTGGATGCAGCTCGAAGGTCCCCTCGGCCATCATTGGTCCCTCCTTCCCTGGTACATCGCCGCCTCGAGCACGTGGTCCTGCGTCACTTGCTCGCTCTCGGCGACATCTGCGATCGTGCGCGCAATGCGAACCAGGCGCACGATGCCACGCCCTGTGAGATGTGTGCGTTTGGACAGACCGAGTACGCATTTCTCGGCAGCATCATCGAGCTCAAAGGTCGAAACGACACCGTCAATGGACCGCGTCTCGTCATCCTCGGCCTCGGCATCCGCATCGTCCATACGGGATTCGCGCCAAGCGCGAAAGGCGCGACCGCGCACAACGTAGTCACGTAACTCGGCCGACGACATACCCTCCGCACCCTCGATAATCACTTGGGGGTCGGGACGGGTCACATCGATCATCATGTCGATACGGTCGGCTAAAGGACCGCGCAGCTTAGCCCGATAGCGCTCGACCATCGCCGCAGAGCAGCGACACGGTACCTCGCGATCGCCCAAAAAGCCGCAGGGGCAGGGATTGCTCGCAGCCAGCAGCTGAAAGCGCGACGGGAAGGTAAAGGCCCCGTCGACGCGTACGATCCTCACGTAGCCGCGCTCGATGGGCTGACGTAGCGTCTGTAGAACGCCAGTGGGAAACTCTGCTAGCTCGTCCAAAAAGAGCACGCCGCCATGAGCCAGGCTGATCTCTCCCGGGTGCACCGGGCGCCCGCCGCCGATAAGGCCCGCGGTCGAAATGCTGTGATGCGGGCTGCGGAAGGGGCGATGCCCCGCAAGCAGTCCATCGATGTTCTCGCCCAAGACCGAATGGATGCACAGCGCCTCCTGCTGGTCTTCAACGGAAAGCTCAGGCAGGATGCCGGTCATACGGCGCGCAAGCATCGTCTTGCCCGATCCCGGGGACCCGATCATAAGCAAACCGAGCTCGCCCGCCGCCGCCAGCGCCATGCCACGTTTAGCGACTTCCTGCCCCAGCACGTCGGCATAGTCGAGCTCGGGCTCAAAGGTCGCCTCGACACCCTCAGAATCCAAGTAGTGCCGCGCGGCATCGCCCATACCATGAGCAAGCTGAGACAGATGGTCGATAAATCCGCAATCCACGCCCGCGAGCGGCACATGCTGGTCGGACCTGCCGGCGATAAAAGACAGCCCCATATCACGCGCCAATAGCTGAAACGCCACCTCGCCCTTGACAGGAAGCACCGTACCGTCCAAGCCAAGCTCACCAGCGATAAGACAACGATCGAGGTTGTCGCGGGGAATCTGGCCATCGGCCGCCAATACCGCGATGGCGATGGGCAGATCAAAGCCGCTACCGGTCTTGCGAATATCGCCGGGCGCCAGATTGACCGTAATGCCCGAGCGCGGGATCTCGAACCCGGCGGAGCGCATCGCGCAGCGAATACGACCGCGTGACTCCATCACCTCCATACTCGGAATACCGAGCATCTGAATGCCCGGAACGCCACCGGCAAGCGAGACCTCGACCGTGACGTGAATCGCCTCGACGCCACGGATGCAGGCCGCGTGAACGGCAAACGTCTCGAACGCCATCACGACACCTGCCAATCGAACGCGTTGTACTGATGCTCGATCTCGGCAATATGCCCGCCTCGAATGGTGACACCCACGGCATCGAAGCGGATCGCCTTGAGCGGATAATGCTCCATGAGATAGCAACTTGCGATGCGGCGGTAGCGGCGTTGCTTTTGGGCGTCCACGGCCTCCTCGGGAAAGACCCGCGTGTTGCAATCCAGCGCAACGCGCCTGGTCTTGACCTCGGCCATCACCACGACATCGTCGAGCTCATCGAGCAGCACCAGATCGGCCTCGCCCTCGGTGCAACGATAACCCTGCTCCAGCAAGGTGTAGCCGCGCTCGTTAAAGTAGTCGATGGTGATCAGCTCGCCCAGCATGCCCAGCTCGCGGGGACTGAGCCCCTTGATAAACTCGGGCGTCATCGCCCCGCAGTCGAGCTCGCCGTTTTCCCAACGCTCCTTGAGCTGCTGCGTCTTGCTCTTTTTGTTTGCGGCACTCATGGGGTCTCCTTTCCCGCACACTGCATTGCCCCGATGATGAGGGCACCTTTCATGCGGGTAAGTACCGGAAGCAAACCAAAAGCTGACCAAATGCCGTCAAAAAACGGGCCGTACGCAGCAATGCTGTTGCATACGGCCCGCTACCAGCAGGTTTATAGAACCTTTAAGGTCCCTGTCTCCACAATTGACCTAGAAAAGGCGCTCAGTCTGCAGAAAGTTTCCGCAAAAACTCACACGATGCAGCGGACAAAGTCCATGTTTGCGAATGGCCTCGATGTGCTCGGGGCTCGCATAGCCCTTCGACTCGGCCAGATGGTACTCGGGGTACTCGGCGTCGTACTCGACCATCATCTCGTCACGCGTGACCTTGGCCATGATGGACGCCGCGGCGATGCAGGCGATCTTGGCATCGCCCTTCACCACATCGCGCTCGTTGGGAACGGCGCCCAAGGGGTTGCCATCCATGAGGACGCAGTCGGGTTCAAGTCCCGTATCGGCCACGGCGCCCGCAACGGCGGTACGGATAGCGCGGGCCATACCCATCTCATCGATATCCTTCGGCGCGATATGGCAAAAACCGATCGCCGTCGCCACCTCGGAAATCTTCACAGAGAGCAACTCGCGGCGCGCGGGCGTGAGCTTTTTGGAATCGTTGATACCCCAGACGCGCGGCTCCATAGGAAGACAGACGGCGCACACTGTCAAAGGACCGGCCACCGATCCGCGACCCACCTCGTCGACACCAACGACCACCCCATCGCCGCCAAGTTCATGCATAAGCTCGTACATGCCATTGACGCGCTCGCGCTCGGCAAGCTCTTTGGCATGGCGTTTGAGGGCGCGTTCACAAGCCTTGATCACCTGCTGGCGCGGGTCCTCGCGATAATGCTCCACGAGGGCGGGAATCTCCTCAAACGTAGCGCTCGCCAGCTCTCCGGCAACCTGCGATGCCGAAACCGAGCTCGTCATATTGGCCATACCAGGCCCTCCTTGCATGCAAATCAGATAAAAAGAAGGGCCACCCGAAGGTGACCCTTGTGTCCAAACGAGTGGACAGACGCTGCGATCTTCTTAGCGCTTCTCGGGGATGCGAGCAGCCTTGCCCACCTTGTCGCGGAGGTAGTACAGCTTGGCGCGACGGACGCGACCATGACGAACGACCTCGAGCTTGGCGATCTTGGGGCTGTGAAGCGGGAAGGTACGCTCAACACCGACACCGAAGGACATCTTGCGGACGGTGAAGGTCTCGCGGGCACCGGCGCCGGCCATGCGGATGACGTCGCCCTGGAAGACCTGGATGCGCTCGCGGTCGCCTTCCTTAATGCGGTAGTGAACCTTGACGTTGTCGGCGACGCGAACCTGAGGAATGTCCTCGCGGATCTGCTGACGCTCGATTGCGCGGATGTAATCCATGTGCAATTCCTTACTCTTCTAGAGGTGCCGTACCACCCTGGCCGGCACGTAGTTGAACAAACGTATTCGAGTATACACGCGCGGGTTTCTGCTGCAAGAACAATTTTTTACGCAGACAAAAAGACAAAACCCGCACATGATAACCGCCCGCCTCACGAATGAGACGGGCGGCATGAAGGGGGCTACGCTAGGCGTCTAAACCCAAAACGTTACACGGAGCGCTTCGCCTCGAGCTTGGCTTGGGCGGCAGCAAGACGCGCGAGCGGCACACGGTAGGGCGAGCAAGACACGTAGTCCACGTCAGCCACGTTAAACAGGCCCTTGATGGACTTGGGGTCGCCGCCGTGCTCGCCGCACACGCCAAAGTGCATGTCGGGATTGGTGGCACGACCCTTCTCGACGGCCATGCGCACCAGCTCGAGCACCGCCGTATCGATGGTCTCGAAGGGGTTGTCCTTCAAGATTTTCTTGTGCATGTACAGCGGGATGAACTTGGCCTCGGCATCGTCGCGGGAGAAGCCGAAGGTCGTCTGGGTAAGGTCGTTGGTGCCAAAGCAGAAGAAGTCGGCGTGGTGAGCGATCTCGTCAGCGACCATACAGGCGCGCGGCAGCTCGAGCATCGTGCCCACGGGAATATTGAGCTCGACGCCCTCCTCGGAGGATACCTCGGCGATCACGCGCTCGATAACCTCGCGGGTCTGGACATGTTCGGCCGTGATGGAAACGAGCGGAACCATGATCTCGGGGCGCGGGTCGACACCATCCTTGATAAGGCGGGCAGCAGCCCTGGCGACGGCGCGGACCTGCATGAGCGGCAGATCGCCAAAGACGACGGACAGGCGCACGCCGCGCAGGCCGAGCATCGGGTTGGACTCGACCATGCCGTCAATGCGACGCAGGCGGGCGCGCAGGGCAGTGAGCTCCTCCTCGGGAGCGCCGGCGGCCTCCTTCTTGGTGATGGCGACCTCGAGCTCGCGAGGATTATCCAAGAACTCATGAAGCGGCGGATCGAGCAGGCGGACGACCACATCGCGACCAGACATGGTCTTGAACATCGCAAGGAAGTCCTCGGTCTGAACCTTGAGCAGGTCGGCCAGAGCCTGCTGCTTCACGGCCTCATCGTCAGACAGGATGAAGCTCTGGATAATGTTCTTACGATCGCCCAGGAACATGTGCTCGGTGCGGCACAGGCCAATAGCCTCGGCGCCAAACTCAAGAGCGAGCTCGGCATCCTCGGGGTTGTCGGCGTTGACGCGCACGTGGTTGGCGTGACCGTCGGTCTCGTCCAGACGGATCTCGTCGGCCCAAGACAGGATGGTGTCCAGGTCGCCGGTGAGCTCGGCCGAAACCAGATCGACGGCGCCGTCGACGACGATACCTTGGGTGCCGTCGATGGAGATGACATCGCCCTCGTGCAGCACGCGGTCGCTGCCCTCGATGCGCACGACCTTCTCGGCGGCATCGATATGGAAGCGCTCAACGCCGCAGACGCAGGGCGTACCCATGCCGCGGGCGATAACGGCGGCATGGCTCGTCTTGCCACCGTGGCTGGTCAGGATACCCTCGGCGGCGACCATGCCCTTCAGGTCGTCGGGGTTGGTCTCCCAGCGAACCAGAATGACCTTGCGGCCCTCGTTGGCGCGCGCGACGGCATCGTCGCTCGAGAACACGACCTCGCCCACGGCGGCACCGGGGCTGGCGTTCAGACCACTGGCCAGCGCCTCGTACTTTTTGGAGGCGTCAAACTGCGGGTGCAGGAGCTGGTCGAGTTGCGCGGGGTCGATGCGGCTCACGGCCTCTTCGCGAGTGATCAGGCCCTCCTCGACCATTTCGATGGCGATGCGCAGGGCGGCGGTAGCAGTGCGCTTGCCCACGCGGGTCTGGAGCATCCAGAGCTTGCCCTGCTCGATGGTGAACTCGATATCGCACATATCGCGGTAATGATCCTCGAGCGTCAGGAACACGCGCTCGAGCTCCTCACCCGCAGACTCGAGGCCCGGGGTGGCCTTGAGGTCGGCGATGGGCTCGGTGTTGCGGATGCCGGCGACAACGTCCTCGCCCTGGGCGTTAACCAAAAAGTCACCGTAGAACTCCTTGGTGCCGTCGGCCGGGTTGCGCGTAAAGGCGACGCCGGTCGCGGAGGTCTCACCCTTGTTGCCAAAGGCCATGGCTTGGACGTTGACGGCAGTACCGAGCTCGTCGGAGATGCCGTGCTGTTTGCGGTAGATGCAGGCGCGCTCGTTCATCCAGCTGCCAAAGACGGCCTGGATGGCAAGACGCAGCTGAAGCTCAGGATCGTGCGGGAAGACGGGCTTGCCGTCGGCGACCTCGAGCTCGGGATACAGGGCGGCCTCGACGTTCTCGGAGAAGATGCCCTTGAAGGTCTCGACGAGCTCCTGCAGATCCTCGGCCGAAAGCTCGGAGTCGACGCGGACTCCAGCGACCAGGCGGGCCTGGGTCAGGGCATTCTCGAATAGGTCGGCGTCAACGCCCATGACAACGTTGGAGAACATCTGGATAAAGCGACGGTAGCTATCCCAGGCAAAACGCGGGTTTTGCGTCTGGGCGATGAGACCCTGAACGGAGTCGTCGTTGAGGCCCAGGTTGAGGACCGTATCCATCATACCGGGCATGGAAAACGGAGCGCCCGAACGAACCGACACGAGCAGCGGATCATTGTCGTCACCGAGCTTCTTGCCGCAGCGGGCCTCGAGGTCGGCCTCGGCGGCAACGATCTCATTGAGTGCGCCTTCGGGCCAGACATTGCCGGCACCGGAGTACTCGACGCAGGTCTGGCAGGTAATGGTAAAGCCACCGGGAACTGGCAAGCCGATGCGGCTCATCTCGGCAAGGTTTGCGCCCTTGCCGCCAAGCACGAAGTTCATGGACTTGTCGCCCTCAGTAACACAGGCGCCCTGGGCGTCGGTTCCAAAACGGTAAACCCTCTTGCAATCGCTCACGATACTTCCCCTTCCATGCGCTCTCGCGCACGACCGTGGTGACGAATCAACCCGCTGGATGCGGGCCGTGAGGGAACTATACGGCGGGCGTTGAGCGGGCTTGCGTAGAGGGTGCGGGGTTTGGTAAACGTGGTAAATGTGGCGGTAAACGGTAGGTAAAGGTGGTTACCTTATGAAGATACCAATGCAAGAGAGTTGCAGGTCAAAAGGATTAGAAATTGCTAAATCGCTTTATCAGAACTAGTCAATTTGAGACGGGACAATTTTAGCTACCTTGTCATCTGGGATGATTTTTTAAGGCTCTGTTAGACCAGGATTGACATACATGTGTCCCCACG